>CAYMXT010000061.1:5251-14000 GCA_964394415.1 uncultured Planctomycetales bacterium
CACGCACAGACGAATCGTCTGTGCTGCACACAGAGAGTCTGTGCTACACGCACAGACGAATCGTCTGTGCTGCACACAGAGAGTCTGTGCTGCACACATAGTCGGTGCGGCACATTGCCTGGAGCCATCATGGGCCTCACGACCGCCATGTACACCGGCCTGTCCGGCTTGAACGCGAACCAGACGCGGATCGAGACGATCGGTCATAACATCGCCAACGTGAACACGACCGCGTACAAGGGGGCGCGGACAATGTTCCAAACCCAGTTCTCGGAGCTGCTTTCCGCCGGCACGCCGCCCAGCAGCACCAGCGGAGGGACGAACCCGCTGGAGGTCGGGCATGGCGTCGTCGTCGGTACGACGCAACGCATGTTCAGCGGCGGGTCGCTCGAAACGACCGGGCTGGCCGGAGACCTCGCCGTGGAGGGGGCCGGCTACTTCGTCGTCCAGGACGCCAGTGGGCGCACGTTCTACACGCGCGACGGGGCGTTCTCGCTCAACAGCGCGAACCAGCTCGTCACCGCCGACGGGCACAAGCTCCAGGGGTATGCCGCCGACGCGACCTTCGCCGTCGTCCCGGGTCAGCTTCAGGGCGTGACGATTCCCTTGGGACAACTCAGCATCGCGCGGGCCACGGAAAACGCCCAGCTCGACGGCGACTTGAGCGCTGCTGAGGACGTTGCCATCCAGGGCTCGGCCCACACGTCGCAGGCGTTCGTCAACGGCGGCGCCGCGGCAGCCGATGCCAACACCGCCCTGACCGACCTGCGGGCCGCGTCCGACAGTGCCACGCCGCTGTTCGCGGCCGGCGACGTGCTCACGCTGTCGGGCGCGACCAAGGGCGGTCGCGCGGTTGCGACGCAGCAGTTCACGGTCGGCACGACCGGCAACACGCTCGGCGAGCTGGCCACCTGGCTTCAGACGGCGCTGGGTATCCAGGCCGAGGCCACGCTGGCCGGGACGCCGGGCGTGACGATTGAAAATGGCGCGTTGGTGGTGCGAAGCAACGCCGGCGTGCCGAACGCCTTCGACCTCGACACCAGCAGCTTGACGAGCAGTAATGCCGCCAGCGCTGTTCCCGTCCAGTTCACGCAGTCCGCCGCGGCGGTTGGCGAGGGAGTCTTCACGTCGTTCACGGTCTACGACTCGCTGGGCAACCCGGTCGGCGTCAACGCGACGTTTGCGCTGGAGCAAAAGGCCGACACGGGGCCGGTCTGGCGGTACTTCCTCGAAGCGACGGACCCGGCGGCCCCAAGCCGCGTGCTGGGCACCGGCACGATCACGTTCGACTCGCGCGGCAACTTCCTGAGCGCGACGGGCAACCAAATCGCTCTCGACCGCAGCGGCAGCGGCGCGGCCAGCCCGCTGAACGTGACGCTCGACTTCTCGTCGCTCAACGGCCTCTCGACGCGGGCGTCCGACATCGTCATGGCCGGGCAGGACGGCTACCCCCCCGGCTCACTCATCAACTACGCCATCGGCAACGACGGCACCGTCAGCGGCATCTTCAGCAATGGCCAGTCGCGGACGCTCGGGCAGGTCGTCCTGGCGACGTTCGCCAACGAGGCGGGGCTGATTGCGGAGCGGGACAATCTGTTCAGCGTGGCCCCGAACTCCGGCTCGCCGACCGTGCTCGCCCCCGGAACGCTGGGGGCGGGGACGATTCGCGGCGGGGCGCTCGAGATGTCGAACGTCGATCTCTCGCGTGAATTCATCGGGCTGGTCACGTCCAGCACCGCGTTTCAAGCAAACAGCCGCGTCATCAGCGTGACCAGCGAGATGCTGGATCAACTGCTGCTGGCGCTGCGGTAACCGCGCCCGCGGCGCTTGTTGCGCCGCCGCGCAAGCGTTGCCCCGCCCGACCTGGCGCGTCTCATAAGACATCCCGACGGCGCGCGCCGCGACTGGCGTGCTGAATCCGCCCCCGCCCCAGACCGATAGGGGAGGAGTACGGCAACCCGTGTGCCGCGCGCTGGATGCGCCGCCTTAAGCCGCGCGAGCCGGCGACCGGACGCGCGGACAGAAGGAAGATCGCTCATGGCCGACGAAGCTCCGCCGCCGCAGGAAGCACCTGCCAAGCCCAAGAAGAAGTTGCCGCTGACGCTCATCATCGTGCTCGGCGTGGCGATCGCCGAGGCCGGGGCGTTCTTCGCGGTGTTTCAGTACATCGGGCGCGGTCCGGCGGCGGCCGAGGCCGCGAGCAGCCACGCCGAAGGCGAACCCGCGGAAGGCGAAGCGACCGCGGAAAAACCGGCCGAACACGGCGGCGAGGCCCAGGCGGAGGGTGGACACGGCGAGGCCAAGCCGGCCGAGGCCGGCGGCGAAGCCCACGGCGAGAAAGAGGGCGAGCACGGTGCGAAGGACGCCGCGGCCAAGGGCTCGGTCACGGGTCTCGGCGAGGTTCTGGTCGTCAAGAACTTCCGCGTCCCGAACAACAAGAGCGGGCGGCTGTTCATCTACGACATCGACCTGAGCATCGTCGTCGCCGCCAGCGACAAGGAGCGCCTCGAGAAGATGGTCAAAGAGCGTAACGCCGAGATCGCCGACACGATCGCCCAGATCATCCGGCGGGCTTCGGAGAAGACCCTGACGGAAGATGACCTGCGGGCGCTCCGCTACCAGATCAAAGAGGGGCTGCTGGAGATCATCAAGGACGAGAAGCTCGTGCAGCGGGTTTTGATCCCGCGCTTCGTGCCCATCCGCGCGGATTGACCAGGACCAGAAATCGCAAAGGACTGCGACCGCCATGCCTGACGAACAACTGCCTGACGAGGCTCTGCCGGCCGCTGCGGCCGACGCTGAGACGGTACCCGCCGCGGAGCCCTGCGACGATTCAACGGACGCCGCCGGCCCGGCGCTGCTCGGCTCAAAGACCGTGGATGTCTCGCCCGCGGACGCCGTGCCGTATGACACGCCCGAACTCGGCCAGACGCAGCCGACCGGGCTCACGAACATCGACCTGCTCGATGACGTGCAGCTTGACGTCAAAATCGAGCTGGGCCGCACGAATCTGTACATCGAGGACGTGCTCAAGCTGGGGGTCGGCTCGGTCGTCGAGTTGAACAAGCTTGCCGGTGACCCCGTGGACATCTACGTCAACGAGCGCCTGATCGCCCGCGGCGAGGTGCTGGTTTTGAACGACAACTTCTGCGTCCGCATCAACGACATTCACTGTCCGGTCCCGGAGTTGGAAGGGGCGAACTGAGGCACGATGGATCGCTGTTGGCCAAGGATGGCTGTGCTCCTCTGCGTCGTCACGTGCGCCGCTCTGGCGGCGTACGGCGATACGCCTGCGACGGCTCCGGCCGCGCCGGAGTCTGGGCCACCGACCGATCCACCGGCGCGTCCGCTGCTTCGCCGCCCGGCGGATGGTTCCGGCACGCCCGCACGGCCCGCCGCGGTGGGCTCGAGCGCTTGGGTCCGCACTACGGCGGCACTAGCCGGCGTCGTCGCACTGATCGTCTTGCTGACCTGGGGTTACCGCACCGTCATGGGCGCTGCGCCGACTTGGCGAACGCGCCCGCGGCACCCCGGACTGATCGAAGTGCTCAGCCGCACGCCGCTGTCGCCGCGGCAATCGCTGTGCCTCGTCCGGGTCGGTCCGCAGCTTGTGCTGCTCGGCGTCGCGTCCGACGGCGTGCGGCCGCTGCACGTCATCAGCGACCCGAACGTCGCCGCCAGCCTGCTCGGTGAAGCGGCCCGCGCGCGACCGGACAGCAGCAGCGCGGCGTTTTCGCAGGCCCTGGACCGCGAGGCCCAGGCGTACCCGCAGCCGGAAGAGTCGCCGGCGCCGGCGGATGCCACCGCGGACCTGGCCGCAGCGCGCGACCGCGTGCTGGGGGCCCTGGCGCGCCTGCGTGCGAAGGGGGCGGGCGCATGAGGCGGCGCAGCGAACGTATCGAATCCTCACAGCACACAGCGCCGGCGTTGCGGGCACGCGACTTTGGATCTTGGATTTTGGATCTTGGATTGGGCACGCTCCCAATCCGAACCCCGCACGCCAGTGCGGGGCACGCCACGGCGTGGCGTTTCGCCGACGATGGCCCCGGACTTGCGTCCGGGGTTCGGACAGGCGCGCTCCCAATCCGAACCCCGCACGCCAGTGCGGGGCACGCCAATCCACAACGCTGCGCCGCGCGGCGACGGCACACCGTCGGTGACCCCGGACTTGCGTCCGGGGTTCGGACAGGCACGCCGGCGTCAATCCAAAATCCAAAATCCAAAATCCAAGATCATTCCGCGCTCTGGAGCGTCACGACGTGCGTGATCCTCTTGCTCGCCGCGGGGCCCGCAGTCGGGGAGACGACGTCCGCCGCCGAGACCTCGGCGGTGGCGCGGTCCAACGATCCCGTCTACGTCCCCGACGTGAGCCAGTGGCTGCCCAAGGCGTCCAGCCGCGAGGCCCTCAGCAATTCGCTGCAAATCGTCGTATTGCTGACGCTGCTGGCGGTCGCGCCCGGCCTCCTGCTGCTGATGACGTGTTTTACGCGGATGCTGGTGGTATTGGCGCTGCTGCGACAGGCGCTCGGCACGCAACAACTGCCGCCGTCGCAGATTCTCGTCGGCCTGGCGCTCTTTCTGACCATTCTGGTCATGGCCCCCACGTGGGAGCGCGTCCACCGGCACGCCATCAAGCCGTACCTGGACGACGAGCTCGGCCAGCTCGACGCGATTTCGACCGCGGGCGGCGAGCTGCGCGGCTTCATGTTCGATCAGCTTCGCACCGCGGGCAACGAACAGGATGTCTACCTCATGTACGAGTACGCCGCGCGGCGGCCCGTACCCGACGAGGAAGTCCTCGACGAGCGACAGGTGCCGATGACGGCGCTGGTGCCGGCGTTCATCCTGAGCGAGCTGAAGGTCGCGTTTGTGCTGGGCTTTCGCATCTACCTGCCCTTTCTGGTGATCGACATGGTGATTTCGACCGTGCTGGTTTCGATGGGCATGATGATGCTGCCGCCGGTGCTGGTGTCGTTGCCGTTCAAGTTGTTGCTGTTCGTGCTGGCGGACGGGTGGCACCTGGTGGCGGGTTCGCTGATGGCGAGCGTTTCGTGATGAGTGGCGAGTTGTCCTCGCTGGGAGTGCCACTGTGGATACGACGGTAGCCCTTGACTTGGGGCGTGATGCGCTGGTGACTTCACTGGTCCTGTGCGGGCCGGTGCTGGCGATCGGGCTGCTGGTGGGTCTGGTCATCAGCATTATCCAGACCGTCACGCAGATTCAGGACCAGACGCTCAGCTTGGTGCCGAAAATCGTGGCGATGATCGGGACCACCGTCTTCTTCTCCGCCTGGCTCATTCAGCGGCTCATCGAGTACTCGCAACAGCTCTTCGGAGCGGCGTGACGACTGACTGGGACGACGATGCCATTCGAACTGCTGGCCCAGTACCTCAAGCTGCCGGTGTTCGCCCTCGTTGCGGCGCGCGTGGGCGGACTGCTGATGTTCCAACCGCTGCTCGGCGCACTGTCGATTCCCATGCACCTGCGCCTGATGCTGGTGCTGGCGCTGGCGGCGCTGTTGACACCGGTGGTGACGCTGCCGGCCGATGCACCGGCTACACCCTTGGAGTTGGTGGGCGCACTGGGGGTCGAATTGCTGCTGGGCATCCTGATCGGCCTGGCGAGCGCGCTGCTGTTCATCGGACTTCAGCTTGGCGGCCTGCTCATCGCCCAGGAAACCGGCATCGCCTTCGCTCAGATCATCGACCCGACCTATGAAGAGCAGGAGACCATCGTTGGCGTCTTCTATCTACAGTTCGCCGCCGTCATCTACCTGATCGTTGGCGGACACCGCGCCCTGGTGTGTGCGTGTCTGGACACGTTCGAGTCAATGCCCCTGTTGGCTTATTTCCCCGGCACGGCGTTGGGGAGCGACGTGTTGTGTCGGGCGTTGCTGCTCAGTGCGGAGGTGGCGTTGCGCGTCGCCGCCCCGACGTTGCTGGTGCTGTTCCTGGTGAACGTGGCCCTGGCGTTCGTGTCGCGCACGATGCCGCAACTGAACATCCTCGCAATTGGTTTTCCACTCAAGGGCTTGCTCGCGCTGCTGCTGATGGCCGTGTCGCTGCCGACCGTGACCGACGCGTTCTTGTCGGGGTTGCAGCAAGTCTATACCTGGGTGACCGAGCTGACCGGAGCAGTCGGATGAAAACCGCGGTTGCCGATTTTGGATTTTGGATCTTGGATTTTGGAATAGGGGCCGCGGCGCCTATCCGAACCCCGGACGCAAGTCCGGGGCCGTCGGCTGTGTGGCTTCGCCGTCCGACGTGGCGCGGTGGGTCGGCGTGCCCCGTCCCGGCGCGCCGGGACGTGCGGGGTTCGGATTGGGAGCGCGCTCGATCCAAAATCCAAATTCCAAAATCCTCGCCAGAACTGGACCGCTAAAGGCCGCCGACGACACCGACCGCACTGAAGAGCCGACCCCCCGCCGCCGCGAAGAGGCGCGCGAGGAAGGCCAGATCGCCCGCAGCGTCGAGCTGACGGCGGCGGTCTCGATTCTCGCGGCGCTGCTGCTGCTCAAGGGTCTGGGGCCGCTCATGCTCAACCGGTTCGTGGGCCTGACGCATGCGATTGGCGAAGCGCCTGACGTTGGCACGCGTGGCCTCCACGCCTGGATCACCCGCGTCGGCTGGGCGGGCGTCGAGTTGCTGGGGCCGTTCCTCGCGCTGCTCGTCGCGATTACCGCAGCCGGGGCCGCGGCCCAGTCGGGGGTTCTGCTGACCTGGAAGAAGCTGACCCCCAAGCCCGACCGCATCAACCCCGTGAGCGGCTTCAAGCGGGCGTTCTCCGCCGAGGCGGCGAGCCGGCTGCTCATTGGCCTGCTGAAGGTCGTGATAGTGTCCGCGGTGGCGTACCTGACGATCGCTGGCCGCATCGGCCCGCTGCTTTCCGCCGGGCAGCTCGACAGCCGTGGCATTCTCGGCTTCGGCAGCGCGATGCTCTACGACCTGGCGTTGCGGACCGGCTTGGTGTTGCTCGTGCTCGGCATTCTCGACTACCTGCTTCAGCGCTGGAAGCTGGAGCGGCAGCTCCGCATGTCCCGCCAGGAAATCCGCGACGAGCTGAAGAAGATGGAGGGCGACCCGCTCATCAAGCAACGCCGGCGGCAGCTTCAGGCCCGCCTCGCGCTCCAGCGGATCAACCGCGATGTGCCCAAGGCGGACGTGGTCGTGACCAACCCGACCGAGTACGCCGTCGCGCTCCAGTATGACGAAAAGACCATGTCCGCCCCGCGCGTGATTGCGAAGGGCGCGGACCACCTGGCCGCTCGCATTCGGCAGGTCGCGTTGGCCAACCGTGTGCCACTCGTGCAGCGGCCGCCGCTGGCCCGCGCATTGTACGCCGGCGTCGAGGTGGGTCAGGAGGTTCCGCCGGCGTTCTACCGCGCGGTCGCGGAGGTGCTGGCGTACGTGTACCAGGTCGCGGGGAGGGTGGCCGGATGAACTGCG
This sequence comes from uncultured Planctomycetales bacterium, assembly GCA_964394415.1. GTDB lineage: Bacteria > Planctomycetota > Phycisphaerae > UBA1845 > Fen-1342 > JAGVEP01. Next base: position 12,697 of record CAYMXT010000061.1, read on the forward strand.
CGCGTTCCAATTTTGGATTTTGGATTTTGGATTTTGGATTGGATGGGCGGCGCATCCGAACCCGCCACGCAAGTGGCGGGCCGGCGTGCTGGCGGCGCCACGCCCCAGCGTGGCGCCTTTGGTCGACGTGCCCCGCACTTGCGTCCGGGGTTCGGATGAGCGCACCGCGTATCCGAACCCGCCACGCAAGTGGCGGGCCGGCGTGCTGGCGGCGCCACGCCGACGATGGCCCCGGACTTGCGTCCGGGGTTCGGACGGGCGCATCAGCGTCCAATCCAAAATCCAAGATCGCCCCGCGGAGCTGAGGTCCGATGGCCGCACTGGATCACAACCCGGTTCTGGCTTTCCTCGCGAAAAACCGCGGGCTGCTGTTCCCGGTCTGCGCGGCGGCGCTGATCTTCGTCATCCTGATCCCACTGCCAACGATGGCAATGGACTTTCTGCTCCTGATCAACATCCTGCTCAGCACGATTGTGTTGATGACGGTGATGTATATCCGCGGGCCGCTCGAGTTCTCGAGCTTCCCGTCGCTGCTGCTGGCCCTCACGCTGCTGCGGCTGGTCCTGAACACCGCTACCACGCGGCTGATTCTCGCCAACGGCGCCGCCGGCACCTCCGCCGCCGGACACGTCGTCGAGACCTTCGGCCTGTTCGTGGCCGCCAACTCGCTGGCGGTCGGCGTCATCATCTTCCTGATCGTGACGGTGATTCAGTTCGTCGTCATCACCAAGGGTGCGACCCGCATCGCCGAGGTCGCGGCCCGCTTCACCCTTGACGGCATGCCCGGCAAACAGATGGCGATCGACGCCGACTTGAACGCCGGCATTATCAACGACGTCGAGGCCAAACGCCGCCGGCAGGACGTCGCGCGCGAGGCCGACTTCTACGGGGCGATGGACGGGGCCAGCAAGTTCGTCCGCGGCGACGCCATCGCGGGCATCATCATCACGTTCGTCAACCTCGTCGGCGGCCTCTATGTCGGCATGGTCGAGCACCACATGCCGCTCATGCAGTGCCTCGACGTGTTCAGCAAGCTGACCATCGGCGACGGTCTGGCCTCACAAATCCCGGCGTTCACCGTGTCGGTCGCGGCCGGCATGCTCGTCACGCGCAGCACCGGGCAGTCCAACCTGGGCGAGGAAGTTCTCGGGCAACTGTTCGCCAAGCCGATCGCGCTCGTGCTCGCCACGGGCTTCCTGGGCGTGCTGTTGCTGACACCGCTGCCGAAAGTGCCGCTGCTGACGATGGGCGCCGGCTGCGGGCTGCTGGCGGCGTATCTCAATCGCAGGCAGTCGGCCGCCGCG
>CAYMXT010000061.1:14010-19383 GCA_964394415.1 uncultured Planctomycetales bacterium
AAGCCGGAGAAGATCGAATCGCAGCTCGGCGTGGACCCCCTCGAGCTCCAGGTCGGCTTCGGCCTCGTGCGGTTGATCGACCGCGCCCGCGGCGGCGATATGCTCGAACGCATCGCCAACATCCGCAAACAGACCGCCCAGGAGCTGGGGCTGGTCGTGCCGCCGGTCCGCATCCGCGACAACGTCACCTTCCCCGGCGGCCGATACGCCGTTTTGCTGCGCGGGCAGGAGGTCGCCCACGGTGAGATTCACCTCGATCACCTGCTCGCAATCGACTCCGGTCTGGCGTCGCGGCCGCTGCACGGCGTCGAGGTCCGCGAGCCCGCCTTCGGCCTGCGGGCGTTCTGGATTTTGCCCGGCGACCGCGGCGAAGCCGAGCGGCTCAACTACACGGTCGTCGAGCCGTCCGGCGTGCTGGCGACGCACATCACTGAGGTCGTCCGGCGCAACGCCGCGGACCTGCTGACGCGGGCCGATACGCAACACCTGCTGGATCACCTCAAGACGCGCAACGCCGGGCTGGTCGAGGAGGTCGTCCCGGGCCTGCTCAAGGTCGGCGAAGTGCAGAAGGTGCTCCAGAACCTGCTCCGCGAGCGGGTCCCGATCCGCGACCTGGACACGGTCCTCGAAGCGCTCGGCGATTGGGCCCCCAAGTCGAAGGACACGGAGGTGCTCACCGAGTATGCCCGCAACGCCCTGGCCCGCACGATCTGCGCCCAGTACCGCGATGCCGCGAGCGTCGTCCACGTCGTTACGCTCGATCCGGCGACCGAGGACTACGTCCAGGGCAACATTCAGCGGCTGGAGCATGGCTCGACGCTCACGCTGCCGCCGGAGCGGCAGGCGGAGCTGGCGGTGAAGCTGCGCAAGCAGGTCGAGTCGGCGGGGTCGAGCGCCGCCGGGGCGTCGGTTGCAATCCTGTGTACGCCGCAGATCCGCGTCTGGATTCGGCGGATCATCGAGCCGGTGTTGCCGCAGACGCCGGTGTTGGGGTTGAACGAGATTGTCCGGGGCGTGGATGTGCAGGCCCACGGAGTGGTGAGCCTTGAGCTGCAACGTGCAAACATTTCGGGCGCGGTCCATGCCTGAAGCGCTCGCGCTGGTGAAGCGCGAGCTCGGGCCGGACGCACTGATTCTGGGTACCCGTACGCTGCCGGCCGGCGGCCTCGCGGGCCTGGCCGGCCGTGAGCAGGTCGAGATAACCGCCACGGGGCCGAGCCATCCGAACCCCGGACGCGAGTCCGGGGCCGTCGTCGGCGGAGCGCCGCGCATGGGCGTGCCCGCCACTTGCGTGGCGGGTTCGGATAGCGAGCGCGCCAATCCGAACCCCGGACGCAAGTCCGGGGCCGTCGTTGGCGGAGCGCCGCGCACGGGCGTGCCCGCCACTTGCGTGGCGGGTTCGGATAGCGAGCGCGCCAATCCGAACCCCGGACGCGAGTCCGGGGACGACGGCTCCGTGGTGCCACCACCCGATCTTTCGCCGCTGTTCTACCCCTACTACGTGCAACTCGTCCAAAACGAGGTCGCCGCGGACCTGGCCCGGCAGCTTGTCGAACAAGCGGCGGCACGTGCGCCGACGGCCGGCGATGCGCGCTGGGCGCTTCAGGCGGTGATCCGAGAGTTCATTGCCAGTCACACGCTGCCTGCGCCCGACTCGCTCGCGCCGCAGCAGACTTCCCGCCGCGTTGCGCTCGTCGGCCCGCCGGGCAGCGGCAAGACGACCACGCTGGTCAAGCTGGCGGCCGAATATCAGCTTCGGCGGAAGCAACCGGTGGCGCTGTTGTCGCTCGACGTACACAGCGTCGGACGCAGCGCTCAACTACGGCACTACGCGAACCTGTTGGGCTTCCCTTTGCACGTTGCCCAAACAGTCGACGAGGTCAGAAAAGCCCTATCCAACTCAGAGAATGTGGAAGTCATACTCATTGACACCCCTGGCATTGGCTTTCGCGACCAGGGGCGCTTCGCCCGCACGATCAGCCTTCTGCATGCCGCGCGACCGGACGAAACGCACGTGGTTGTGCCGGCTTCGCTTACGCCGGATGTCCAACAGCGCACGCTCCGTGCGTTCGCCCAGTTTGACCCGCACAGCGTGATCCTGACCCGGCTCGACGAAGTCGTGGGCGCCGGCGTCATCCTGAACATGATGAGACACCTCAACATGTTGTTGTCTTACGTCACCACAGGTCAAAATGTGCCACTTGACCTGGAAAACGCTTGCGAAAGCCGACTGACCGAGTTAGTCTTGCCGCCCAACGGATAGGCGGGTGGGCGCCTGTGGCCGTCCGAGAATGAACCACATCCTGGGCCGGCAACTTGCATGTGAGCCGGGAGCGAAGCACCCCAAGGAGAATGTCGTCGCATTGGCGTGCGGGGCGCCGGATGTCCGAATCGCGAGCCTGGTCGAGAGCATCGCGGCAGTGATAGATCACCGCGCGCGATTCGGCAGCGCAGATCTGAGCCGACCGCGCGAGCGGTCGCAAGAATGTCCGCGAGCTTGCGCGCGCGGCACGGACAGTCGCCGCCCATTCGCGCACGTCCATTTAGCACGAAGCACGGACCTCCGTACCGACACCGACGGCGATCCGCCCACGCGCCTGCGTATTATTGAGGCGCCGGTCGAGTTGGGGCCGGAATTCCTGACGCGCGTGCGGGCCGCCGACTGGCTGGTACTCCTGGCGACGACCGCGACTGAATCGCTGGCGGACGCGTACGGTACGCTCAAGTACGTGTCTGCGCGGAACATCGCCGTGAGAGCGGGGGTCGTCATTGTGGGCGTGCGCAACGAGCGTGAAGCCGAGCTCGCCGCCGCCCGGTTGACGCGCACCGCGCGTGCGTTTCTCGGACGGAACGTGCGATTTCTCGGCTGTGTCCCCGTGGACGACGATTGCCAGGCGGTCGAAGACCGTCGTCTGGGAACCGGCAGAATTCGCCCGCCGCCCCCAAGAAACGCTGCTATTGAAGCGATTGGTAAGCGGCCGGCTTCAACGGGAGCACCGCCCCGGCGGGTCGCAGCGTGGTGGTCGAGCGTCGCGAGCATATTCCTCTAAACGCCCCTCAGCCGGGGAAAAAGCGGACCGATAGGAGACACGGAAGTCGACGATGGTCCGAAACATCGGTGCACAGATTGGGTTGCTCGCGTTCCTGCTGGCCGTGCTGGCGGGTTTGCACGCCGGTAATACCTCCACGGTGATCATGTCGCGTGCCCTCGTTGCGCTGGTCGCCGGGGCGGCCATTGGGCAGCTCGCGGGCTGGTCAGCAAGATTGGTCTTGCGTGATTACCTGCAAAAGCGAAAACTAGAGATCGACCGCCGGCATTTTGAGGCCGTACGGGCGATGGCCAATGCGGTCAGCGACCGGGCTCCCGAAGTACCGGTCGCGCCGCCGGAGGCGGTTCAGGCATGAGTCGTACCAACGGTCACGGTGTTCGAGGGCGTGTCCGCCGGGTCAGTCGGGAGCAGTGTACGCGTTCGTTTTCCGACGCGGCGGCGCTCCAGGCCGCGTGGCGCGAGTACAAGCGCACCGGCCAGGACGACCTGCGGAACCGGCTGCTCGAGCACTACCTCTACCTCGTGCGCTTCAACGCCGAGCGGATCGGCGCGAAGCTGCCAGACGAAGTGGACGTGGACGACCTGATGAGCGCGGGGATCTTCGGGCTGGTGGATGCGCTCGACGCGTTCGACCTGACCCGCGGCGTGAAGTTCGAGACGTACTGCGCGCCGCGGATTCGCGGGGCGATTCTCGACGAGCTGCGGAACATGGACTGGGTGCCGCGGCTGGTGCGCTATCGCGCCCACAAGCTGGCCGACGCGACGCGGACGCTGGAGGTGGAGCTGGGGCGCATCCCGAACGACGACGAGATCGCCCGGCGGCTGAAGATGTCGCGGCCGCAGTTTCAGAAGCTGATGCGTGATGCGAACGCGGTGACGTTGATGGCGCCGTCGCGGAAGTACGCCGACCCGGAGTCGCAGACGGAGGTGTTCGAGATCGACGTCTTGCCGGATCAGCGCGGCTCCGACCCGGTGGTCGAAGCGCAGAAGAAGGACGTGAAGGACCTGATCACGCGCGGCCTGAGCCGGGCCGAGCGGCTGATCATCGTGCTGTACTACTATGAGCAGCTTACGATGAAACAGATCGGTCAGACGTTGGATTTGTCGGAATCGCGCGTCAGCCAGATGCACTCGGCGATTCTGGAGCGGCTGCGGGAGCAGCTTCAGATGCGTGAGCCGGAGCTGGTGACCGCGACGGAGTGACGCCGGGAGCGCCCGGATGTCCAGCATTGTGCCCCCGAACTGGCTGGGTTCGATCATCCAGACGCACGGGGCCCGCGCGCGCAGCGTGCAGGAACGTGAGCAGGAGGGCGCGGCCCAGACGGAGCGTGAGGCCGACGTGTTTGCGGAGAAGCTGCGCGACGCGATCGACAACACCGACCGCGACGGGCAGGTCTACGCCGACGCCGAGGGGGCGGGTAGCCAGGGACGGCCGTTTGAAAGCGCCGGCGAACCGCCGCCGTCTCCCACGGATGACGCCGGTGCGCAAGAGGGCGGGCATCTCGACGTGCAGGCCTGACCAGCCAATCCACTGGCTCAGCGGAGTCCGTAGCCGGCGGGCTGGGCTCCGCTTCGCTCCGCCCAGCCTACTCTTCCGCCACCGCGCTACCCGCCGGCCAGAATCGCGACGAACGGGTTGATGTCGTCGAAATCCACATCCCCGTCGTGGTCGCAGTCGGCGTTGAGCCAGTGACAGCCGGGGTTGGCGAGGTTCCAGGAGAGCGGGTCGGCGCCAATGGCGGAGACGAACGGATTGATGTCATCGAAATCGACGCTGCCGTCGCAGTTCAGGTCGCCGTAAAGTGCCTTCAGGCCCAGGGTGCGGCTACCTAAGTACTCACCACGGCCCGCCGCGATGGCGACGAAGCCGCTATTGGGCGCCGGGACGTTGCATTGGCCGTCCCCGTTGTATCCCCACGCCACAATCGAGCCGTTGGCCTTCAGGCCCAGGCTGTAGAGCCCACCCCCCGCAATGGCGACGAAGCCGCTGTTGGGCGCCGGGACGTTGCATTGGCCGCTGCCGTTTTCGCCCCACGCCACGATCGAGCCGTCGGCCTTCATGCCCAGGCTGTGCGCGTGGCCCCCCGCGACAACGACGAAGCCGCTGTTGGGTGGCGGTGGGTTGCCCGGCCCCGCTCCCCACGCCAGGATCGAGCCGTCGGCCTTCAGGCCCAGGCTGTAGCCCCCGCCCCCCGCAATGGCGACGAAGCCGCTATTGGGCGCCGGGACGTTGCATTGGCCGCCGGCGTTGTATCCCCACGCCGCGATCGAGCCGTCGGCCTTCAGGCCCAGGCTGTGGCCGCCGCCCGCCGCGACGGCGACA
>CAYMXT010000062.1:0-7019 GCA_964394415.1 uncultured Planctomycetales bacterium
GTATCCAGCCTAGCGTGAGCGTCGCCGACGGACGACCGCCAGGCCGAGTAACCCTAGAAACGTCAGCGGAACGAAAGCGGTCGTCGCGGGGGCACAGAAGTTGAGCGGCGTTGTGTCGGCGGCGGGCGCGCCGTCATCCGTCACGTCCGCGCCGGCGGGTGTTTCGGCACCTGGCGGGCCATACGTGAAATCGCTGCTGTAATTCGTGCCCGCCGTGGCCTGCGTCGGCGGTTGCGTGCCGGGCTTGTTCGGATCGAGGGTTTCAAGCTCGGTCAGCGACACGAGCACGGGGTTCAGCAGGAAGCCGCGCGTCTGCGTGCCGCCGGTGCCGTGGATCGTGCCCCAGCCGGTGATGACGCCGTCGTCGTTGATGTCGCGGGCCTCGGACAGGTCGATCGACGGCGTGACGGCGTAGCCTTCCTCATCGATCAGATACAGCAGGTCGTTGAGGTCCTGCATTTGACCGTTGGCATGGACGAACGCGCGGCGGTCGGCGTTGTCGTTCTCGGCCCAGCCGACGATGACGCCGTTGTTGTTGATGGCCGAGGCCGCGCTGAACCCGGCCGTGCGATCGGTGCGGAGCGTGCCGAGGTCGGCGGTGACACCGGCTTTCCAGTGGAACGCGCGGGTGTAGTGGGCGCCAGTCGCGGCGTCGTAGTCGGTTTCGCCGACGACTTCGCCAGCGTCGTTGATGTCGCGGCCCCAACTGTTCAGCCCGCCGAGCGTGCCGAGATCGGTCATCAGCGTGTTGACGCCGCTCGCGCCGGCGTACCACACGTCGCCGACGCCGTCCGCGTCGGTGTCGATGGGGTTGATGAGGAACGCGCGGTACGCGGACTTGCCGTCGCTGGTCACGGTATAGGCATAGCCGGTGACCTGGCCGGCGTCATTGACAGCGGTCGCGCTGCTGACCGGATCAGCGAACGCGGAGAGCGTGCCGAGGTCCTGCATGAGGTCGTTCACGTTGTCGGCGTTGTCGTCGACGAAAAACTGTCCGTTTTGTGGGACGACGAGAAACGCCCGCATGGTGCGGTCGAGGCGGTCGGCCCAGCCGACGACGTGGCCGCGGTTGCTGACGCCGACCGCGGCGCTGTCGTGCGCCCAGCCGGGGTCGCCGAAGGTGCCGAGGTTGGTAAGAGCGTCGCCGGGGAACGGCGTAGCGAGGTCAGTGAGGACAGCGGGGCGCAGCACGTACGCGTGCGTGACGATGATCTCCTCGTCGCCGCGCTTGATGGTCGTGCGGGCGGTGCCGACGATCTGGTCGGCATCGGAGATATGGTAGGCTTCGCCGTAATCCTGATCGTAGAGCGGGTAGGGGTGCTCCAGCACGAAGTGAACGACGCCGTGGAGGTCGGTGGTGACGCGGTTGTGCCAGACGGCGGAGTGGCGTGTGCCGTCGGCCTCGACCCAGCCGACGACTTGGCCGGTGCTGTTCAGCGAGTATGCCCGGCTCTGGCCGCCGTCCGCGGCGGGCAGCTCGATGAGGCGATAGCGGAGGACGAGGTCGGTGGCCTGGGCGCGGGCGCTGGGCGGCGCGAGCGCGGCGAACATGGCCGCGGCGCAGACGGCGAGGGCCATGTGGGTCAGTCGGGGCGATTTTGGATTTTGGATTTTGGATTTTGGATTAGGACCGCCAACAGAACCCGCCACGCAAGTGGCGGGCACGTCCACCGGCGGCGCTCCGCCGACGTCGTCCCCGGACTTGCGTCCGGGGTTCGGATGCGTTTTCTCATCTGTGTTCATCTGTGTCATCTGTGGATCGTTCATCTGCGGATTCCTGCACGGCGGACGCGGTTTACGGCAACAGCTCGTTGCGGACCCAGGACACGCGGTCGGCCGGCGTGTCGTCGGATTCCGAGGCGAGCACGGTCACGAGGTCCACGTCGCCGTCGCCGTCGAGGTCGCCATAGCCGAGCAGGCCGACCGTGCCCGGCGGATCGAAGTCGAGGATTTCACGGCCGACCCACGCGGCGGTGGGGTCCGCGGTGGGCTCGAAATAGCGCAGCGCACCGGCGGTGCCGCCGACGATCAGCTCGAGCGTGCCGTCGTTGTCCACGTCGACGGCCTTCACGGAACGCGGCTCGTACGACTCGAAGCTGACGATGGGCGTCGTGAACCAGTCGTAGCCGCGGTCCGCGGTCGAGGTCGGTTGCACGAACAGAACGAGCTGCATCTGCTGCGGACTGGTCGCGACGACATCGTCGCGGCCATCGCCGGTCACATCGGCCACGTCGATCGTGTAGGCCCCGCGGACGCTGCCGATGCGGTGCGGGAGCCAGGTCAGGCCGGTGTCGATGGGGCCGGGGCCGCCGGGGTTTTCGTACCACATGACTTGCACGTTGTCGTCGAGCGTGGCGGTGGAGATCAGGTCGAGGTCGCCGTCGCCGTCCACGTCGTGGGCCCGCAGGTCGCGGGCCCCCGGGCGGTCGAGCGTGAGGTGCCGCTCGTGCTGACCGATCAGCAGGGCGGTCCAGTTCTCGCCGGTGGTCGCGCGGCGCGGGTTGAGCAGCAGTTGCAGCGCGCCGCCGACGATTTCGAGCGGCGGCAGCGGGATCTCCGGCTTGGGCGTGAGGGTGATGTGCAGTTGTCGCGAGGCGGCGACGTCGTTGAACCCGTCGTTGTTGAAGTCGGCGATTTCGGCACTGGTGTAGCCCTGGACGACGGTGATGATGTAATTGCTGGCGTCGCCGCCGGGGCCGAGGGCCTGGGCCAGCAGCGTGTCCACCTCCTCCTCGCTGATCCAGTCGGTCGTACCGTTGAGCAGTTCCTGTGCCCCGGACACGGCCCCCCATTCGTTCAACACGTGCGTACGCATGGGATCCGCGGGATGGTGCAGATAGACGATGCCGTCGGCGGTCGCCGCGATCAGGTCGAGGTTGCCGTCGCCGTCGATGTCTCCGGCGGCCACGTCGGAGAACAGCTCCCACATGTTCTCGCCGCCGTCGAGGGTGAGGCTGGCGTATTGCACGCTGCCGGCAGGGCCGAAGCTGAGCAGGACTTGGATGATCCCGATGTCGCTTTGCGCGTAGCCGACGACGGGATCGACCTTGCCGTCGCCGTTGAAATCGAGCAGGACGGGATCGCGGGCCATGTCCAGCGTGCGGTGGGTGACGGTGGTGACGACGCGGCCGGCGGTGAAGGTGCGTTCCTGGATAAGAACTTCGGTGAACGCGGCGCTGCCGAGCGGCGCGAAGACGCTGCTGGCGGTGCCGTCCTTGCCCTCGCTCCCGCCCAGCCACCAGGGGCGAAACTCTGGCCGGCAGCCGGCGGCACCCGCCAGGACGGCGAGCCCGGCGAGGGCCGTGAAACCACGTGAAGTGAATCGCAGGAGCATGGTCGGGGCTCCAGGGCACCGGCAGTCGGACAGCGCGCGGCGGGGTTGCCGCGGACCGAGCAATGTTCGCTACTTATCGGGTCGGCTGTTCGCAGGGGGGGCTTGACTTGGCGTGCGCATCCGAACCCCGGACGCAAGTCCGGGGCCAAGCGGCCAAGCGCGCCGCGGCCCGCCACTCGCGTGGCGGGTTCTGTTAGCGGCTCTGAGCGACGACCGCCTGCCAGACCACCTCGGTTGCGAGCTTCTGCATGCAGTCGTGGTGCCCCAGTGGGCACTGCCGCCGGTAGCACGGGCTGCACGGCAACGGCAGCGACACGACGTGCGCGGTTTCGCCGTAGGGACCGGTGCGGGCAGCGTTCGTCGGGCCGAAGATCGCCACTACGGGCCGCCGGAGTGCCGCGGCGATATGCATCGGGCCGGAGTCGTTGCAGATCACCAGCGCCGACAGCGCGAGCAGCGCGGTCAACTCGCGGAGCGACGTGCGGCCGACGAGATCAAGCACGGGCGCACGGGCGGCGGCCGCGAGTGCGTCCGAATACGTGCGCTCGTCGGGTGATCCGAGCAGCACGCAACGCGGCAAACCTTGCGCGTGCAACCGATCACACAGTTCCGCGAAGCGGTCGATCCGCCATCGCTTTGTGTCCCACCGTGCGCCCGGCAGAACGGCCGTGAACGCCTCGACCGGCTCGCCGGCGGCATTCGCGAGCATCCGCCGCGCTGCGTCGAGCTCGTCGCGGCGCACGCCGAGCGGAAACAGCGGCGGGTCGACCGGCAGCCCCAGCGCGCGGGCCAAGTGCAAGTTGCGGTCCACGGCGTGATCGGCGCGCTGGGGAGCACCCGCGCGCGGCACGCGCACCCGGCGTGAGTAGAACAACGGCGCCAGCTCGCGCGCGTCGCGAAAACCCACTCGCGTCGCGGCCCCTGTCGCCCTCGCGAGGAACCCGCTGCGAAAGAGGCCCTGAAGATCGAGCACCAGGTCGAACCGCCGGCCGTGCAGGTCGCGCAGGAACTTCAGGAAATCCACCAGCGAACGCCAGTTCCTCAACATGCGGCCGTACTGCCGGCGGTCGAAGGCGATGACCTCGTCGAGCAACGGATGGCCATGGAGCAGGGGTGCGAACGCGGTGCTGACGAGCCACGCGATGTGGGCGTCGGGGTGGGCGTCGCGCAGCCCGGCGAGCACGGGTAGCGCGTGGACGATGTCGCCCAGCGAGCTGGGCTTGATGATCAAAATGCGCTGCGGGGCAGCCCCGCGCGGCGCTGGCGACATTCCGCCAGTATACGTGCGGGCCGCGCGGGTGTCCTCGTTTGACAAGCCTCCCGGGCCGCCTAAAATCGCGGCACGTCGCAGCACGCGACCGCAGGCAGGCGAGGAACCGCTCATGGCAGGTGCAAACACGCTGACGTTCACCGAAGACAACTTCGAGGCCGAGGTGCTCAAGTCGAACGTGCCCGTGCTGGTCGATTTCTGGGCCCAATGGTGCGGCCCATGCCTGATGCTGGCCCCGACGATTGACGAGCTGGCTACGGCCAACGTGGGCAAGGCCAAGGTCGGCAAGGTGGACGTCGACAGTTGCGCCGGCCTGGCGACCCAGTACGGCATCCAGAACATCCCGACCGTGCTCGTCTTTCAAGACGGGCAGCCGGTCGAACGCATCGTGGGGGCCAAACGCAAGAACGACTACCAGGCGGTGCTCGACGCGCGCCTGAACCGCTGAACAATTGCGAATAGCGAATAGCGAGTAGCGAATTACCGACCGCCCGGCGCGCTGCACTTTTCGCTACTCGCTACTCGCTATTCGTAACTCATGTTCATCGATACCCACTGCCATCTGACCAGCCGGGAATTTCGGGGCAAGGTCCGCGACGTGCTTCAGCGTGCGGCCGACGCCGGCGTCACGCGGGCCATCCTCGTCGCCGAAGACCCACGCGACGCGCGTGTCGCGCTCGAGCTGTTGGAGGAGCACCCCAACCTCTACCTCGCCGCCGGGGTGCATCCGCACCGCGCGGCGACGTGCGACCGCGACGTGCTGACTGCGCTGGCGGAAGTCTTGCGCGGCGAGCGCGTGCCGGCAGAGCTCCAACCTCGCGTTGTGGCAGTGGGCGAGACGGGGCTCGACTTTCACTACGACTTCTCGCCGCGGAAACAGCAGGAAGAGGTGTTTCACGCCCAGCTCACGCTGGCAGTGCAACTCGGCCGGCCCGTGGTGATTCACGCGCGCGCGGCGGAAGCCCGCGTCTGCGAGATTCTCGCGGATTACGCGGCCCTGGCGGGACACGTCGTGTTTCACTGCTTCTCCGCGGACACAGCTATCGCCCGCCGCGTGCTCGACCTGGGCTGTTACTGCTCGTTCACGGGCGTAGTCACGTTTCCGAAGGCGGAGCTGATTCAGCAGACCGCGCGGTATGTGCCGCGCGACCGTATCATGCTGGAAACCGACGCTCCGTATCTGTCGCCGGAGCCGGTGCGCAAAATCCGCCCGAACGAGCCGGCGCTCTTGGTCCATACGGCCCGCTTTCTGGCCGATTGGCGCGGTGAGACGCTGGAGACGCTGGCGGCCGCGACGACCGCCAACGCGGTCCGTTTTTTCGGTCTGCCCGAGGACGCATCATGAGCCTGTGTCTGGTCACCGGGGGCGCCGGGTTCATCGGCAGCCACATCGTCGATCGGCTGCTGGCCGACGGCGCGGCGGTCCGCGTGCTCGACGACCTGAGCACGGGCAAGCGGGCGAATCTCGCGCACGTGACCGGGCGCATCGAGCTGGTCGAGGGCGACATCCGCGACCTGGCAACCGTCCGGCAGTGCATGCGCGGCGTCGAAAAGGTGTTCCACCTGGCCGCGCGCGGCAGCGTGCCGCGCAGTGTCGATGATCCCGGCCCGACGAACGACATCAACATCACGGGCACGCTGAACCTGCTGATCGCGGCGCGCGAAGCCGGGGCGCGACGGTTCGTCTATTCCGCCAGCAGCAGCGCCTACGGCGACACGCCGGTGATGCCGAAGACGGTGGGCATGTTGCCGTTGCCGCTGAGCCCGTATGCGGTGAGCAAGCTGGCGGCGGAGATGTACTGCACCGTCTGGTTCCGCGTGTATGGCCTTCAGACGATTTCGCTGCGGTACTTCAACGTGTTCGGCCCGCGGCAGGACCCGGCCGGGCTATATGCCGCCGTCATTCCCGCGTTTGTCAGCCGGATGCTCAAGGGTCAGCGGCCGGTCATCTACGGCGACGGGGAGCACTCGCGTGATTTCTGCTTCATCGAGAACGTCGTGCAGGCGAACCTGCTCGCGGCCAACGCGCCCGAGACCCACGGCGAAGTGCTCAACGTCGCGTGCGGCGAGCGGACAACCCTGAACGCGATTGTCACGGAACTGAACCGCTTGCTGGGGACCGACCTCCGGCCCGACTATCAACCCGCGCGGGCCGGCGACGTGCGGCACAGCCTGGCGGACATCGATGAAACGCGGCGCGTGCTGGGCTACGACCCGCGCATCCTGTTCCCCGAGGGTCTGCGGCGGTCGATCGAGTGGTATCGGGCGAATGTCGGCTAGCGCCGCGCTACGGCCGCGGAATGCCCAGCCCGGTGCGGATCCGTTCGGCGAGTCGGTCGGAGCTCGGCGTGGCGCGGGATCGACTGGATGGCACCGGTACGCGGGTTGATCCACAGGGCATGGCGGGCTCCCCCC
>CAYMXT010000062.1:7029-19300 GCA_964394415.1 uncultured Planctomycetales bacterium
TTTCAGAACGCAGCCGTGCCGCCGCAGGTGTCGGAGCAAGGCGGTGCGCTTCAATGCACCACCACCGTTTCGCGAATGGCCTCACTCGAAACCCCCGCCAAACCTTGCTCGCGACGGTCGTGCGGAATCAACTTGATCGCCTCGGTTAGACTCTCGCGACATTCCTCCAGCGTCCGACCCTGCCCGTTGGCGCCGGGCACACCGGGGCAGTAGCCGATGTACCACTCGCCGTGGCGCGTTCAAACACGCCAGTGAACTCGTTGGTCATGCCGTCCATCTCCTGCGCGCATTATGGCGCGGCGGAGGCCAACCCGGATCGCGGCCCGCCTGGCACGACATCGCCGGAACATGGTTCGGGAGGCCTATGCTGACGCAGGCGTGGTCCGATCGCTCGGCGCCGTCATCGCCCGCGGGTCCAGCACCTCCCGCAGCTTCGCTTCGTCCAGCACCTTCTTCTCCAGTGCCACCTGCCGCACCGTCTTGCCCGTCGCGGACGCCTCCTTCGCGATGGCCGCGGCGGCGTCATAGCCGATCAGCGGGGCCAGGCTCGTACACATGGCCAGCGATTGCTCGACCAGCGCCTCGCACCGCGGCCGGTTCGCCTCCAGCCCGGCGATGCACTTCTCAACGAACACGTTGCACGCGTTCGTCAGCAGCCGGATCGACTCCAGCAAATTGTGGATCATCACCGGCATCCCCGTGTGCAAATCGAGATTACCGAGCAGCGCGGCGGCGTAGGTGACGGCCTGGTCGTTGCCGATCACTTGGGCACAGACCTGCATAACCGACTCGCAGATGACGGGGTTCACCTTGCCGGGCATGATCGAGCTGCCGGGCTGCGTCGCCGGCAAGCTCAGCTCGCCCAGGCCGCAGCGCGGGCCGCTGCCCAGCCAGCGAATGTCGTTGGCGATCTTCGTCAGGCTGATCGCGATCGTGCGCAGTACGCCCGCGGCCTCGACCAGCCCGTCCTTCGCGTGCTGGGCCTCAAAGTGGTTCGCGGCTTCGTGGAACTGCTCGCGGGTCTCGTGGTTCAGGACTTCGCAGACGAGCTTGGCGAACTGCGGATGCGTGTTGATCCCGGTGCCGACCGCCGTCCCGCCGATCGGCAGCTCGCGCAGGGCGATGATCTTGGTCATGATCCGCCGGTCGGCGTGCGCAATCTGGCTCGCGTAGCCGCCGAATTCCTGCCCCAGGCGAATCGGCGTGGCGTCCATCAAGTGCGTGCGGCCGATCTTGACGATCTCGTCGAATTGCTCGGCCTTCGCCTTGAGGGCCTTGTGCAGCTTGTGCAGCGCGGGCATCAGGTCGCCGTGCAGGGCCTCGACCACCGCGATGTGCATCGCGCTGGGGATCACGTCGTTGGACGACTGGCCCATGTTGACGTGGTCGTTGGGGTGAATGTGCGACGCCCCTTCGTCGCTCCGTCGCCCCGTCGCTCCGTCGCTACCGGCCAACTGCCGCGCCCGCGTCGCGATCACCTCGTTCGCGTTCATGTTGGTCGAGGTGCCGGAGCCGGTCTGGAACACGTCGAGGACGAAGTGGTCGTCGTGGCGACCGTCGACTACCTCGCGGGCCGCCCGCTGGATGAGCGCCCCGAGGTGGGGATCCAGTTTGCCCAACCGCTTATTGGCTTCGGCGGCTGCGTATTTGAGCAAGCCGAGCGCGCGGATGAACCGCCGGCCAAAGCGGTAGCCGCTGATCGGGAAGTTAAGCACGGCCCGCTGCGTGGACGCCCCCCACAGCGCGTGCCGCGGCACCTCCATTTCCCCCATCGAATCACGTTCCATACGAGTTTCCGGCATCGGCTCTTCTCCAGGGTAGTGGCGGCACAGGCAGTCGGGCCGGCTTGGCCCTGTTCGGCCCACAGTCGCCAGAGTGTAGCTGAACTTCGCCGGTGTGGCAGCGCCGGGCCGCGCTACAATCCCAGCGGCGGCGGCGTCCCGCCGCGCCCAGGAGCACCCCGCATGATTTTCGATCACGTCGCCCAGCAGGTCGAGGATGTGGCGGCGGCGGTGGCGTGGTATTGCCAGACGATCCCCGGCACGCGTGTGCTGTATCAGGACGCCACGTGGGCGTTCATCGAGGCGGCGGGGACGAAGGTCGCGTTCATTCGCCAGGGTGACCACCCCGACCACGTCGCCTGGCGCGTCAGCGAGCCGGAGCTGGAGCAACTGGCCGCGACCCATAACCGCCCGATTCGCACGCATCGCGACCGCACACGCAGCTTCTATCTCGCGGCCCCCGGCGACCGCTGGGTCGAGTTCATCGCGTATCCCGCGGAGTCCGCGGACGCCTTGTCTGTCAAGCCCCGCCCGCGATAAACTGCGGTTTTCGGTCGCCGCGCCGTGCGGTGCGGGCGGCCCACGCCCTCAGCGGAGCGTCCATGAATCGCCCGGTACGCGTGCTCATCGCCAAGATCGGCCTCGACGGCCACGACCGGGGGGCCAAACTCATCGTCCGCAACCTCCGCGACGCCGGTATGGAGGTCATCTACACGGGGCTGTGGCAGACGCCCGCGGCCACCGTCCACGCCGCCCTTCAGGAGGACGTGGACGTGGTTGGCGTGAGCTTGCTCTCGGCCGCCCACATGACCATCATGCCCGAGCTGCGGCGCATGTGCCGCGACATCGGCATCCCGGACATCCCCATCACCGTCGGCGGGATCATCCCCGAGGAAGACCACGCGCCGCTGCGTGCGGCACAGATCGACGGCATCTACAACCCCGGCACGCCGACCAAGACCATCATCGAGTCGTTTCGCGAGCTGGCGGCGAAGTACCGCGAGCGGCGCGGCACCACGGCGAGCCCCGACGTTCGCACACCGGTCGGCCTGGCCCACGCGATCACGCTGCTGTCGCAAGATCGCACCGAGTTCCTGAAAACACTCTCGCCGCCCATCACGCCGCGCGTGACAATCGGCATCACGGGTGCCCCCGGGGTCGGCAAGAGCACGTTCATCGGCAAGCTGGCGAAGGTGCTGCGCGAGCGGCAGCGGAAGGTCGCGGTCATCGCGGTGGATCCCACCAGCCCGATCACGGGCGGGTCGGTGCTGGGCGACCGCCTGCGCATCATGGGTACCGAGCCGGACCAGGGGCTGTTCATCCGCAGCCTCGCGTCGGAGGGGCAGGCCGGCGGCCTGGCGCCGCACGTCGCGGACATCGCCCGCGTGATGGCGGTCGCGGGCTTCGAGATCGTGCTGATCGAAACGGTCGGGGCGGGCCAGAACGACGTCGAGGTGCGGAAGCTGACCGATGAAGTGCTGCTCCTGCTGATGCCCGGCGCGGGCGATGCGATTCAGTTCGCCAAGGCAGGCGTCTTCGAGATTGCGACCGGCTACGTTGTGAACAAGGCGGACCTGCCCGGGGCCGACGCGACCGTCCGCCAGGTGCGCGAGGCCCTGGACGCCGAACGGCCGGTGTGGTGTGTGAGTTGTCTGCGCAACGAAGGGCTCGAGCCGCTCGCCGCTTGGATCGAGCAGCGGCTCGCGCGGTAGCCCATGCCCCGGCGCAACCAGCCCCGCGCAGCGCAGTCCCGAGCCGCGAGCGCCAGCGAGCGATCCGCGCAGCGCGCACACGACGGCGGCGCTGCACCGCCCGCCGGCGCTGCTCACACAGCAGTGGCACACGGGCGCGGCTGGCGCAGCCACCTCGTTCTGGTTCCACTGCTGCTCGCCATCAACGCCGCACTGGCGATTACGTCGCTGGTCGGCGACAGCCCGACCTTCGACGAAACGGCCCACGTGGCGTCGGGCCTGACGATCGTAAAGACCGGAGACTACCGCCTGTCCCCCGAGCATCCCCCGCTCGGCAAGATGTGGTGTACCTGGCCGCTGCTGTTCGTCGCACACCACTGGCCGGCGCTCGACAACTCGTTCTGGGTGCAGGCGGACCTCTTCGGCTTCGGCCAGCACCTGCTCTACGAGCTGAACGACGGGCAGCGCCTGGTCGTGCTTGCGCGCTGCATGATGGTCGTGCTGCTGCTCGCCACGTGCCTGACCGTCTATGCGCTGGCGCGCACGCTCTTCGGCGCATCCGCCGCGCTGCTGGCATTGGCCGTCGCGGCGTTCAGCCCGACGCTGCTGGCGCATGGGCGCCTGGTGACGACCGACCTGCCGGTCACACTCGCGCTGGCATTGACGTTGCTAACGTTCGGGCGGCTGCTGGCGCGGGTGACCGTCGGGCGCATCCTGGCGGCGGGGCTGGCCCTCGGGGCCGCGAGCGTCAGCAAGTTCTCGTGGCCGCTGGTGTTGCCGGCGCTGGCGGTGATGCTGGGCGTGACGATCTACCGAGAACGAGCGCGGGGTCGCCACGTGTTGCGGACCATCGGGGCCAGCTTGGCCGTCGGCCTGATCGCCTGGGCCGGCCTGTGGACCTGCTACGGTTGGCGGAATTCGGTCGTGGCGCCGCTGCCGGCTGAGCAGGATTCGCCCGCGGCCCACGCCCAGCTCGAAAGCACGCGGAAAGCGATCGGGTCGTGGCGCCAGGCGATGTACGACGGCGACGGTCGGCCGCAGCCGGGGTTCATCCCGGCGGTGCTGCGCGTGGCGCACGAGTATCGCCTGCTCCCCGAACCTTACCTGGTGGGTCTGTCGATCGCGGTGGCGATCTCCCGCGGGCACGAATCGTATCTCATGGGAACGTATTCGTTCGCAGGTCAACCACTGTACTTCCCGATTGTCTTCGCGCTGAAGACCCCGCTGGCCACGCAAGCGCTCCTGATTGTGGGCATCGTGGCGCTGGCGCGCCGGCGTGTCACGACGCCGCAGCAAACACTACTGATCGGCGTCGTGGCCTTCGCCTGTGTTTACGCGGTGTACTCGGTGAATACCGGTATCAACATCGGCCAGCGCCACTTGTTGCCGTTGTATCCGCTGATCTACGCGTTCGCCGGCGCGGCGGCGGCTTGGGCGGCGCGGCCGCTGGCCCGCTGGCTGCTCGGCGCGGCGCTGGTCTGGCTGGTCGCCGCCAACCTCTGGATTCACCCGTACTACCTTGCGTACTTCAACGAGCTGGTCGGCGGCCCGGCCCGCGGACATCTGTACTTGGTCGATAGCAATCTGGACTGGGGGCAGGACTTGTTGCGGCTGGCGGATTATGCCCGTGCGCACCCGCAGGAACGCATCAAGTTGGCGTATTTCGGCAGCGCGGTCCCCACGCGCTATCTCCCGTGTGCCGCCCTGCCCAGCTTCCGGCCATTCGAGCCGCAAGCCGAGCTGACCGCCGGAACGTACGTGGTCAGCGCCACACAGCTTCTCGGCGTGTACGAACAGCACGCGCGGGACGCGTTCTGGACGCCGGACGCACAGCGGGCGTTCCAGGAAGTTGGGCTAATCGCCGCGGCGGAGCTGCCGGTCAATGCCCCGGCCGAATTGCGTGCGCAGCAGGCGCAGGCCCGCGACGAGTATCCGTACTGGCGGGCCTGTCGCTTGCTGAACCGTCTCGCCCAGCGGCGGCCGGATGAGCGCATCGGATACTCGTTGTTTGTCTACCGCCTTTCCGACGCCGCCGTCGCGGAGCTGACGCGGCCGTAGTGGGGAGCATGGGCCTCCGGCCCGTGCTCCCCACGCGACAGCGGCGTGCTGCTACTGCGCGAACACCAGCATGATCGCGGCGTTGCCGGTCGGCGATTCCGCCGTGATGTCAATCTTGAACTGACCCACCGTCACCGGCGTACCGTCCGTCTGCGTCACCGTCGCCACGAACAGCTCGCTCGGCAGCGTCACGGTGTACGTGCTGTCGGTCGCCAGCGAACCCAGCTCCGCCGACCGCACCCAGTACGTGGTCTGATCGTGCCCGGGGATCGGCGTCGGCCAGGTGGCGTTGCTGTCGATGTTCTGAATCTGCGCCCCGCTACTGTCCATGTAGAAGAACTGGAAGCTGTAGTCCATGCCTTCAATCGGGGTGCCGGTCTCGTCCGGCGGCGGCTCAAAAACCAGCTCCAGATCCTGCGTCGTGTCGATCACGATCGGCTTGCTGCTGGTTCCGTTGACCGTCGTGCTGTTCACGTCAAACGCTGCCAGCGACCCGCTGATGCCGTACTGCATGAGCTTGGGGATGTTCTTGAACACGTAGTTGATCATCCGCGAGTACGGCTCCGTCGTTCCGTCGCTGAACGACACCTCCAGCGTGAACGTGTCGCCGGCCTGCATTTCCTCGTTCGGCACGGCGAAGGCATCCCAGCGGTCGGAGCGCTCGTCAAACGCATAGCCGAAGTCCTTCCACAGACCGGTGCCGCTGGGACCGTTCTGCTTGGTGGCGATCGGCAGATACGCGGGGCCGGGCGTTTCCAGCAGGTGCGCATCGGTGATGGTGCGCGTCGCGCTGGGCTCCATCAGAACTTCAAACGTTATCACCGTGTCGGTCGCCAGGCGGGAAACGACGTCGGTCGCAGCGCCGTCGTAGTACGTGGAGGCGTTCTCGGCGTTGATCTTCAGGTTCATGAAGAAGTTGACGCGGTAGTCGCTCGGCTTGCTCGACGCGTCGGACTCGGTGTCGAAGTCATCGACGGTCCCGTCGCCGTCGTCGTCGGCGTCGAGAATGTCGATCAGGCCGTCCTTATCGCCGTCGACCTTCGACTCGACCGCGCCGGCGGCCTGGGCGTCGTCGCCCTTGCCGAAGTTGGCCAGACCAAGCGGCGCGCCGTCCGCATTCAGGCGGGTGAAAAGACCCGGATCGGCCTGTCCGTCAGCGTCGCCGTCCGCGCCCATGAGAATCGGGCCGGTCGCCGGGTCCGCCGGTAGCTCGATCGTGCCGAGGCTGGCTTTTTTTTCGAGGGCCAGGCCGGTGACGCCCTGGTCGTCGTTCTGTTCAATCAGGACCGGTCCGACCGCCCGGCCATCGGGACCGAGGATCGTCACAGCGAACGAATTGCCGGCCTCAGCGTCGGGAATCTCGACCTTGAAGTCGCCGTCCGCGTTCGTCTCGCCGCGGTACAGCGCGCCGGTGGCGTCGCTCTGAACGATGACGGTGTAGGGAAACTCCTCGGTCGCCTCGGCGCGGGGCCGGCGCTTGGAGGTCTGGCCGGGGTCGATTCGACCGCCGATGCTCAGGGCTGAGCCGCTCGAAGTGGTCGCATCATCGTCGGCGTCGGCGTTGTCATCGCTTCCGTCACCCGTCGTTTGGTCGTCGTCGCCGGTTGTGGCGTCATCGTCGGCGGTCGCGTCGTCGCCGGTTTCGGTGCCTTCAATCTCTTCAACGGCGGCATCGTCGCCGGTTGACGAACCGGACCAGGTCGCACTGGGGCAGCCGGCCAGCAGGAGGGGGACGAGCACCAATGTCAGCAATTCCAGGCGAGTGAGCATAGGTCTTGACTCCTTGGTGAACACCATGCGGTTGGGTGTACTCCCAGGCGCGCGGAACGCTGCGCCCCGGGGCCGAACCGAAACACGCGTACGTAGATCGGGCGAGTCCGGGTCGCCCTTCAGCAAACCCCACGCCGGCGGCCCGAAATGCGGGTTAATCCTGTATGGCAAGGGGATGATCTGTGAGTACACTACACGTGGATTATCGGAAGATGGCCCATGCGGTCGGACGCCACCGAGATGGAACTCGCCAGCCGCGCGGCACAGGGGGACGCCGCGGCCCTCGAGCAGCTACTCGTTCAGCATTACGACCGGCTGTTGACCGAGCTGACCCCCAAGCTCCCCGCCGAATTCCGCAGCGTGCTGACGGCCGAGGACGTTCTTCAGGAGGCGTTCGTCGTCGCGTTTCGCGAGATTGCTGCCTTCGTGCCGCAAGGTCCCGGCTCGTTCCACGCCTGGCTCGCCGCGATCGCCCAGCACCGGCTGCTTGACCTGGCGAAGGGCCTGCGCGCCGCAAAACGCGGCGGGGGCCGCGCCGGCGTAGATGTGCATGCCGCGGCCGGTGACACCTCCATCGTCAGTTTGCTTGAGGCCCTGCGTGTCGATCTGCACACGCCCAGTCGCTCCGCCGCCGGGCATGAGGCCGTGCGGGCGATCCACGTGGGCTTGGCCGGTTTGCGGGAGGATTACCGCGAGGCCCTGCGGCTGCGGTACATCGAAGGGCTGTCCGTTACCGACACCGCCGCGCGGCTGGGCCGCACCGAGCGTGCGGTCCACATGTTGTGTCACCGCGCCCTGCGGGAGTTGCGGAAGTTCCTGGGCCGTTCGTCGCAGTTTTTCAGCAGCGGTTGACCCGCGGACAATCCGAACCGCGAGCGCCGGGGAACGAGTCCGAGCCGCGACCGGAAGGGAGCGATCCGCGCAGCGCGTCCGACCGCCGGGCTCAGCGCTTTCGCGCCGCGCGGATCGCTCCCTTCCGGTCGCGGCTCGGGATCGCTCGCTTGCGGTCGCGGCTCGGGATCGCTCGCTTGCGGTCGCGGCTCGGGATCGCTCCCTTGCGGTCGCGGCTCGGAGGCGGGCCGAGCCCGCGCACGGCGCCGCAGAAGAACTCATACGCCGCGCGGACCTCACGCAGCGTGTCTCCGCCAAACTTCGCGAGCCACGCTCGCGCGATCTCAAAGGCCACCAAGTTCTCGGCCACGACGCTCGCCGCCGGCACGGCACACACGTCGCTGCGCTCGTAATCGCTGCGTTCGGGCTGGAGCGTCTGGAGGTTGACGCTGTCCAGCCCCTGCATCAGCGTCGCAATCGGCTTCATCGCGGCACGCACGACGATCGGCTGCCCGTTCGTCATCCCGCCTTCCAGGCCGCCGGCGCGGTTGGTCTGGCGGACGAAACCGAAGCTGGGCGTACCCCGCTGCGCCGCGTCAAAGTGCAGGGCGTCGTGTACTGCGCTCCCCGGCCGCCGCGCGGCTTCGAAGCCGAGGCCGATTTCGACGCCCTTGATCGCCTGGATCGAGCCGACCGCCTGCATCAGCCGGCCGTCGAGTTTGTCCTGCCAGGCGGTACACGTTCCCAGGCCGGGCGGCACGCCAAACACGCGCACTTCCACGACGCCCCCGAGCGTGTCCTTGGCCACCTTGGCGGCCCGAATCGCCGCAACCATCGCGGCCACCGCCCCGGCGTCCGGCGTATACACCTCGTTCGTATCGCGCCCGCGCGTCAGCTCGTCCGGGCCGGCGTTCGGGGCGAACGCGGCCCGCACCGTGCCGATCTCAGCCACGAAACCGACGCTCACGACGCCAAACTCGCGCAGCAGGCACTTGGCCAGCGCCCCGGCAGCGACGCGCGCGGCGGTCTCGCGGGCCGAGGCGCGCTCCAGCGTCTCCCGACAGTCGGTCGTCAGCCACTTGATGCTGCCCGCGAAATCGGCGTGCCCGGGCCGCGGGCGCTGCACCGGCGGCGCGGTGTCCAGGCGCGCGTCGCGGTTGGGAATCTGCATGACGAGCGGGCCGCCGGTGGTGTGGCCCTGGCGCACGCCGGCCAGCAGCGTGACGGCATCCTGCTCGATCTTCATCCGTCCGCCGCGGCCGTAGCCGCCCTGCCGGCGGCGCAGCTCCGCGTTGATGAGGTTCAGGTCGACGGACAGGCCCGCCGGCAGGCCCTCGACGAGGACCGTGAGGGCGGGTCCGTGCGATTCGCCCGCGGTGCGGTACTCGAGCGTGCTCATGCGGGGCATGGTAACCAGCCGTGGGTCGGAAGTTAAAACACGCCGCCCCAGCGCACC
The DNA here is from genome assembly GCA_964394415.1 of uncultured Planctomycetales bacterium. Taxonomy (GTDB): domain Bacteria; phylum Planctomycetota; class Phycisphaerae; order UBA1845; family Fen-1342; genus JAGVEP01. The sequence goes on from CAYMXT010000062.1 coordinate 16,617, forward strand.
GGCCGGAGACCGCTGCTCCGTTCGCTACAATGCCAGGATGGGCACGACCCGCTGTGACTGCCGGCAGCTCAGCTTCGTCGCGCTGCGCAGCTTCGCCCGGCGACACAATATCACGAGCGTGGACGAGCTGATCCGCCTGACGGGCTGTTGCACCGGGTGCGGCACCTGTCGCCCGCACCTGGAGGAGTTCCTGCGCACGGGCGTCGTGCGCTACGGCGACCAGACGATCAAGTTGCCCGAAGCCGACCCGCCGTTGTCGAACGCTCCGCCGCACTGATTCACGCGGCGCCATCCACGAACTCGAGCTCCCCCGCGTCGGGCACCAGGCCACGGGCCGCGCCCTCGGCGAGCAGCCGTCGGACCGCCTCTCGTCCGCGCGGGCCATAGTCCAGAGTCCACTTATTGACATACATCCCGACAAAACGATCGGCCAACGGCTCGTCCAAACCGCGCCCGAAACGTAAGGCGTGCTTCACGGCCTCCGCCCGGTGGTCCAGACCGTACTGAATGCTCTGGCGAATCAGCCGCACGATCGCGCCCATGTGCTCCGCACCGAGATCACGCCGGATGACGTTGCCGCCGAGCGGCAACGGCAGGCCCGTGATCTGCTGCCACCACACCCCCAAGTCCGCGACCAGGTGCAACCCCTGCCGCGCGTAGGTCAATTGCCCTTCGTGAATCACCAGGCCGGCGGCGACCCGTCCCGCGGCGACTTCGTCGGGAATGCGGTCGAACAACACCACTTGCGGCCGAAAAGTGTCCGGGCCGAGCAAGAGCTGGAGGGCCAGGTACGCCGTCGTCCGCAGCCCCGGCACCGCGATCGTCGCCCCGTGCAGGTCCGCGCGGGTGCGCGGCGTGCTCGTCACGAGCAGGGGGCCATAGCCGTCGCCCATGCTGCACCCGCAGGACATGAGCGCATAGCGTTCCCGGACGTACGGGTACGCGTGAATGCTGATCGCCGTGACCTCGTACGCGCCGCGCAAGGCCGCGTCGTTGAGCGTCTGAATGTCGGCCAGGACGTGCTCGAAGCGGTACGGCCCGGCGGCGACGGCCCCGCACGCGAGGCCGTAGAACATGAAGGCGTCGTCGGGGTCGGGGCTGTGCGCGAGGCGTATGTGCATGGGCGGTTTATACCGCCGGCCCGCGCCTGCTCAACCCCCCGTCGTACCGCCGGTGGTGTCGGTGGCGCCGCCGGTCGTGTCGCCGGCGGTGTCGCTGCTGTCGGCGTTGGGGTCGGCGACGGTGAAAACGCCGGTGATGAGGCCCTCGAAGATCGACTGGACGCCGGCTTCGACCAGGTCCGCCGACGCGGCCCGGAATTCCTTCGAGATTTCGTCGTCGCAGCCGACCGCGACAACGAGCAGGAGGGCCGTCAGCGCGAGGATTGCGCCCGCGGCGCGGGTCATGCGCGGCGGACGGGGGTGATGGTCGCGGCCAGGCACGTGGAGGTTCATCGCAAGCTCCGCTTTCGATGCTGTTTGCGGGGGCGGGGGCGTCGGACACGGACGCCGCGACCGCCGACTTTGAACGAGAGTGCAACCGCCGTGCCGGCCGGTACACTACCGAGGGTTGGCAGATTTCGAGGGTCATGGCAGGCAGTGCGGATGAATGGGGTCATCTCGGAAATCGGACGGACGTATCTGCGGTGGGCGCTGATTGAGGGCGTCGGACCGTTGACGTTTTCGCGCCTGCTCATCCAACTGGGCGACCCGGAGCGGGCCCTGGGCGCATCGCTGGCCGAACTGCGCGGCGTCCACGGCATCGGCCCGGAGAAGGCCGACCGCATCGCCCGCGGCCGTGACAGCACCGCCGCCGACGCTGAGATTGAGACCGCCGCCGCGCATGGCGTGCGCATCATCTGCCGGGCGGACGCGGACTACCCCGAGGGGCTGCGGCAGATACCCGATGCCCCGATCGTGCTCTACGCAAAAGGTGAGTTGCGGCCAACGGACGCGGTGGCGGTGGCCATCGTCGGCAGCCGCCGCTGCACGATCTACGGCAGCGAGCAGGCCCGGCGCTTCGGCGAGCTGCTGGCCGGGGCGGGGTTCACGGTGGTCAGCGGGCTCGCGCGCGGCGTGGATGCGTTTGCCCATCACGGAGCGGTCGAGGCGGGTGGTCGCTCAATCGCGGTGATGGGGCAGGGATTGACGGACATTTACCCGCCCGAGAACCGCGCCCTGGCCGAGAAGCTGCTCGAAAGCGGGGCCTGGCTCAGCGAGCTGCCGTTGAAAGCGGAGGTGCGGGCGGAGAACTTCCCGGCCCGCAATCGGATCATCGCGGGGATGTCGCTCGGCACGCTCGTGATCGAAGCCGGGCAGCGGAGCGGGGCGCTGATAACCGCTCGGCTCGCGAGCGAGTACAACCGCGAGGTCTTCGCAATCCCCGGCCGCGTGCAAGACCCCATGTCGTTCGGCACGAATGACCTGATCCGCGTGGGCGGCGCGAAGCTCGTGATGTACCTCGAGGACATCCTCGACGAGCTGGGCGAAGTCGGACGACGAATGCGCGCCGTCGCTCCGGTGGCCGAGGCCCCGGCCCGCGAGCCGGTGCAGGCGACCCGCGAACTCCCGCTGCTCTCCGCCGCGGAGGCTCGCGTGTACGAAGTCGTCGGCTACGACGAGCTGCTTCAGGACGCGGTCATCCGCGCCGCCGAGCTGCCGCCCGGCGAGGTGTTGGCCGCGCTC
>CAYMXT010000063.1:0-19260 GCA_964394415.1 uncultured Planctomycetales bacterium
GGGGCGCGGCGATTATCGGCGGGGTCGGCGGTGTTTATCACGCCCGGCGCGCGGCGGAAGCGCCGGAAACAGCCTGGAAATCGCCGCGCCAGGGCGAGACGGCGGTTTGCTAATCCGCGGCGCGTATGGAATCGATTGAGGTACTGAGGCTGTGGGTCAACCGCCCAGGTGGGCGGACAGCCTGGCTTGAGGGTCCGAGTTACGGCGAGCTCGGACTCTCTCTTTTTTTGTCGGCTGCGGTTCCTACTTCTCCGGCGGAGCTGCCGGGACGGACTCCGGCTTTTCGGCACCCGCGCTGGTGGTGCCGCGGGCGCGGGATTCCATTTCGGTCTTGAGCGTAGTGCGGGACTTCTCCAACGGCTCCAGCGCGGGTTTGTCCGCCGCCGCGGCCCGCTGCTTGCGCGTCGGAATTCGGTCCAGCCGCTCCTTGAGCTGGTCAAAGTAGCGTTCGAGCGGGCGGTTCAGCCGGTCCAATTCGGCTTGGACCTTCGCCCGTTCGTCGGCGGACTGGGCCGCCTTGAGCTTGCCCTCGACGGCGTTGATGTCGGAAACATGGCGCTGGAGGTACCGATCGCGCTGCTCCTGAAGACTGTTGAGCACCTTGCGGGCGCTGCCCTGCTGGGCCGCGTCCAGCTCGTACCGCTTGATGAAATTCTCAACGTAGATCGTCCAATCGTCGCGCGGCGCGCTGGGGCGGGAGGTCGGCTTGCGCTCGCCCGTGGGCGCCGCCGCCCCAGGAACGGCCGCCGCTTCGCTGCCATCCGGGGCGATCCCCATCGCCTCATGTGCGGCCCGGGTGGCCTCGTCTTCCAGTTCCTTCTGCCGGGCGCCCTCGCGGCGTTTGAATTCGTGGCTGCGGGGCCATTCGCTCTCCCAGTCATAGCCACCTTCGCGCCAAGTCTGGAGCCGCTGGCGCATGAAACCCATGCCGACCTGCATGGCCGCAAGCTGTCCGCTGAGCAGCACCTGTTGCTCGTCGGTCATGTACTCACGCATGTCCTCCGCCGTCGTATCCACCATCTGCGAGAATTCCTCGAACAGCGGCAGCGCCCGGTCGGACCAATCGGCGACCTCGTCCGGCGTCGGTGGCTCGCCGGACAGCAGCGCCTCAAAGTACTGGTTCATCAACGTCTGGAGTTCACCACGGTTCTCCTGCATCCACTGTGGGAACCGCTCCTTCAGCACGTCGCGCGTGTTCCACAACTGGTCCTCGTCGAAGCCGTAGAACTTCGACATCTCGTCCGTGATCCGGTCGATCCCCAGCTCGATCATGCGCTGCGTCGGCCAGAACCCCTCGGTCGGAATCTCGCTCTGACGGCGGCCGGGGTCGTTGGGGTCGAGGCCCCGCACTTGCCCCAGCGTCGGGCCAACGGCCCAGGCGGTCAGCAGCAACAGGAGCGTCAACCGATTCGAGCGCATAGCGACAAACCTCCGGCCAGCGCGGCCATTGCCTGATACGCGCCGCCGACCCCGGCGGATGCAGCGGCCACGCAGCCGACGGCCCGCGCGGCACGTTGCGGGCAGATCTTCCGCCGCGCCGGCCGCGTTGTCCAGCCCCGCCCGGCCGCTTTCGACCGCGCGCGACGGATTCAGACAATGGGGAGCATGGGCCTCCGGCCCGCGCGGACCGCACGGGCCGGAGGCCCATGCTCCCCCGCGCGCGCTGGTGCTGGTGAGCTACCACCACTGCGCTCCTTGCCCCCGGCGGGTTCGCGGGGAGAATTACCGGCGATGCCCAGTCTCATTCCGGTGCGGGTGCTCGTCATCGACGATGACGAAGCCGTTGGCCGCCAGCTTGCCGGCTGGCTGCGCGAGGCCGCGTGCGACGCAGTGACATTCACGGACGGACTGGCCGGCGTGCGCCACGCCGAGCGGGCGCCGCCGCAACTGGCCCTGGTCGATCTGCGGCTGGGCGAAGTGGACGGCTGCGCGGTGATCGCGGACTTGCGACGGACCCGGCCCACGCTGCGCATCATAGCGCTGAGCGCATTCCCCGACGTGGCGCAGGTCGTCGCGGCGATGCGGGCCGGGGCGTGTGACCTGTTGGAGAAACCCATCCAACGGGAGCCGCTGCTGGCCGCGGTAGACCGCCGGCTCGCGGAGACCGGCCTGGGCGTTCGCACCGAAACCGAGTTCAACCGGCGGCTGGGGGCGCGCCTGCGCGCCGTTCGGACGCAGGCCGAGAAGACGCTCAACGACCTGGCGGCGGAGTGCGGCTTGACGGCGGCACAGCTCTCGCAGATCGAGCTAGGCAAGACCGCGACGACGACGTGGAGCCTGGCGCGGATCGCCGGGGCGCTGGGGCTGCCGCTCGACCGCCTGATGAGTGGGTTGTAGCGCCATGCCCCAGCGCACGTTGCTCGCGGTGCCGCTCACGTCGCTCGATCCGCCGCTCGGCGCGCAGGTGCGGGCGGCGCAGGCCGCGGGCGCGGACCTCGTGGAACTGCGCGTCGATTTGCTCGGCGACGTGGCGGCAGTCGAGACACTCCTGCAACAGCCGCGGGCGCTGCCGATGATTCTGACGATTCGCACGGCGGCGGAAGGCGGAGCGTGGACCGGCGACGAGGCCGAGCGGATCGCCCTCCTCGAACGGCTCGGGCTGCTCGTGCCGGGGTTCGTGGATGTTGAGTGTGCGACCTGGCAGCGCTCCGCCAACGTGCGCCAGAAGATCGGTCTGGTGGCGGACGTGCCGGGGCATGCCACGGCCCGCGCGCGAAACCGACTGATCGTATCACACCACGACTGCCAGGCGACGCCGGCCGATTTGTCACCGGTTTTCGACGCCCTGGCCGCGACGCCGGCGCACATCCACAAGGTGGTCTTCACGGCGCGTGATGCGACGGACGCTCTGCGTGTGCTCATTGAATTGCACCGCCGGGCGCCGCAGCACCCGACGATCGCCCTGGCTATGGGCGAGGCCGGTCTGGTCACGCGCGTGCTCGCCCGCAAGTTCGGGGCGTTTCTCACGTTCGCCACGCTGCACGCCGGCGGCGAATCCGCGCCCGGTCAGCCGACCCTCACAGCCCTGCGCGACTTGTACCGCTGGGACGACCTGGGACCGTCCACACGCGTGTACGGCGTGCTCGGCTGGCCGGTCGGGCATTCGCGCAGCCCGCACATCCACAACGCCGCGCTGCGGGCGGCGGGTATCGATGCGGTGTACGTGCCATTGCCCGTGCGGCCGACGTGGGCGGAGTTCGCCGCCTTCATGGACGCCGTGCAACGGAACCCGGACCTGGATTTCTGGGGCTTCAGCGTCACGCTCCCGCACAAGGAACACGCCCTGCGCTGGCTTGAAGAGCAGGGCGGCGAAATCGAGCCGCTGGCCCGCCGCTGCGGCGCGGTCAACACGCTTCTGCGGCACGCGGACGGCACCTCGTCCGGCCACAACACCGATGTCCTCGGCGTGGTCGCGGCCCTGCGCGCGCTGCCCGACTGGGCCAGTGCTGATTGGCGCGGCCGGCGGGCCGCGGTGCTCGGCGCGGGCGGCGTGGCCCGCGCCGTCGTCGTAGCCCTGGCGGACCGCGGCTGTCAGGTGACGATATTCAATCGCACGGCCGAGCGTGCCCGGCGTCTGGCCGATGAATTCAACTGTGCGTCGGAGGAATGGAACGCGCGCGCCGAATCTCCCGCCGACCTGCTCGTCAACTGCACGTCCGTGGGCCTGGCGCCGCACGTCGCCGAAACTCCCTGCCCGGACGACGCCCTGCGGCCTGGCCTGACGGTTTTCGATACCGTCTATCACCCCGCCGAAACACGCCTGCTCCGCTCGGCCCGGGCGCGCGGCTGCGCGACGGTCGGCGGCGTCGAGATGTTCCTGCACCAGGCGGCGGCGCAGTTCGAGCTTTGGCATGGGCGGTCAATCGCACTCGACGTGCTGCGCGGCGCACTGCCCACCGAGTAGATTCGGACCTGCAAGTCGTTCAGGCGGTTTCGAAACGGACCCCGCGGGCACAAGTTCCGATACTTCCTGACGCCGGCCGCATCCGGCATTCTCAGATAGCGCGCGTGCCTCTGGTTTTTTCCAATGGGCCGGACACGCTGCACCGCCGGAGCGGTTCCCTCGATAGTCACAGTGGCCCGCGCGGCGTAGCGCGGGGGACGTGGAATGGGCCCCGGCCAGCAGCCATAGACAAGGGGCCGTTCCCATGTGTGCCGTCCCTTACTCGTTGCAGGCCGGCTTCCAGCGAAAGGGTAGACCATGAACAGCATTCGACGACAGATGCAGGCGTTTCTCTCGGATGAAGGGGGTCCGACCGCGACCGAATACGCCGTTCTGCTGGCCCTGATCATCGTGGTCTGCATCGCGGCCATCACTGCGGTCGGCTCGAAAGCCAGCGCCGCCTTCGACGACGCGCAAAGCGCGATGTAGTCTCAGCGAACTCTAGCAGTCGTGGTGACCAGACCGGACGGCGACGCGGCCCTCCCGCGTCCGCCGTCTGGTCATGCGCACCTGGGGCGGACGATCGCGGAGCCCCCCGACCGTAAGCAAGCAGCGGCCCGCGGCACGCCGATATCTCCCTGGCGTACGCTGTTGTTGAGTCTGGCCACCGCGCGAGAAACGTCCGTGATCGTCAATGCCCAGGTACCCCTCCGTCGTCTGATATTGTCGCTTTCGCAGGCCCTGGATTACGTCTATCCCAACGTGGCGGACCAGCAGCACCGCACGGCGTACATCGCGACGCGCATCGCTCGTCAGCTTGGATTCACTGACGCCGAAGTGTTCACGGTGTTCGTCGCGGCCGCGTTGCACGACATTGGACTCATCCGCGACGACCACAAACTGCAACTGCGGGCGGGCGGGGCCGACAAGTTGGATTGGCACTGCGAGGTGGGCTACGAGCTGCTGCGGACAGATCCGCTGTTCGCCGGGGCCGCCGAGATCGTGCGGTATCACCACACACCCTGGGAGTACGGACGGGGCGCCGCCCGCGACGGTCGCCCCGTGCCCCTGGCGAGCCACATCGTCCACCTCGCCGACGCGGTCGAGCTGGCGATCAAACGAGAAATCCCCGTGCTCGAGCAGCCCCCAGCGATCATCCGCGTCATCACGCGCGATGTCGAGACGCAGTTTCACCCCGACTGCGTGGAGGCTTGGCGGGCCGTCTCCGCCCCCGAGGCGTTCTGGCTGGATTGCGTTTCGGCCCGGCTCTACGGCGTACTGCTCGAGGGCCTCCAGACGCCCTGGCTGACCGTCGATGAGCATACCATCCAGCCCATCGCCCGCATGTTCGCGCAGGTGGTCGACGCGGCCAGCCCCTGGACGGCGACGCACACCGCCGGGGTGGCCGCGAGCGCGGTCGAGCTGGCCAGGCGGCTGTCGTTTTCGCCCCGCGAGCAGATGCTCATGCAGGCCGCCGGGTACTTCCATGACCTCGGCAAGCTCACCGTCCCGGCCGCCATCCTGGACAAGCCCGGCCGGCTCGCGGCGGACGAGCGCAACGCCATGCGGGCGCACACGTATCACACGTTTCACGTCCTCAATACGATCGGTGGCATGCCGCAAATCGCCGAGTGGGCCGCCTTTCATCACGAACGCCTGGACGGGGAGGGGTACCCGTTTCAGCACGACGCCAGGAACCTGACGCTCGGCGCGCGGATCATGGCGGTCGCGGACGTCTTTACGGCGATGATCGAGGACCGCCCTTATCGGCGCGGCCTGGACGAGCGCGAAGTCCTCGCCCATTTGCGCCGGGAGGTGGCGGGCGGCGCGCTCGACGGCGACGTCGTGGCCGCGCTGGGCCGGGATCTGGACGTAATCGATGCGGCGCGCCGCGAAGTTCAGGCGGACTATTCCGCACAGCAGCAGCGCCTGACCCACCTGGTTCAACCGGCGCACACCGAAACGCCCGTAGCGGCCGGCCAGTGCTGAGCCGGCCGGCGGCGGACGCGTCGACTTCACGGGCGGCCCGTCTCAAGGGCCGGTGCTGAATTCGCCGAGCTGGTCCAGCGCCGCGCGCAGGGCTTTGAGCGCGCGCTGGCTGAGCGCGACGACGGCGTCCTCGGACTTGCCGAGGCACGCGGCCACTTCCGCCAGCGGCCTTCCTTCCAGAAACCGCAGTTGGATGACGTCGCGGTGGGTCTCCGACAACCGCGCCAGGCAGGTGAGCAACGCGCCCACCGCCTCGTCGCGGCGAACCACCCGGCTGGGGGTGCCGGATTCCGCCTGGAGCTGACCGAACAGGCTCCAATAGGAATCCGCGGAGGCGGTCGGCGTCGCCTGGCGCTCGCGGTCCACGTCGCGCGCCTGTCGGTGACCGGCCCGCCGGGCGTCGATCAGCTTGTGGTCCAGGATCGTGTACAGCCAGTTGAGAAAGGCCGCGGGGCCACGGTTCTCGAATCCGCCGATTTGCCGAAAGACCTGCAAGTAGACCTCTTGCAAGAGGTCATCCGGGCCGAGGCGCGCCTTCAGGGGTGCGTCCATACGGGCCTCGGCCCGCGCCCGCAGCCGGGGGTGATGGGCCGCCAGCAGCTTGGCCAGCGCCAGCTCATCGCCGTTCTGGGCGGCCGAAATCCAGTTCGCAGTGAGGTCATGTTCCGACATGACGGGTACCGACCAGCCTGGCCCCGGACTTGCGTCCGGGGTTCAGACGTGCGTGTCAACGGACTTCTAGCCCCGGACTTGCGTCCGGGGTTCGGACAGGCGTGTCCGGCGGCACAATCCGAACCCGCCACGTCCCGGCGCGCCGGGAGCGGGCACGCCGGCCGGAATGGTACCGCCTCGGCGCCGCGGCGCGGTAGGATGCTGGAAAGCGGCGGTCCGCACCCGCCACGCAAGTGGCGGGCGTGCCCCGTCCCGGCGCGCCGGGACGTGCGGGGTTCTGAACGTCGCACCGGGCAAGGAACGGCGCATGTCCGCTGGGGACGCACAGCCGGCGCGCGACTCAGACGCAGGTGAACCCGCGCTCGACCCGCGCCTCGCCGGCTTGCTCGAGGAGTACTTCAACCGGCGGCAAGCGGGCGAGAAGCTGACACCTGAGGATTTCGCGCGCGAACATCCGGACGTGGCCGAGCCCTTGCGGTCGCACCTCCAGGGTCTGGCGCTGATCGACCAGGCCCGCACGCGTGTGCTGACGGCGCAGGCCGCAGCGCCCCCGTCGGCCGGACCGCGGCCCGCGGTCACGGGCTATGAACTGCTCGAAGAGATCGGCCGCGGCGGCATGGGGGTGGTGTACCGCGCGCGGCAGGTTTCGACGCGGCGCATCGTGGCCCTCAAAGTCATGCTGAGCGGACCGTTCGCCCCCCGCGCGGCGCGCCGACGGTTCCAACGCGAGGTCGAGCTGGCCGCCCGCCTTCAGCACCCCAGCATCGTCGGCGTGCTCGAAGGCGGCGAAGTCGCCGGCCAACCCTACTACGCGATGGACTTCGTCGCCGGCGTGCGGCTGGATCACTATCTGCGCACCGCACAACCGGCGGTCCCGGCGTTGCTCAGCCTCTTCGTGCGGCTGTGCGAAGCCGTGGAGTATGCCCACGGTCACGGCGTCGTGCATCGCGACCTGAAACCCGCCAACATCCTCATCGATGCGGACGGCAATCCGTTCATTCTGGACTTCGGCCTGGCGAAGGCGATGGACCAGGTGGCCGAGCTCACCCCGCTTTCCAATCTGTCCCAGCCGGGACAGGTGGTGGGCACGCTGTTCTATCTTTCGCCGGAGCAAGCCGCCGGGCAAAGCAGCGCGATCGACGGGCGGACCGACGTGTACGCGCTCGGCGTCCTCCTGTACGAGGCCCTCACGGGCGTGTTGCCGTATGCGAAAAGCGGCCCGCCGCCGGAGGTCATCCGCCGCATCCTCGAAACGCCGCCGGTGCGCCCGCGCGCGCGCACGCCGCAGGTGGACGAAGACCTGGAAACGATTGTGCTCAAGGCGTTGGAGAAAGAACCGCCGCGCCGCTATCAGTCCGCCCGTGAGCTGGCCGACGACCTGCGGCGCTATCTGCGGGCCGAGCCGGTTCTGGCCCATCGGACGAGCCACCTGTACGTGCTTCGCAAGCGGTTGCACCGGCACCGGCTGAGCGCGGTGCTGGTCCTGCTGATCGCCGGTCTTGCGGCGGGCGGTGTGCTGGCGGCGGTTTGGCAGCGACAGCGCGCGCTGGCGGCCGGGCGGCGCGAGGCGGTCGAGTGTCAACGCACGTTGGAGGCCGAGGCAGGTCCCGCCCCGGGCGGCGCGGAAGCGCTGCTGGCGCGATTTCCGCACTTGCCCGAAGCCCCGCTGGTTTTCGCCCAGGCGCAGTATCGCAACGAGCCGACGCGGGAACGCGCCATCCTGTTTCTGGAGCGGCGTCTGTCTACAGCTCCCGAGCAGTGGGCCTGTCGCGCGCTGCTGGCGGAGATGTACCGCGCCGGCGCCGACGCCGCACGGGCCGACGCGCTCGCGGCCGAGGCTGAGCGTACGGCGCCGCAGACCGCGGCAGCGTGGCACGTGCGTTCGTTCGCCACGCTCGACATCGCACGCGCCCGGCATTGCGCCGAGGAGGCGGTGCGGCGTGACCCGGCCTGCGCGGTGGCCTGGCAGCGGCTGACGAGCCTGCGTCTCAAGGCCGGGGACGCCGACGGGGCGCTGGAAGCCGCGGCGCAGCTCATCGCGCTGGGAGAGGACGCCGGGCAGTGGACCCTCTTCAAGGCCCGGGTGTTGGCGACGCAGCGGCGGTTCCACGAAGCGATCGCCGAGTACACGCGGCTCCTCGAGCGCGACGCCAGCTACACAGGCGCCTATGCCTCCCGCGCGCACGCCTATCGCCGCGTCGGCGAATACGAGCGCGCCGTCGAAGACTACGGCAGACTTCTGCACGGCGACGCCGCGATCGATCCGTGGCACCTCTATCAGCGAGCGACCCCGCTGTGGATGCTCGGCCGCACGGAGGAGGCCCTGGCCGACTACCGCCGGGTGCGGGAGCTGCTCGGGCGGCCGTTCCATTCGGACGCCCGGCGGTTCCTGATTCTCGCCCAGACGAGCCGGCGCGACGAAGCGGACGTGGTGCTTGGCGCCGCGCTCCGCGACGTGCAGGACCCCTGGCTGCGGCAAATCTTCACGTGTCTGGCCGGTCAACTGGCGCCCGACGAGCTGGTCACGGCCGTTGCGTCGCGCCACGACCCAAAACAGAAGTGTGAAGCCTGTTACTACGCCGGCGAAGTGTGCCTGCTCCGCAGTGAGCGCGAGGCAGCGCGGGACTGGTTTCAGCAATGCGTGGATACTGGGCTTGAATTCGACCCCGGCACCGCCCCGGCCGTGCCGATGAATGAGTACGAGCTGGCCGAATGGCGGCTGCGGACGCTCCGCCCCGACGCCCATTCGTGGCTGGAAGCGGAGTAGGGACCTGGTGCTCGACCGAACATGTGATGGTACGATGAGCGGTGCAACGGAAAGGACCAGGTCTGCTGCTGAAGTCGTCGCAATCCGTCCTGTTCCCCGAACTGGCCGCCGAACCAGTCGTCAGCGCGGCTGCCTCTTCGACCTTCCTGGACAACCTGCGGCTGCCGGTCCATCGGTGGGTTCGGTTTAGCGCAGGATTCTCGGGCGCGTGGGCGCAACACGTCATTGAGGAGGCGTCGAGCGCCAAAGACGCACGAGTTCTGGATCCCTTCGCCGGATCGGGCACGACGCTGATCGCCGCGGAAGACGCCGGGGTGCCCGCGTACGGCGTGGAGGCGCACCCGTTCGTCTGTCGGCTGGCTCGGGCGAAGCTGGCCCGCCGATCTGATGCCGCGGCTTTCCGTGAGCTGGTCAAGGCTGTCCGCAGCCATGCCGCGAAACGCGAACCGGAGGTCGGCAAGTACCCGAAGTTGATCCGGGCCTGCTACACCGACGAAGTGCTGGGCGAGCTCGACGGCCTTCGGGCCGGGGTCGAAGCTGCGGACAGTGGCTCCGAGGCTTCCCAACTGGCCTGGTTGGCGCTGGTGGGGATTCTGCGGCGTTGTTCGCACGCCGGCACGGCACAGTGGCAATACGTCCTGCCCAAGAAGTCCAAGAAAGCGCCCGCGCGACCGTGGCTCGCGTTCGACGACCTGTGCCGCACGATCCTCATCGACATGGCGGCGTCGGCTTCCGTGGACGGCGCTGCGGCGACGCTTCTTCAAGCCGACGCTCGCGATTGTAACGGCGTGCCGGACGGGTTCGCCACGCTGGTCGTCACGTCCCCGCCGTACCCGAACAACTACGACTACGCCGACGCGACCCGCCTGGAAATGTGCTTCTTCCAGGAAATCCGCGGCTGGGGCGACTTGCAGGCCGCGGTGCGCCGCCACTTGGTCCGCTCCTGCACGCAGCACGTTCCCGAGCGAGCCGTCGCGCTGCACGACGTCGTCTCCAACCCCGCCTTGGAGCCGATTCGCTCGGAGCTGGCGGCGGTCTGCGAACAGCTCGCCGAGGTCCGGTTGACCAAAGGGGGCAAGAAGACGTATCACCTGATGATCGCCTGCTACTTCCTCGACCTCGCGCGCGTCTGGACCGCGCTGCGCCGGGTTTGTGATAGTCCGAGCCAGGTGTGCTTCGTCATTGGCGATTCGGCCCCGTACGGCGTGTACGTGCCCGTCATGGACTGGCTCGGCCGGCTGGCGGTCGCGGCTGGGTTCAAGTCGTTCCGGTTTGAGCGCACGCGCGACCGAAATGTGAAGTGGAAGAACCGCAAGCACCGCGTCCCGCTCTGCGAAGGGCGGCTGTGGGTCGAGGGCTAACGCCGCGCATGGCTCAATCGCCCGCCCATCGCTTCGGCCAGATTATCGGCGAAGTCCTCGAGGCGGCCATCCGCCCGATCGTGGACGCGGTCGCCGCGGAACAGGGGCTGTACCTCGATGCCAAAGGTCCGCGTCCGGCGCGCGGCGGCAAGCGCAAGGTCGCCTGGGTGGACGGCCAGGGAAACACGCACGACCTGGACTACGTGCTCGAGGCGGGTGGCACAGCCGACACGCTCGGCACCCCCAGGGCGTTCATCGAAATCGCGTGGCGACGGTACACGAAGCACTCCCGCAACAAGGCGCAGGAGATCCAGGGTGCAATCATCCCGCTGGCCGAGCGGTACCGAGACGCACACCCGTTCCTGGGCGTCGTGCTCGCGGGCGTCTTCACCGCCGGTGCGCTCACCCAACTCCGCTCCCTGGGATTCCACGTCCTCTACTTCCCATATGAGAGCGTAATAGCGGCTTTCGCAGCGGTAGGTATCGATGCGGCGTTTGACGAGGACACGCCCGACATCCAGTTGAAGCGCAAGATCGCTCAGATTTATGTGAAGTTGAACCCGGCCCGGCGCGAGCGGATCGCCGCGTTCCTGCGACAGCGGCACGACGCCGAACTGGCCCGCTTCACGACGGCCCTGAGAACGTCGCTCACCCGACGAATCACAACGGTGTACGTCTTGCCCCTCCACGGGGCGCCCCGCACGCTGGGCCATGTGGCCGAGGCGATCGCCTTCATCGAGTCCTTCGACGAGTCCACGCCGGGCAAGCCGTTCGCGCGGTACGAGATCGACGTGCGCTACAGCAATGGGGACGAGATACGCGGGCAGTTCAAGGACAAAGAAACGGCGATCACCTTCTTACGTAGTATGCGTTGATGGCATCGACTCGTACCGGCGCAGCGCGCGGGGTTCCGATCGCTGATCTCACGCCTCCCGCACCCACCGCAGCAGCTCGCGCGGCGTCGGCGGCTTGCCGTACATCAGCACGCCGATCCGGAAGACGCGGCCCGCAGCCCAAACCGCAAACGCGACGCTGCCCCACAGCAGCGCCAGCGTCGCCGCAATCTGCCACACCGGCGTGTCCGGGTCGCTGCATACCCGCAACATCATCACAAACGGCGTGATCGGCGGGATGAAGCTGAGCACGATGCTGAACACGGCCGCCGGGTGTTCCGCGATGTAGAACCAGCACACCATCGGGATGATCGTCAGGAGCGACAGCGGAAACACCATGCTCTGCGCGTCGCGCAGCTCGTTGCAGGCCGACCCGATCGCCGCCAGCAGCGACGAAATCAGCAAAAAACCGGGGATGAAATAGAGCACCGCGATCGTCAGCCGGTAGCCGCTGACCAGCTCGGTCAGGTGATACGTGCGGGCGCTGTTGTACCCCACGCCGCCCCACACCCCGAGCAGCAGTAACCCAACCGCGGCCAAGCCCAGGATCTTCCCCGCCAGCAATTCCGTCGGGCTCACCGCCGACAGCAGCACTTCCACCACCCGCGAACTCTTCTCCTCAATCAGCGTCGTCAGCAGACCCTGGCTGATGCCGAACGTCCCCATGAACAGCAGGAACATGAATGCGAACGGCGTCATGAAGCGGGCCATCGTGTGCTCGGACACCGGGCCGCCGGTCCGCGCGTCCACGTTGTCGATGGCCACCGGACGGTCGCGCACCGCGTGAATGCGCTGCGGGTCGAGGTCTTCCGCCCGCAAGCGCGCCGCGATGACCGCCTCGCGCACCCACGTCTCCAGCCGCCGCCCAAGCTGAAGCTGGTTGTCCCGCCGCGCCAGCGTGCAGGCCCCGCCGCCGTCGAGCGCGTCGGCCGGGATGATGATGAAGCCGTACAACTCGCCGCTGCGCACGCGGGCCGTAAGCTCGCCGGTGACCGCCGCCGCGTCCGCCGCGCCGACCGTCGCCGCCTCCAGCTCGAAGACCTGGTTGGGCCGCTCGGCGTTGTGGGCGGCGACCTGCCAGAGCAGGTTCGGATACACCCCCCCGGCGTCGTCCACGACCGCGACGCGCCGCAGCGGCTGCTGCTCGTTGCGAGCGGCCTTCTCGATCCACTCGCCGCCGTAGATGGCGCCGAGGATGAGGCCCGGCATGAGCACCACGCTCAGCAAAAACGCTTTCGTCCGCACGGTGGCGAGAAACTCCCGGCCGGCGACGATCAGAATCCTACGCATGGACGGCCTCCAGCGCTGTCGCCGCCGTGACGGGTGAATCCCCGCCAACCAGCCGCACGAAGATCTCCTCCAGGCTCGGCCGCTGTAGCTCGAACCGCAACACGCGGGCCGTCGCGATGGCCGCCGTGAGGACGACATTCGGATCGACGCCGTCGTGCAACTCCAGCCGCGCATGACCTTCGGTGAGCTGTGCGTGCGCCACGGCCGGCAGCCGGGCCAGCGGGCGCAGGTCGCCCTCGGCGTCGAGCGCGACGATGCGGGTCGCGAATTGACCACGGACCTCGTTGAGCGTGCCCTCGATGACCTTGCGCCCGCGGTTAATGAGGACGATGCGGTCGCACAGCCGCTCGGCCTGGTTCATCTGGTGCGTCGAGAACACGACCGTCGCGCCGCGCTGCCGCAGCTCGCCGAGCAGCCCTTCGAGCAGCGCCACGTTCAGCGGATCGAGGCCGGAAAACGGCTCGTCCAGGATCACCAGCTCCGGCTCATGCAAAATCGCCGTGATGAACTGGAGCTTCTGCGACATCCCTTTCGACAGCGCTTCGACGCGCTTGCGGCGCCAGTCCTGCAAGCCGACCCGCTCCAGGCTGGCGGCGATGCGTTGCTGCAAGCGCGGGCCGCCGAGTCCTTTGAGCCGGCCAAGATAGGTCAGCGTTTCCTGCACCGTCATCTTGCGGTACAGCCCGCGTTCCTCGGGCAGATAGCCGATGCGGTCCTTCACGTCCGACGCCCGCGGGTGGCCCAGCACGCTGATCCGCCCGGCGTCGGGGTAGAGGATGCTCATCACCATGCGGATCGTGGTGGTCTTGCCGGCCCCGTTCGGTCCGAGAAACCCGAGCACTTCGCCGGCGGGCACGTGCAGGCTGAAGTCCTCAACCGCGGTGAAGCGGCCGAAGCGTTTGGTCACGTTTTCCACCGCCAGCGCAGGCGTCATGGGCAGCATCTCCCGGACGCGTTCGGTCCGTGCCAGGGATTATTCCCGCCCACGCCCCCGCGGTCCAAGTCGAAACTTGTGGCTCCACAAGCGGTTACGCGCGGCGTCCGCCCACCTTCGATTCTGGACTTTGGATTGGGCGGATGCCACGGCCGTGTCGGCCGTGAGAGCACCACACGCCGCTGCTCCGCTGATGTGAGCCGCAGCACCAGCCGCCACCTGGCGCACCGCCAATGCACACGCCGAACGCGACCCGCGCTACCGCAGCGTAATGTCAATCTCCGGCGGCGACGGCAGCTCGATGAAGATGTCCAGCAGCGGCACCAGCTCCACGGTGACCGCCACGTCGTTGAACAAGGCCGCAAACAGAAACAGCGGCGCAAACGCCGCCAGCACCACGGCCTGCAAGGCCACGGTCACCGCCAGGAAGATCGCCTGCATCACCTGCCCCATGATGAGGATCATCATCTCGGTCAGCAGGACCATCGGCAGCACCAGAATCGTGTACAGCAGCCCCCCCAGCGCGCGGTGCTGCACCTTGCTGGCGTCGGCCGAGACCGCCGGGACTTCGAGCGTCTGCCCGGTCAGCTCGCTGACGGCTTGCGCCACCTGCGCGGCCGCCAGCGTCAGGTCCACCTCGACCGACTGCGTCTCCGTCGTGCCGGCCGCGGCGTCGTGGACGTCCGCCGTCACCGCCAGCCGCGCGGTTGAGATCTCGTCGTACTTGATGTGGACGTAGTTGCCGTTGGGGTCTTCGAGATGCACGGGCCGGCCAGACTCGAACATGATGAACGAGCTGGCCCCGGCGGCCGTCTGGATGAGGATCGACTCGACCTCGCCGATGCCGCCGCTGGCGGTGTGTGTGCCATACACGAAGAACGCGTCGCCAGCGGCGTTGCGGCCCGCGGCGAGCAAGGCGTCCGACGTGTCCTGGTTCAGGAAAAACCCGGCCGACGACGTGGTCAGGTCGCTGTCGCCGGTTCCGTCACCGCCCAACAGGTCAAGCTGAAACTCGCAGCCGAAGGGGGCCACCACCAGGGCGTAGGACAAGAGTCCCACGAGCCACTCGCGGCGAAGTTGTCGCAAAGTCTGACGCAGGTTCATGGCTGCTTCTCCGCGGTTTCTTCCGGGCGTTTTTCCGGCTTGAGTTTGACGGCCGTGAACTGTAGCCCGGCGGGGCTGGCGCTCAACGCGACGACCTGCTGCGCCAGGTTCTTGAGCAGCGGCGCCGTGTTGGTCAGATCAACGCCCGGGGCCTTCATCCTCATGCTCTGCACCATCCCCATCCGCACCATGCCGCCCAGGTCCATGCCCCCAGCCATCTCGGCGTCCGGCGGCGCGTTGGCCAATGTCAGCAGCGCCTCGGTCATGGCGTGTTCGTCAATGTACACCACGGCCCACGCCTGCTCCGGCAGAAAGCGGGCCGCCCGTTTCCACGCCGGCGAATCCGCCAACCGCTCCGCCGGCGGTTCGGCCAGCGCCTTCTCGGTCGCCGCCGACAAACCGAGGTAGAACAGATCCTTGCTGGCCGCCGCAGTCGCGCCCGCGACCATCAGCGGCGGCAGCGGCGGCAAATCGTAGACGGCGGTGCCGCGCAGGTCGCGCTTGGTCAGCTCGAGCTGGGTGATCGCCGGATTGGCAAGGGCCTGGTTCAGGGCAGCCTGATCCGTGTGCCCGCAGCTCAGCAGGGCGACCACCGACGACTTCGGGCCGACGGGCTGCGTGAGGCCGAGGTTGAACACATACGGGCCTTTCAGGTACGACAGCAACGCCTTACGCAGATTGACGGTCTCGCCGCTCTCCTGCTTGATTTCCAGGGCGTTCTTGACCGCGTCCGCGGCCTCCGCATCCCCGCCGCGACGCAGAATGAACTCCAGGTCGTTTAGCAACTGCACGACCGCCACGTTCAGGCTGGCGAAGATGAACGTCTCGGCCCCCACGTGCGCCGGCGGCGTCACGGGCAGGTTTTCCTGCAACAACAGCTTCATCAGTCCGGCGTTACGATCGTGCGTCAGGAGCAACATGTCGATCTTCGACTCGTACGACGCCGCGCCGAACCGGCCGTGTCCGACCAAGCTGCCGAGCGTGTCGACCGCGAACATCTTGAGCGTCTTTTGCGTGTCTTCGTCGCCCTTCTTCGCGTCGGCCTCGGCGAGCTTGACCAGCCGTGGAATGCTGACCAGGAAGCGGATTGGGCCGACCGGCCGCAGATGCTCGTGCAGGGCCTTGTAGTCGTCGAGGTCAGCCAGCGAGCGGTCCCGCTGCTCCTTCTGCAACACGGCTTTCACCGCCTGCGCCGTGTCCGCCACCACCAGACGCTCCTCCGTCAGACACATCGCCAGCTTCGGTGGCAGAGCGTCTCCGGCAAGCAGCGCGTCCACGCTCTTCTTCAACTTCATGGGGAGGTCCATCAGCGACGAGCCGCCCGCGTCGAAATCCGCGAAATCGTCGTCCGCGGCGGCGGCCTTCTTGCCCGCCTCCGGGGCCGTGAACACGTCGATGAAATCCGTCCCAACCGAGACGGACTCGTGCTGGCACTGCTCCTTCAGCTTGCCGACCACCGCGTCGTAGTACCGCCGCAACAAGGCCGCGTCCCCAACGCCCGCGACCAAACCTGGCACGCTGTCCGCCAGCTTTGGCATCCCCTTCCCCAGCGTGGGAACAATGTAAAACGTCAGCGGTCCGTCAAACGGGTTCTGCAAGTCGTCCGGCGTGACGCCGAGCACGTCGGCCAGCCGCTGCCGCAGCGCGCGGAGCGTGTCCCCGAGCACGTCCACCTGCGGCAAGCCCTCCGTCCCGGCCTGGCCGCTCAACAGCTCGTAGGCGCCGGTCTTCTGGAAGTCCCTCCAGACCTGCCCAACGTCGGTAATGCCGAGATAGAACAGAGCATCCGCGGGCGCCCATTCGGCCGGGTCGATCTGCGCGGCTTTCGGGAGGTCGCCCCGCTTCGACGGCTCTGGCCGCGCCGTCTGGCCCAGCGCGGGCGCCGCGGCGAGCAGGACGGTCAAAACAAGGATGGGATGCAAGTGGCGCTTCATGCCAAACCCTCTGGTTGGATGGACACGCAACCCCACGTCCGGTTGCGTGCCGCGCATCGTAGGCCGTACGGTCGGGGTGGACAAGTCCGTGACCGCCGCCCGCGACCGCGATACGATCCGGGACAGGATTCGACACCGTCTGACGCCGTGCGGAGTTGTGATGCCGGACGCCGCGTTTCCGCCCGAACTGGCCCGCTATAGCCGCCAGATGCTCTGCGCGCACGTCGGCATCGCGGGGCAGAAGCGCCTCGCGCACGCCTCCGTGGTGCTCGTCGGCTGCGGCGCGCTCGGCAGCGTGCTCGCGAACACCCTGGTCCGTGCCGGCGTCGGGGCCCTCCGCATCATCGACCGCGATTTCATCGAGCCGAATAACCTCCAAAGGCAGATGCTCTTCGACGAGCACGACATCGCCCAAAACCTGCCCAAGGCCGAAGCCGCGGTCCGCAAGCTCCGCAAGATCAATGCCGCGGTCGAGGTCGAAGGCCTGGTCGCAGACGTACACCCCGCCAACGCCGAGGATCTGTGCGCCCACGCCGACCTCGTACTTGACGGCTCGGACAACCTTGAGACCCGCTTCTTGCTGAACGACTTGGCGGTCAAGCACGACCTACCGTGGGTCTACGGGGCCTGCCTCGGCACGGACGGGCTGGTGCTGCCGATTATCCCACGCCGCACGCCGTGCCTGCGCTGCCTGTGGGACGAGCCGCCCGCGCCCGGAACAACGCCGACCTGCGACACGCTCGGCGTGCTGGCGAGCACCGTGCAGATCGTCGCCAGTCTCCAGGCCGTGGAGGCCATGAAGATCCTGATGGGTCGCCTGGACGAAGTCAGCCGCAATTTGCTCGCGATCGACGCCTGGACGGGCCGCATCCGCACGCTCAACGTGCGAACCGCCCGCGACGAGGGCGATTGCCCGTGCTGCAAGCACGGACGCTATGACTACCTCTCCGGCGAGCGCGCGGCGACGACGACCACGCTCTGCGGCCGCGACGCCGTGCAGATCCTGCCGCCGGCGAGCGCGACCCGGCTGAATTTCAAAGCGCTCGCCGACCGCCTGCCGGCCAGCGCGCGTGCCAAGTCCAACGAGTTCCTGCTGCGGTTCGGCGTGGAGGCGTTCACCGTCACGCTCTTCGCCGACGGGCGGGCCATCATTCAGGGCACAAACAACCCGACGGTCGCACGTGGCTTGTACGCGAAATACGTCGGCGCGTGAGGGCGAACCGCGGAGTCCCGCTCCCCTTTGGGAATAGGGCAAGGTGCGGGGAAAGCCGCCGCGGAGCGCGCCCCCCCCAAAAAAACTCCACCATGCAAGGGAGAGTGGTCAGGCGTCGTCCTGCCCGGACTTGCGGTCACCAGCCCGCCGACCCATCGCCGAGCAATTGCTCGATTCGCCGGTCGATGATCGCGGCCCGCTCGCGCTCACGCTGCTCCAGGTCACCCTGGATGCGTTCGAGCACGGAGCGCAGGTGCGTGAGCTGCCGGGAAATGTGCTCCAACTCCAGCTTGCGCAGCGCGGTCCGTACCTCAAACTGCTCATTCAACACCGCACGCAACTCGTTGCGCAGGCCATCCAGATGCTCGGACGAGCCGCCGGCCGCCCGGGCCTCGTGCGCGCGGCGGGCCAGCTCGTGCGAGCGCTGCTCCAGTTCCGCTTGTCGTTTCTCCAGCTCCTCGATCCGCGCGCGGTCCTCCGGGGGCGGCCCCTCCGGGCCACGGCGCGGACCTCCGCCCCGACCCGGCTCGAAACGCCGCGGCCCTTCGCGCGGTGGAAAATCCGCCGCTCCTGCTTCCGGGCCGCCGCCCTCTTCGGCTGCGTCAAGGAACTCATCCAGCCGTGAAACAAACGCCTCAAAGATCACCTCGCGGAACTTCTGCGGCGAACGCTGCCGCAGACGTTCCAACCGCTCCGCCAGCTCCGGGCGCCGTTCGCCCAATAGCCGCAGCAGCGGGTCGGGGAACCGCGGCCGTCCCGGACCCGGGGGCAGCGGCGTACCCGGCTCGCCCGGTGAACGCTCCAGGTCGCCGGGCGGCGGTTGCTCGAGGGCCCGCGGCGCACGCGGACCCTCAGGTCCAGGCGGCGGCGGGGGCGGCTGCACCTGGCCGGGTTCACCCCGCGGCGGCGGCCCCGGCGGTTGGCCGCGTTCTTGCGCGTAGCTCGCACACACCCCCATCAGAATCGTAAGACTGCAAGCGATCATCCACACGCGGTTCATGACTCATATCCTCCTCTCAGCTCCTCGCTGAGGGCGCTAACCGAACCCGCCACGCAAGTGGCGGGCACGTCTGTCCGCAGCGCCTCACCCACGCTGGCCCCGGACTTGCGTCCGGGGTTCGTTGGGATGCGCTCGCAATCCGAACCCGCCACGCAAGTGGCGGGCACGTCTGTCCGCAGCGCCTCACCCACGCTGGCCCCGGACTTGCGTCCGGGGTTCG
>CAYMXT010000064.1:0-18750 GCA_964394415.1 uncultured Planctomycetales bacterium
CAAAGCCCTTGACGGGATGGACGCGATTGAGGACGGTCTTCAGGCGCATCGTTCGGCGTCTCCGATAGCTGCGTTGGCGTCTTCGCAAACACCAACCTAGCGGAACTCCGGGCGATGCGTTGTTTCTGCAAGCCCCCGCTTTCTGCGTCTGGCCCGCGGCACCGCGCGCCCCGGATGCCGTCGCCGCTCCCGTAAACGCCCCGCCGCGTGGTCACGCCGCGCTCACCACGGAGGGGAAAGAAGCCCAAGGAGGGGGCCTGGGGGAACCTGCGGAGCTGGTTCCACCAGAATCAACCCACGAATTCTGCGGAAGAGCCGGAAAACGGAGTGATGGTTGATCTGGATCCCGATAGTAACGACGACAGCCGGGCCACCGTGGCCGTTTCGGCCACTCCTGGCACCCGAGCATTGGCGCCGGATCACGGAGCGAGCCAGGTTGACGCGGCGCGAGGCGGAAGTGGCGGACGCGCTCTGCCGCGGCGCCACGTACCAACAGATGTGCGCCCGCTGGCGCATGGCGCGACCCACGCTGCGGACACACGTTCGACGCGTGTACCAGAAGCTCGGATGCCGCACCCGGGTCGAGCTGATCCTGACCCTGGTGCATCGAAACAGGCTCGCGGGAATCACCCCTAGGGATGATTGAACGCAGGTGGCGTACTCATTAGCCTGAATTACTGTTTGGGTCCACACGTAGTGTCGCAACATAGTCATCGCCTGGCGTTCGGAAACGACAAGCGAGGTATTCACGTGATTCACGGCGGCACGAGGAGAAACGGCGGGAGTTGGATAGCGGCGGCGGCGATTCTCGTCGGCGCACCTGTCGCTGCTCTGGCACAACAGACCTTCCTGGGCTCATACCAGGGGCATGACTACTGGCGGCTTGAATCGTCGCTCCTGATCGGGGAAGCGCGCGCCGGCGCCACGTCGTTGGGCGGGACGTTGGTCACGATCAACGACGCGGCTGAACAAACCTGGCTGCGCACGACGGCCGGGACGAGCTGGTTCTGGATTGGCCTCAGCGACGAGTTGCTTGAAGGCGACTTTCGTTGGGATAGTGGGGACCCCGTGACGTACACGTCTTGGGCCCCGGGCGAACCCAATAACGGACCCAACGGCAACGAGGACTGGGTCTGGATGAACTGGAATTCGGCGGGCCAATGGAATGACGTAAACGTCCAGAGCCGCACCCGTGCGATCGTCGAAATCGTACCAGAGCCGAGTTCCATCCTGCTGATGGGCCTCGGCCTGACCGGACAGCCAGGTGCGGCGACACGCTCCACTGCTTCTGCACGCTCCGCCACTTGCGGGCGACCGCGTTCGGCTCGCGGCCCGGCTGCTCCATCGGCCAAATCAAGCGTTGGCTCGGCCACGCGGCGAGCTCCGACATGGCGGACGTGTACATGCGACCAGTTCGCCCTGAGTTCGAAGAGGTTGTCGAGTGGGTCCGAAGCCGGCTTCAGACGCCGACCGGCGACGACGAGCACGGACTCATCAAGCTCCGGCAGCGGAAGCCTACGCGGGTGGCGTCCACAACACCGCCCGCGGCGAACGCGGCCGTAGCTTCCGCAAAGCCACTAACCCGCATAGCCCCACCGCGCTCAGGCAGAGGCCCAGGAACTGCGACACGGTGAACGTGCCCAGCGTGTCCACCGGGTTGTCCGCCCGCAGCACCTCCAGAACCCAGCGCGTCCACGGCTCGATCAGCAACAGCGTGAAGATCACCTGCCCGTCGCGCGTGCGCCGCCAGTAGATCGCCCCCAGCGCCGCCGCCAGCAGCCCCAATGTGAGCGTCGAATACAGTTGCGTCGGATGCACCGGCTGCGAGGGGAAGTGCTCGGCGAGCGTGCGCAGCTCGGCCGCGCTCAGGTCATACTTGTTCATCAGCTCCACGCTGTGCGTCGGGGCCGCGCTGCACCCCAGCCCCGCCTGCCGGGCCACCGCCGCCGCGGACTGTTTCTGGAGCGCGGCGACCTCCTTTTGCAGGCGTTCCCGTTCCGCGGCCTCCGTGGCCTGTGCCAGCCTGCCCTGTAACTCCTTCTGCCGCGAGGTTACCTGCGCGAGTGCCTGGTGCGTCGCTTCCACGAACTTGGGCGCGAGCGTCATGATTTCTTCGCGGGGTAGCGGCAACGCCCCCCAACCGCTGCCATACGCCCCACTGCTCGGGAACACGACCAGTTGCTGCGGCAGCCCCGCACCCGGCCGCAGCTCGGCCCAGTGCTGCACCGCCGCGGGGCTGCCGAAGGGGAATCGCACCGCCCACGGCAGGTCGCACACGCCGCCGAAGCAGCAGCCGTTGAGGAAGCACCCGACGCGGCCGAGGGCCATTCCCAGGGCCGCGGACGGCGCGACGATATCCAGGTACCAGCGGACAGACCGCTTTGTCCACCACAGATAGCCGATCACCAGGATGACGACGGCGATGAACCCGCCGTAGACTTCGAGCCCCCCGCGGCGCACGTCGAGGACGGCGCGGACAACTTCGAGGAAGCTGCTGCGGTTACCGAACTGCTCCCAGTAGTGATACACGAACATGGCCCGCGCCCCGCCCACGCCGCCGAGCAAGGCAAGGAAGCCGACGTTGAGGACCACGTCAGGGTCGGCCCCAGAGCGTTCGGCCCGGCGGACGGCCCACATGACCGACGCGAGGAAGCCGATCATCAGTACCAGCCCGTAGCCGGGGACATCCCAGCCCAGGCCGGGGACACGGAAGATCACAGGTATCATGGCGTGCGAATCCTATCCCGCCGCGTGCAATCGTGCGACCACGTGCAGCGCGGCGGCCGGGTACCGTGTGGCACTGCTCTGCGAGCAGTGCAGGCGTGGCTCGTGCGAGATTCCCCTCTCGCAGCGGCGCGGCAGAAGTCGGGGAGCGCAATGCTCTGCTTTGCGCGCGCAAACCAGAGGTTTGCGCTCCCGCCTTGACAGCGAACCCGCTCACCGCGCCGCAAGCATCAGCACGAGAATGACGTTCACCAGCACGCTGATCCCCGCCACGACGCCGAGGATGATCGAGAGTTGCGGCGGGACTTTGTGCCCGTTCATTTCGGCCGCCTGGGAGGCCAACTCGAACGGCGACAAGGCCGTCTTCTGGCCGCTGGAAAGCGTGTCAAACACCGCCGAGCTGACGGCGGGCCGGGCGTGGACCGGAGCTTCGCTTCGCGCCAGCCGCTCCAGATCGACCAACAGCTCGCGTGCGGAGGGGTAGCGGTCGTCGCGGCCCTTGGCGAGCAGCAGTTCGATCATCGTCCCGCAGCCGGAGGACAGCTCCGTGTTCAGATGGTCCGGCGGCGTGAGCGGCTCTTTGAGGTGCTTGTGCATCACGGCCGTCGGCGTGGGGCCTTCAAACGGCACGCGGCCGGTCACCATGTGATAAAACGTCGCCCCGAGCGAGTAGAGGTCGGCGCGCTGATCGATGTCCACCTCGCCGCGGATCTGTTCCGGGGCGATGTAGTAGGGCGTGCCGTAGGCCCGGCCGGCCTCGGCGAGGGCGGCCTGGTGGTCGGTCGCTTCGCGGGCCAGCCCCATGTCGGCGAGCTTCGGGATGCGATCCTTTGTGAGCATGATGTTCTTGGGCTTCACGTCGCGGTGGATGAAGCCGCGTTCGTGGGCGTGCAGCAAGGCCCGCGCGATCTGCGTAATGATCTCAACCGCTTCGCGCTCGCTGTAGACCTTGCCCTCGGCCAGCTCGTCGTAGACGGTGCAGCCCTCGACAAACTCCATCACGAAATAATGAAAGCCGTTTGATTCGCCGACGTCGAAGGCCTGGACGATGTTGGCGTGGTTAAGCTGGGCCGCGGCGCGCCCCTCGCGGTAGAACCGCTCGACGAACTCGGCGTTCTTGCTCATGCGTTTGGGCAAAACCTTGATCGCAACCGTCCGGTTGAGGCTGAGCTGCTTAGCCCGGTAGACGACGGCCATCGCTCCCGCCCCGCACTTGTTCAGAATCTGGTAGCCCGGGATCTGCTGCGACGGCCGCCCGCCGGAGTCGTCGTTCGTGCCGTGTAGCCGGGTCAGTTGGGTGCGCGTGAGAAAGCCGAGGTCGACCAGGACCTCGGGCAGCGGGCGCGCATGACCATTGGTCGCCAGCAGCCGCCGCTGATCATGAGCGACGCGAATCTCCTCTGCTGTCACAAGTTGTCGCTCTATCGCGAGGCGACAGATTTGACTATCTTCCAGCCCGTCTGCCAACCGTGGCGCTCCAGAGTTGCCGGTAGACGAGTGATAACGAATATGCGCACGTTGCGCCCTCAATTCTAGGGCAGCCCGTCAAGGGTTGCAAACCAATTGGGCGCCGCGACATACGAGAGCCAGCCGCATGGACCGCCGCGCGGGTCAGGGTCGGACAAAACGTTGGGCCGGTAAGATCGCCGGCGCGGCGGTGGCGCTGGCGGTGGTCTGCCGCGCCGCCGCGGGTGACGTGGAAATCTCGGACGCCAACGTCGAGCTGGCCATCCAGAAGGCCGTCGTCTGGCTCTGGGCGCAGCAGAATGAGCATGGGCACTGGGAGACGGGTAAAGACCCGAACGCCCGCGATTGGGCCGGTAACACGGCGCTCGCGCTGCTTGCGCTGGTTTACGCCGGCGAAAACCCGCGCGACCAGCGCATGGACCAGGTCCTCGAGTGGCTGGCGATCCAGGACTTGCACGGCACCTACGTCTACGGGCTACGTGCGCAGCTCCTCGCGCAACTGCCGGGCACGAAGTACACACGCCGGCTGGAGCGCGACCTGGCCTGGCTGCTGGAGGCCCAGGCCGGACCCGCCACGCAGTCGCCGGGAGCGTACGACTACGTCGCCGTGTCCCGCGACGCGAAGGCCCCGAATTGGGACAACTCGGTCACGCAGTTCGGCGTGCTCGGCGTCTGGATGGCGGCCGACGCGGGTCTGAATGTTCCACCGACGTATTGGGAAGTTGTGGCGGAACACTTCCTACGTTCTCAGAAGGGCGACGGCGGCTGGGACTACGGCAAGCGCGGCCCCGGCCGCAGCACGGGGAGCATGACGGCCGCCGGGTTGGCGTCGCTGTTCATTGTGCTCGACCAGCGCTACGCCGACCGATCGCGGGAGGCGGCGGGCATCCTGGCCGCGATCAACCGCGGCCTCGATTGGCTGGGGCGCGAATACACGCCGGAGAACCCGCCGGTGTTGAACGAATGGGCCTACTATTACCTCTACGGCGTGGAGCGGGTCGGGCGGGCGAGCGGGTACCGATACTTCCGCGACAAGGATTGGTTTCGTGGAGGGGCCACGTACTTGCTCGGCAAGCAGAAGTCCGCGGGGCAGTGGTCGGCGACCGGCTCCAACATGACCGACCTCCGCAACACCGCCTTCGCAACGCTGGTGCTGTGTCATAGTCGGGCCCCCGTGGTGTTCAACAAGCTCGCGCTCGGGCCGGATTGGGACGGCCGCCTGCGCGACGCGGCGAACGTGGCCCGCTTCGCCGGGCACACGTTTGAGCGGGTGCTGAACTGGCAGATCGTGGACCTCGATCATCCGCTGGAAGACCTCACCGAGTCGCCCGTGCTGTACTGGTACGGCCAGCGGCCGGCGACGCTCGACGAAGTGCAAATTCAGAAAATCCGCGAATACTGTCAGCGCGGCGGGCTGGTGTTCGCCGTGGCCGGGCAGGATGAGTTTCGCGACACGGTGAACGACTTGGCGACCCGCGCTTTTCCCGAGCTGACGCCGCGCCCCCTGCCGCCGGACCACCCACTTTTCTCGGGCGAGGTGCAGTTTCCCGTCGCGGACCCTCCGCTGCTGCTCGAGTTACACAACGGCGTGCGGACGTTGATGCTGGTCTGCACACGCGACATCGCGGCGGCGTGGAACCGCTACAGCATTCGCGGCCGGCCCACGCCCGAGCTTCAGTTGGCCGCCAACGTGTACCTGTACGCGGTCGACAAGTCGCTGCCGCGCAGCCGGCTCGAAACGCCCGCCATCCCGCTGCGGCCGCGTGAGGTCGAACGCACGGTGCGGGTGGCACGCCTGCGCTACGACGGCCCGTGGAACGTCGAGCCGTACGGCTGGACCCGCCTCGCGACGTATCTCCAGAACGAGACTGGCGTCCGGCTGCTCATTTCAAGCGGCGTGGCGCTGGATTCGCCAGAGTTGCGTGAATTCACGGTGGCCCACATCACGGGCACGGCGCGGTTCACGCTCTCGGCGGAGGAGCTGCGCGGCCTGCGCGTGTTTCTGACGAATGGCGGCACGCTGCTCGCGGACGCGGCGGGCGGGGCCGCGGAGTTCACCGCGGCCCTGGAGGAGCAGTTGCGGGCCTTGCTCAAGGACGAGCCGCGGACGCTGCCGAACGACTCACCGATCGTGACTGGCCGCGGCGTCGCCGGCGCGGTTGACCTTGCGGGGGTAACTTACCGGCGGGCGGCCCGCCCAGCCGCGCGCGGACGGGAATACCCGAAGCTCCAGGCGTTCCAGCTCGCGGAGCGCGCCTGCGTCGTCTTTGCGGCGCTCGACCTGAGTCACGGTCTGCTGGGTACGCCGGCGTTCAACGTGCGGGGGTACGAGTCGGCCGGCGCCCTCGACATGATGCGTAACTTGATCCTGTACGCCGCGCTGCCGACGATCGAAAAGGCCCGCGAGGCGGCGGCGACCAGCGGCCCGGCCGAATGAGCGGCGCACGTGGAAATGTAGCCACTTGAGGTGGTGGGCACGTGCGACGTGCTCCTCCCCCCCTTCGCACCGGCCGGCCGCCTGGCCTTCGTAACGCTGTTCCTCGCCACCTTCCTCACAAGGACTGCGACCTATCAGTCCGTTGAAGAAGGGGACTGGCTCCGCGGCAGACCGCTTTCGCGGCAGTGCCGGTTTGGCTTTCTCCGGTGCCTGTGCCCTCTTTCACGACCTGCTGGCGGGCACGGAGGCCCGCCCCACCGTCCCCGAGAAGATCAGTTTCTTGTGAGTCACCACACTAACACTACAACGCTAGAAACCGCCAAGGCGCCAAGAGCGCCAAGTTCGCCAAGACTCAGAAGTTATGAACGTCACGGTCACTGCGGCACGCTGGCACGCGCGGTCGGTTCCGGCGGCACAACGCCGGATTGATGGTCGGTGCGTTCGCTTTCACGCCTCGCACGGAGACCCCTGCATTTCCTGGCGTTCGTGGCGCTCTTGGCGTCTTGGCGGTTGCATTTCGGCCTGGAAAGTAGCGCTGTAGTGCTAATCCATGCCCGCAAAGCGGGCCAGATCGAGCTCGCGGCCGAGGGCCATCAGCACGGCGTTGGGACGGATGATCTTGCTCGCCGCGGGCAGAAACTTGAAGTGCGCGTCGCCCTCTTCCTTGATCGCGAGAATGATCATGTCGTACGAGGCCCGCAGATTGAGGTCGGCCAGCGACTTGCCGTACGTGTTGCGCGGGGCCGTGATCTCCATGATGCGGAAGTCCTCGGCCAGCGAGAACATGTCCTTCACGTCGGGGTACGCGATGCGGCGGGCCATTTCCTGGGCCGTGTCACGCTCTGGAAACGTGATCTCCGTCGTGCCGACCGCACGCAGGATCTGGGCGTGGTCATCGCTGGTCGCGGTCGAGCGGATCGATTTGATCCCCACCTTCTTCAGGTGCAGCGCGCAGAGGATGCTCGCTTCGATGTTCTTCTCGCCGAGCGCGATGACCGCTTCTTCGGCCGAATGCGTGAGTACGCGCGACAGCATCTGGAAGTTGCGCGCGTCGCCGATCAGCGCGCGGTGGACGTCGCTGCGGATGCTCTCGACCCGGGCCTCGTCGAGATCAATCGCGAGCACTTCGCAGTCCATCTTGCTCAGCATGCGGGCCAGATGGCTGCCGAACTGTCCGAGCCCGATGACACACACCTGCTTCATGGCAGGCCTCCGAAAAAGCCGTCCGCCCGGGGAGCCTGGGCCTCCGGCCTGTGCTTGGGTGCCGAGCCGCGCGGGCCGCAGGCCCAGGCTCCCCGGCCGTTGCGCCACGTTCCGCGCGAGCTACGACACTATCCGATCATCACGCGCTCGTGCGGATACTCGAACGGGGCCTTCGGCCGCGCGAGCGCCGCGAACGCAATCGTCAGCGGCCCCAGCCGGCCCACAAACATCGTCGCGATTATCCACAGTTTGCCCACGGCCGACAGCGACGGCGTGAAACTCGCCGACAGGCCGACCGTACCGAACGCGGAAACCTGCTCAAAAACGATCTGTTCCAGCCGCACACCGGGCCGGCCGCCCTCGCTGATCGACAGGATCATGACTCCCAAGCCGTTCCACAGGGCCGCCACGCCGAGCACGAGCGCGGCACGCCGGATCACGTCCGGGGGGATGCGTCGCCCGAGCAGCGTCAGGTGTTCGTGTCCGCTTAGCCGCGTGAAGACCTGGGCCAGCCAGACCGCCGCCGTCGTGGTCTTGATGCCGCCGGCGCACGAGCCCGGCGAACCGCCGATGAACATCAACCCGATCAGGATCAGCAGCGACGGCATGGGCAGCGCGCCGATGTCGAGGGTGTTGAACCCGGCCGTGCGGGCGGTGACGGCTTGAAACAGGCTGTGCAGAGCTTGCTCGCCCCACGTCACTTCCGCGGGCGTCAGGCCGGTGACGAACAACAGGGCCGCCCCGCCGACGATGAGCACGCCGGTCATGCGGAGCACGACCTTGGTGTTCAAGCTCGCGATCAGCGGGTTGTGACGCCGGCGCCGGAGCCGCCGCCACCCGCGTTCCGCGACCTCGAACAACACCGTGTACCCCACGCCGCCGGCGACGATCAGGAACATGATGGCCCAGACGATCAGCAGCGAGCCGCGCAGGCCGGCCAGGTTGTCGCTGTAGACGGAGAAGCCGGCGTTGCAGAACGCCGAGATCGCCAGAAACACCGCCTCGTAGACGCCGCCGACTGCCGGGGCGTTGCTCCACAGACCGGCGAGGATGACCAGCGCGCCCAGCGTTTCGAGGGCGAGCGTCATGATGAGGATGCGGCGCAGGGCGGTACGCAGGTCGCCGCGGCTTTCCTCCTCGAAGAACGTGCTCTGCCACGCGGCCTGCGACGTGAATGACAGGCGGGAACGGAGCATCTGGGCGGCCAGCGCGCCGAAGGTCATGACACCCAACCCCCCAAGCTGGATGAGCACCAGGATGGCCGTTTGGCCGAAGCGCGTGTAGCGCGTCGCGGTATCCACGGTGGTCAGCCCGGTGACACACGCGGCGGACGTGGATGTGAACAACGCGTCGATGAAGCCCACCGCTTCGGCCCGGTGCGCCAGCGGCAGCCAGAGCACGAGCGCCCCGCACACGATCAGCGCGGCGAACGTGCCGACCAGCAAGCCTTCCGGACGGTGGAACAGAACCTTGAACACGTGCCTTCCTGGCGGGCCGTCGGCCCGGATACGGGCGACCATGTTACCCCACCCGGCCCCGGATGCGCTCTTGCAGGCCCGCGACCGCCACGACGGCCTACTCCCCGACCACTTGGACGATGACCTCCCGCCGGCGCGGCCGGGTGTCGAAGTCGATCAGCACAATCTGCTGCCAAGTTCCGAGCGTGAGGCGGCCATCGACAACCGGCACGGCGAGCGACGGCCCCAGCGCGGACGCGCGGACATGGGCGTGGCCGTTGTCGTCGTTCCAGGTAGCCTCGTGTTTGTAGCACTCGTCCTGCGGCGCGATCCGCTCAAAGAAGGCCTTCAGGTCGTGCGTGAGCAACCCCGGCTCGGCCTCCGTAGTCGTGATTCCCGCCGTCGAGCCCACGACGAACACGACCAGCACGCCCTGCCGAATGCCGGCGTCGGCGGCCGCCCGGGTAACCTGGGGCGTGATGTCGAGCACTTCGGTGTGGCCCTGGGTGGCAACTTGGAAACGACTGGTGTGTGTCATGGCGACTCCTCGCGACAACCGCCGCGTATTCTGTTAAGATTGTTGCGTGGGTCCAGCGTTGCAGCACCCTGCGTGTGGCCCCCAGCAGAGCAGCCCGGCTGCGGGCCGCGGGAATGCGCTATGAATCTGACACTCTCCGACGACCATCAAGTCCTCGTGGAGCACGTCCGCGACTACGCCCGCGACGAGCTGCTGCCGCGCGATAGCCGCTGGGACAAGGGCGGCACCCACTGTAGCGAGTGCCTCGGACAGCTCTACGAGCTTGGATTGATGGGCCTGCGCGTCCCAGAGGAGCACGGCGGCCTGGGCTGCCCCATGCTCGTCTATGGACACCTCATCCGCGAGCTGGCCTACGCGTCGCCGTCGGTGTCGGTGATGGTCGGCGTCCACAACATGGTCTGCGAGGCGATCCGGCTGTTTGGCCACGACGATGTACGCGGCGGCATTCTGGCGCAACTCGCCACGCCGGGGAACCTGGCCGCCTTCGCCATCAGCGAAGCCGACGCCGGCTCGGATCCCGCGGGCGCGAAGACCCGGGCGGAGGCCGTTCCGGGCGGTTGGAAGCTCTTCGGCACCAAGTTCTGGGTCTCGAACGGCTTGGCCGGCCGCTGGTTCGCCGTGTTGGCCCGCACCGGCAAAGCGGGAACTCACAAAGACCTAAGCATGTTGCTGCTGGACGCGGAACAGACCGGCGTCGAACGCCGGCTGATCCCGGGCAAGATGGGGCTGCGGGCGTCGGACACCGTCGAGATGATCCTCGAGGGGGCCTTTGTGCCCGAGACCCATTTGCTGGGCCGCGCGGGTGACGGGATGAAGGTGGCCCTGAGCGCCCTCGACGGCGGCCGCATTGGCATCGCGTCGCAGTCCGTGGGGATCGGCCAGGCGTGCCTCGACCTCATGGTCAGCTATGCCAAGGAACGCCGGCAGTTCAACCGGCCCATCGCCGATTTTCAGGCGATCCAATGGATGATCGCCGACAGTCAGACCGAGCTGGATGCGTCGCAGTTGCTCGTGGACCGGGCGGCGGCGCGGAAGGACCTGGAACTGCCGTTCACGCGGGAAGCGTCAGTCGCCAAGCTCTTCGCGTCCGAATCGGCAAACCGGATCGCGTACCGGGCGGTCCAGATTCACGGCGGAAGCGGTTTCGTCGGCGAATGTCGGGTTGAGCAGCTTTATCGCGACGTGCGGGTAACGACGATCTACGAGGGAACCAGCGAGATTCAGCGGCTGGTCATCGCGCGGGAAGTGCTGCGCAAGTCGTAACACGCCGTTGACAAGAGAACTCTGGGGCGCGGGTATACGATGGTACAGGTAGCCTGGCACGACGCGCGCGGCGCGAAGCGGGGACCGCGAAGCAGAGCTTCGCGGTCCCTGGACGCGGGCCCAGCTTCTAGGTCGGCGGGGATTCCGCTGCCTGGAGCGCGCCGCTTGTGCCAAGGTTGGCGCGGACAACGATGCGCTCGAGCTTGTTGGTTCTCATTGCAGGGCTGCTGCCGATCGGCTGCGGCGACCCCTCCCCGGCGGGCGTAACGCTGCCGGACGCCGTGTATCGCGTCCGCCAGGAGACGCTTTCCTGGGTCGATTTCGCGCGGCTGCGGGAGCTGCCGGTCCGCGCCTACATCCCGGCTGGCGACGACGGTCCTTTTCCCGTGGTGATCTTCTCGCCGGGCGTGGGTACGTCACGTGACCACTACGCATCGCTTGGTCAGTATTGGGCGAGCCACGGCTACCTGACGCTGTTCCTGACGCACCCCGGTGCCGACGAGCAGACGATCTATGGCGGCAACTGGGCCATCGAGACCATCGTCCAGGCCGTGCTCGATTTCGCGGAGCAGGCCGTCGCCCGCGCGGACCATCCGCGCGATGTCACCTTCGTGCTCGACCAACTCGAGCAGTCGCTGCGTTTTAGAGGCGTTGCCGACCTGGACCGCGTTGCGATCGCCGGGCACTCCTTCGGGGCGCTAACGGCGCTGGCGCTGATCGGGATGAAGGTGGACACGCCCGCTGGCCCCGCGCAGCAGATGCGCGACCCGCGGATCCAGGCGGCCGTGGCCCTGTCGCCGCCCAGCCCAGGCGTCCTCGGCGTAGCGGACAACGCCTGGGACACGCTCGCGGCGCCCTGTCTTACTTTCTCCGGCACGCTCGATTGGGACCCCGTGAACACTGACCCGACCAAGCGCCGGGCGGCGTTTGAACGCGCGTCTGCGCCGGACCAGTACCTCGCCTGGCTTCGGGGCGGAACCCACGGAGTTTTCGATCAACAGAGTCCCTGGTCGCTCGACAATGCGGCCTTTCAGCAGCACCACGCCGCGATCGAATTGGTGACTACAGCGTTCCTGGACACCTACCTGCGGCGCGACGCGCGGGCGCAAAGGTGGCTGTTGGACCGCACGATTGAGGCGACGACCGAGGGCGGTTGCACGCTGGAGTACAAGCAGGTTACACCGCTGCCGTAGCATCCGCTGTGAACGGTGGATCAAGCCGCGGGGGTGGACAGAACGCGGGCCGGCACGCCGCCGACGACCGCGTGGTCGGGCACGTCCTTGGTGACCACCGCCCCGGCGGCACAAGCGGCCCCGCGGCCGACGGTGACGCCGGCCGTCACGGTCACGTGGCTGCCGGTCCACGAGCCGTGACGCATGACGATGGGGGCGTGCTGGGCGGGCCCAAAGCGGTACGAGCCTTCAAGCTGCGAGTGATTTGACGATGCGAGAATCGTGTACGGGCCGAGCATCACCTGGTCTTCAAACGTCACGCCGCCGAGGCCCTGGATCCAGCACCCGTACGCGATGTACACGTCGTTACCGATCGATACGTTGGACGTGTACACGATCATCGCGTGCGAGCAAATCTGAAAATTCCGCCCGCAGCGCCGCAACGCCGGCCGCAAGAGGAAACCGCGCACGCGCATGACGGGCGTGAAGTCCGGCAGGAAGCCGGTCAGCTTCATGATGAAGATGAACCAGGCGTACTTCAGCATCCGCAACACGGGCTCATTCCTCCAGCAAGCCTGCCACGAGCTCGACGAAGCGGTCCACCGTCAGCCGGCGGGCCGTCGCCAGCCCGTTGCGAATCAACGTCCGCCGCAACTCGCCGTCCGCGATGATCCGCGTGACGGCGGTCGCCAGGGCCGCCGGGTCCTTGGGCGGCACGAGCAGTCCGTCGTGCCCGTCGGTGACCGACGTCGGAATGCCGCCGACGTTCGTCGCGACGAGTGGCAGGCTGTTCGCCCGGGCCTCGACGAGCACGCGCGGCGTGCCTTCCGAAAGCGTCGGCAGCACCAGGATATCGGCCGACCGCAGGTGCGCGAACATCTGCGGGCCATAGGAGACGTACCCTTGCCATTGGATGCGCTCGGCCACGCCACGCTGCGCGGCGCGGCGTTCAAGCTCAGCGCGGTACGCCTGGAACTGCTCCGCGGCGCCGACGATGAGGAGTTCGCAGGGTTGCGGCGTCTTGAGCAGCGGCAGTGCCTCGATGAGGTATTGAAGGCCCTTCTCCGGCCGCGGGAAGCCGATGAAAAGCAGTCGAATGGTCGGTCCCTGGCACGTGTCCGGCCGCTCGCAGAACTCGTCGTCGGTGACGGTGCTCGAGACCGTGACGTGCGTGCGCGGGGAAGCGTAGAGTGCGCCCAGTTCAGC
The DNA here is from genome assembly GCA_964394415.1 of uncultured Planctomycetales bacterium. Lineage (GTDB taxonomy): Bacteria > Planctomycetota > Phycisphaerae > UBA1845 > Fen-1342 > JAGVEP01. Next base: position 13,468 of record CAYMXT010000064.1, read on the forward strand.
GCCGTTGCAGACGAGCGCACCGTTGGTCAGCCAGCGGCCCCAGCGCGTTGCCCGGCGGTCCTGCCAGGCGTAGGCCAGCGCCGCGAGGTCTTTCAGCCGGCCAGACCGCTGGTGGCTGCGTAGCAGCGCGATGGGGTTACCGACGATCCAATGGCACGGGCGACGGCCGTACCAGCGCGCCTGTCCGTAGAAATGGGCCGCGTACGGCAACATGCCGCGGACGAACAGCGCGTCGGCCCGGCGGCAGACCCGCGCGTATGCGCGCGTGATGCCGACCACAAGCGCGAGCGCGTCCCGCGAGTCTGCGTAGAACGGCTGAGGAACCAGCTCGATGTTCTGGGCTTGGAGTCGATAGTCGCGCGACGCCGGCGGCGGCCCGTCGCGCAGCGGCACGCACAGCAGCACGCGGGCGCAGCGGGCCGCGAGCCGGTCGACCACGCGGCCAAACGAAAGATGGATGTACACGCCGCCGTCATGGCGATAGGCGTACATTTCCGCCACGATGCCCAGCGTTGCCTGCGCGAGTTGCATTGACTCAGCTTCTCACGAGTCTCGTGGCGGCCTGACCGACGGTTTCTCCGCGGGTGCCGCGGAGCCGGACGATCGGCCGTTGCAGCGCCCAGCGCGCTCCCGGGACCGTACGCCCAATGGGAAGCTCGGTTGCCAGCATCATCGGCACGTCTGAGAGCGGCCCTTCCTGTTCGAGCACCGCGGGGTTCCGACGGCGCGGACACGCGCGACCCAGGCCCCTGCCCGACGTTGCGGCGACACTGACATTATCAGCCGCGACGGCACGACACAAGCCGGACACGCGCCTGACACGCTGCCGCCCAGCCGCTAGGATCATGCGCAGTTGTGCTAACACGGTCGGACAGGAGTGCGAATGCGGCGGTATTTCGACAACGCGGCCACAAGCTACCCCAAGCCGCCGACGGTCGCGAAGGCCGTGCAGGAGAGCTTCGCGGGCATCCACGCCAGTGCGGGGCGGGGTGCATATCGCGAGGCGATCGAAGCCGGCCGCACGCTGGACCGCTGCCGCGTGGCGCTCCGCACGCTCTTCAACGCCTCCGCCGCGGACCACGTGATCTTCACGCTGAACGGCACCGACGCACTGAATCTGGCCCTGAAGTCGCTGTTGCACGCGGGTGACCACGTTGTTACGACGTGCCTGGACCACAACTCCGTGCTGCGGCCGCTGCACGCTTTGGCGCAATTCGCCGGCGTCAACTGGACCGCCGTCGAGGTAGACCCGCAGACTACGCGGCTGGATCCCGCTGCGGTGCGCGCCGCGCTGCGTCCGAGCACGCGGCTGGTCGTCGTGAATCACGCGAGCAACGTCACCGGAGCGCTCCAGCCGATCGACGCCGTCGGCGAGCTGTGTCGGGAGCGGGGCGTGCTGTTCCTCGTGGATGCCGCGCAATCAGCAGGTCACGTGCCGATCGACTTTGGTACGTCGCCCATCGACCTGGTCGCAATGCCAGGCCATAAGGGGCTGTTGGGCCCACTGGGAACGGGCGTCTTGCTGATCCGGGCTGGCGTCGAAGCCGAGATGCGAACCGTGCGGGAGGGCGGGACCGGTTCCGAAAGCGAGCGACCCGAGCAGCCGGAAGCGCTCCCGGACCGCTTCGAGGCCGGCAGCCACAACGCCCCGGGCATCGCGGGGCTGAACGCCGCCGTCGAGTGGCTCATCGCACGCGGGGTTGCCACAGTGCGCGCGCACGAAATCGAGCTGTCCCGGCGGTTCATGGACGGGCTGAATCGCGCGGCGGAGTTGATCTGGTACGGACCGCGGGTTGCAGACCAACGGGTCGGCGTTTTCAGTGTCCGCCTTGACGGATTGGAACCCGGCGAGTTGGCCGCGATTCTCGAAACTGAGTTCGACATCCTCACCCGCGCCGGCCTGCACTGTGCGCCGCTCGCACATCAGTGCCTCGGAACCCTGGCAAGCGGCGGCACCACGCGGGTTTCCTTCGGCCCGTTTCTCGACGCCGGCGACATCGACGCCGCGACCGACGCCCTGGCCGAAATCGTGCGGCGTGGCGTGGCGTGCGCGCCGGGCGCGTTGCCCCGGTAGCGGCGGCGTAGACAAACGGGGTCGGACTGCGCATAGTGTAAAGGCGGTTTGAGTGATGCGCGGGTTGCCATGTCCGGATTGGGCCCTGTATTGTCGCCGGCCTAGTGGGCAAGGAGGCGTGCCTTGGCACCGATCAGACTAGCCATCGCAGGCGTGGGCAATTGTGCGAGCTCGCTGCTTCAGGGGCTGGCGTACTACCGGCCGCCGGTCTCGACGGTGTCCGCGGGACTGTTGCACCCGGAGCTGGGGGGCTACCGCATCCACGACATTCAGCCCGTCGCCGCGTTTGACGTCGATCGCCGCAAGGTTGGCCGGCCCTTGCACGAGGCCATCTTCACGCCGCCGAACTGCACGGCGGTTTTTCAGCGTGAGCTGTCGAACTATGGCGTGACGGTGCAGATGGGGCCGGTGCTGGACGGGGTGGCGGCGCACATGGCGGATTACCCGGACGACCGGGCGTTTCGCGTGGCCGGGGAGAAACCGGTCGATGTCGCGGCGGTGCTGCGGGACGCGCGGACCGACGTCCTGGTGTGCTACATGCCGGTCGGCTCGGAGCAGGCGGTGCGGCATTACGCGCAGGCGTGCCTCGACGCCGGCGTGGCGCTGGTCAATTGCGTGCCGGTGTTCATCGCGTCCAACCCGGAGTGGGCGGCCGAGTTTCGCACACGCAGCCTGCCCGTCGTTGGCGACGACATCAAGAGCCAGCTCGGCGCGACGATCGTACACCGCATGTTGGCCCGCTTGATGGGCGACCGCGGCGTGAAACTCGATCGCACGTACCAGCTCAACACCGGCGGCAACACCGATTTCCTCAACATGCTGGAGCAGTCCCGGCTCAGGTCGAAGCGCATTTCCAAGACCGAGTCCGTGCAGTCGCAGCTCGACGTGCCCCTCGAAGACGGCAACATCCACATCGGCCCGTCGGACTTCGTGCCGTGGCAGAAAGACAACAAGGTCTGCTTCATGCGGCTCGAATACCGCGGCTTCGGTGACGTGCCGATGAACATCGAGCTGCGGCTGAGCGTCGAGGATTCGCCGAACAGCGCCGGCATCGCGATCGACGCCATCCGCTGCGCGAAGCTGGCGCGCGACCGCGGCATCGGCGGCCCGTTGAACGAAGTGTCGGCGTTCACGATGAAGCACCCGCCGGAACAAATGCGCGACACCGACGCGCGCGAGCGGCTGGAGCACTGGATCGCGGGGCGGTAGCCGCGCGCAGCGTATTGGGCGGAGCGCGGTGACGCGGTACAATGAGCTTGGAAGCTGGAGGGCCGCGCGTGCGCGTCCTGCGCGTCTATGCCGACACGTCCGTCTTCGGCGGATGTCACGACGACGAGTTCGAAATCGCCAGTGCGGCGTTCTTCGCACGGGTCGCGAGCGGCGAGTTGCGGCTGGTGGTGTCGGCTCTGACAGCCGCCGAACTGAAGGCCGCTCCGGATCGCGTCCGCGCAGTTCTTGACTCGATTCCGGACGCTGCCGTGGAGTTTCACAACATCACGGCCGAAATGGAGGCGCTGCGAGACGCGTATCTGAACGCGGGCGTGCTGGGTCCGAGCAGCGACGCAGACGCATTGCACGTGGCCGCGGCCACCGTTCTCGAAGTAGACCTGATCGTGAGTTGGAACTTCAAGCACATCGTGCAGTACGCGCGGATTCGCGGGTTCAACGCGGTGAACCTGACGCACGGCTACAAGGTGATGGAGATCTACTCGCCGCGGGAAGTGGTGGACGAATGAAGAAGACATTTGACTGCGTGCAAATGAAGCATGAGATCCAGGAGCGACTGCGCCAGGAGTTTGCGGGCCTGACGTGGGCAGAGCGCAACCGGCGGGTGCGCGCGGCCGTCGCCGCGGACCCCCACTTGGCGAAACTCCTGCGTGCTGACGGCGCAACGTCGCCGGATGCGGCGTCTGGTACGCGTCGCTCGTCGAGTTGACGGCGGCTGGCACAGGACTTGCTAGTCCGCGCACTATTTCCGTTTTTTCGCGCGGCGCGGGATGGGGTGGTCGCTATACTACGGAGAAAGCGGATCGGCCCCTGCGTTGTACGACCCGGAAGCTACCGTTTGCGAGAACCGATACGCTGAACCCTGGGAGGCCGAAGACGGCCAGCGCCCGACCGGAGCGCCGCTGAGCGTTGGGTCGGGCCGGCCCTGGCCACCCCCTTTATGGCAGGGTTCCAGCAAACCACTTCCACCGGCAAGCGCGGCGGCTGGTTCGAATCCCGCGACGGAGACGCGCGCATCCGCGCGCGTCCTCCGTCGCGTCTTGGTCGTGTGCCGGTGGCTGTCGTACGGGCGTTTGCCCCTGGCCGCAGGCCGGTGCCACGCGACCCCCGAGGCACCGGTCGCACCTGACTTCGAGCGCGTCGTCCGGGAGGGTGCCAGCTGACCGGACGCAGGGGACCCAGTTTCAGCCAGATCCCCTGACTTTCGTGGCCAGCACAGCGCGTTCGGCAACGTGGCGCGACCGGGCACCTCCGGCTCGGCCAAAGAGCGAAAGGGGACATTACTGATTCTCGCGACGCCTTCAGTGCGGTACAAGCGGGCACGAAGTGGCGGCGTCCCAGTGTTTTGCCATTCGTACGGAACGAGCGGGCCAAAATCAGTAGTGTCCCCTTTGCCCCCACAGCATACCCCGCCCGCGACCTGGACGCCACGGCCGACTTGCAATCGGCGTCCGTTCAGGAAATAATCCCCGTGCGGGGCCGAAATCCCCCGTGAAGATGGTTGGCGGATAAGGACGCCTATATCGAGAACGAGCAAACGGCAACTACGTCAAAGCGGTCCAGAGCCACATAGGTCAATTGCAACTTCGGCCTTTGAGCCACTAACGCACAACGACCACCACGGCCATACGACCCAACGACCCTAAGCCACAAGCCATATTCAAAACTACGCCGTCCGAAGCCGCAACCGACCCACGCGATGTTCGCGTGGGGTTGTTGGCTTATGTCGGAGAAGTCCTATGCGGCTCCTGGCCGTGCTCGGGCTTCGGGTGCGTCGTTTCTTCGCCCTGAAGCTGCGGATCGTCGTTCTTTCCAACTGATAACCCTTCAGGGGCGGGCGGGCATCGACCCGTCCGCCCCGCTCTTCCTGCCGCTGTCCCACACTTCCTATACTTTCTTACCGACGACAACGCTCCGTCCCATAATATTTCGCCTCCTCAGCAGAATTCGTGGGTGAGTTTCGGTTCGGGTAGTCGTCCGAG
>CAYMXT010000065.1:0-18502 GCA_964394415.1 uncultured Planctomycetales bacterium
GTGTAGCGCCTCACTGTGATCGCATCCTTTGGGGAGCTTGGGCCTCCGGCCCGTGTCCCGGCGCGCCGGGATTCGCACGGGCCGGAGGCCCAGGCTCCCCACGTGGTTCGACCCCACCTTGGTTATCGGCCGCACCGCTGCTTTGAGCGGGTTCCCCTCACGGTTATGATGAAACGCACTGGGGCGCATTTGGAACGTGCCGCGCGCGCCGCCGGCCCTGGCGAGGAGAGAGAGAAATCATGCCACGATTCGCGTCCGTCTCATCCGCGATGACGGGGTTGGGCGGTCTTTTTCTGCTGACGGCGATCACCGCCGGCGCCTGGGGCCAGGCCACCGGCCGCGCGGTCTTTGTCGGCAATAACGGCAACCTCGAAGGCAGCGTGACCGCGTTCACCGTCAACGCCGATGGCACGCTGAACTTCGTCAACCGCGTCGTCACCGGCTCGCGGCCGAACACGACGGTCCCTTGCCCCGGCTGCAACCCGTACGAGATCTCGCTCTCGCCGAACGGGCGCTTCCTCGTCACCGGCCATGCGTCAAGCAACGACGCGTACGAGCAGATCACGTTCTTCGACGTCGCCACCAACGGCAGCATCACCCAGATCGCCTACTGGAGCATCCTGGGCACGCCGATGGACGTGTCCTGGATCAGCGACGAGCTGCTCGCGGTCACGCGCGTGGACTCGAACCAGGTCGTGATCTACCGCTTCCTGCCCGGTCCGCCGCCGTCGCTGACCGAGGTTGATGTCGAAGCGGTGGGGACGTTCAGCACCTACCTCGTCGTCCATCCCTCCAAGCAATACCTCTACGTCAACGACAGCGGCTCGGCGAAGCTGATCCGCGTCTTCCGCATCAACGGCGACGGCACGCTGACGCTCATCGACCAGGAGCCGACCGGCTCGAACTACGGCCTCGAACTGGGCATCACGCACGACGGCACGAAGCTCTACGGCGTCGGCGGAATCACGCACGTCATCGTCGGGTACGCCATCGCGCCCGACGGCACGCTCAGCCCGCTGGCGGGCGCGCCGTTCCCGGAGTTCGGCAGCTCGCCGTCGAACGTCGCTTTCGCGTGCGACGACGCGTACATCCTCATCGGCCACGGCACCGACGCGACCGTGCGGTCGGCGAGCATCGATCCGAACACGGGTGGACTAGCGTACACCGGCAACATGTTCGACGTGGGGCTCCAGGGGACGCTGGGCGACGTACAAACGCTCGACGACCTGTTCTTCGTCACCGACAACTCGACCGCCATCGACGGCATCATGGGCATTTACTCGTTCACGCTGAACCCGGACGGCTCCTTCACCCAGAATGCGCCGTACTACCTGACCCAGGGCATCGCCCCGCGTTCCGTCGCCACCTGGAAACCATCGGTGCTCGGCGACCTCAATTGCGATTACGCCGTCGATTTCGACGACATCAATCCGTTCGTCCTCGCCCTGACCGACCCGGACGGTTACGCCGCCGAATTCCCGTGCTGCGATTGGCTGCATGGCGATGGCGACGGCGACGGCGACGTGGACTTTGACGACATAAACCCGTTCGTGGCTTTGCTCGGCGGATGACGCCCGCGGGCCGAAGTTGTTCCGCCGCTGAAGTTGACAACCAGTATCCGAACCCGCCACGTCCCGGCGCGCCGGGAGCGGGCCGGCCTTGTCCCGGAGCAACGGGACGTGCGGTGTTCTGAAGGGCGCGCTGCGCAGGAGTTGAGTGCATGCGGATCTCGTTTCTATATCACCGTGCGCGATTCGGCAGCGCAGATCCGAGCCGACCGCGCGAGCGGTCGCAAGCGTCCTTGTCCGCCCGCCGACGGGCCTGGCTGCTGGCTTTGGGGCTGTTCGGCGTCGGCGGCGCGACGGCGGCGCTCATCAACATGACACTGGAGGACTTCCACCTGTCCGGCACGCAGGTCGGCGACGTTTCGCCGGACTACATCTGGACTTCGGAGAACTGCGACGGCTGCCACGGCCACTACGACGAGGATCACGAGCCGTACGGTAATTGGCAGGGCAGCCTGATGGGGGTCGCGGGGCGCGATCCGCTTTTTTACGCCCAACTGGCCACCGCCAACCAGGACGTCGGCAACGTCGGCTACTTCTGCCTGCGCTGCCACGTGCCCATGTCGATGCTGACGGGCCACGCCAACCAGGCCCTCGGCGACACGCTCGACGAAATCGATCGCGATGGCGTGACCTGCCACTTCTGCCATAGCCTGGTGGACCCGATCTATAAGCCGGGCATCAGTCCGCCGGAAGACGTGCCCGTCCTGGCCACGTTGGCCGAGGTGCCCGCGTACTACGGCAACGCGATGTTCGTGCTCGATCCGAACGGTTTGCGCCGCGGACCCCACACCGATGCGTACCCGCCGCACGACGTGATCTTCGCGCCGTTTCAGAAGACCGGCGAAATGTGCGGCACCTGTCATGATGTCGGCAACGTCGCCGTCACACAGCAGCCCGACGGCACTTTCCGCTACAACGCCATTGACCAGCGCGTCCCGGACGAAAACCTGCACACGCAGTTCCCGCTCGAGCGGACCTACACCGAATGGAAGCTGAGCGCGTTCGCCAACGGCGGCGTGGACATGGGCGGGCGGTTCAACGGCACCGGCCCGACGGTCATCAACACCTGTCAGGACTGCCACATGCCCAAAGCGACGGCGCGCGGCTGCGTCTTCGGACCGGAGCGCGACGACCTGGCGGTCCACGATTTCTCCGGGGCCGCGGCCCAGGTGCTCGATATGGTCGCCCTGCACTACCAGAACGACCCGTACATCGACCCGGCGGCCCTCGCCCGCGGCCGGGCGCGGGCGATCTCGATGCTCGAACGGGCGGCGTCGCTCGAATTGGCCCAGCAGGGCAACGACCTGCGCGTCCGCGTCATCAACGAGACCGGCCACAAGCTCCCCACCGGGCACATCGAGGGCCGGCGCGTGTGGCTGAACGTCAAGTTCTTCGATGCGAACGACGTGCTGGTCGCCGAAAATGGGCACTACGACTACGACGCCGCGGAGCTGGAAGAGTCCACGACCCGCATCTACGAGATGCATGTCGGCCTGAGCGACTACGCCGCGCAGGCGACCGGTTTGCCCGCCGGCGTGACCACGCACATGGCCCTGGCCGACACGATCATGAAGGACAACCGCATTCCGCCGCGGGGCTTTGACAACGCCGCCTACGCCGCGGCGGGCGCCCCGGTCGTGGCGGCGACGTACGCGGACGGGCAGTACTGGGACGACGTGCTGTTCCCGTTGCCGCCCGGCACCGTGCGGGCGGAGGTCACGGTCAACTACCAGTCGCTCACGCGGCACTACATCGAGGCCCTGCGCGATGGAAACCAGATTAACGAGTGGGGGCAGACGCTTTATGACCTCTGGGTCGCGATCGGCAAGGGTGCCCCGATTCCGATGGTCTCCGCGTCCTGCGCCGTGCTCCCCGTGGCCCCCGGCGACCTGAATTGCGACGGCGTGGTCGACTTTGACGACATCAACCCGTTCGTGCTGGCGCTGACCGATCCGGCCGGTTACGCCGCCGCCTTTCCGGCGTGTAACATCCTCAACGGCGACCTGACCGGCGACGGCCTGGTAACCTTCGATGACATCAACCCGTTCGTTGCCCTGCTCGCGGGGCGCTAAATGGGCGTGCGCGATTCGGCGGCACAGCTCCGAGCCGACCGCGCGAGCGGTCGCACGTTTGTCCGCGAGCTGGCGCGCGCGGCTCGGACAGGCGCCGCCCATTCGCGCACGCCCATTTAGCGCCCCGAGAGCAGCGCGACAAACGCATTGATGTCGTCGAAATCGACGCCGCCGTCCTCGTTGCAATCGCCGTTGAGCAGCCGGCAGTCCGGGTACGCCGCCTGATACGCCTGCGGATCGCTCAGCGCCAGCACGAACGGGTTGATGTCGTCAAAGTCGACCACGCCGTCGCAATTCAGGTCGCCGGGGGTCAACACCGGCACGGCGACGAGCTGCACATCGTCGAGGTTCCAGCCGGAGTACGCCCACGCGCTGCTGCCGACCTGGTAACCCCAGCGCACGTACACCGCGGGCCGGTCGTCGGCCACGGCGGCGATGTCGTACGCCAGCAGCGACCAGGCGCTGGCGGTCATTTCGGCGGCGCCGTTCGACCACACGTCGGTCCAGGTCGTGCCGTTGTTCGAGACCTGAAGCGTGGCGTAAACGTAGGGCTCGTAGTCGCTGTTCAGCCAGCGCTGAAACTTGAGCTGCGTGCCGACGTAGTCGCGCAGATCCAGCGGACCGAGCGTGAGGTAATACGGCCCGCCGGTCGTCGTCGAATAGTCACCCGCCAGATTGACGCCGTAGACGTTCGTCCCGGTCGCACCGTTGTTCGGATCAGGGAAGCCGTGCTGCGTGCCGCCTTGGCCAGTCGGGTGACCAAACGCCCATTGCCCGCCGGAGATGTTCCAACCGGGGTTGGTGTCAAGCGGGAAGCTGTAGGCGATCTCGGGGCCGACGGTGCTGATTGCGAAGTCGCCGTTGGAAGTGTCCTCGCCGGTGTTGCCGTCGGCATCGTGTGCGACGACCTTGACCCGGCAATGGGCGGACGAGCCCGGCGGCACAGTCCAGAGCAGGCTGCCGGTGTTGGGCAAGCCCGTGCCGATCGTGTGCGGCCAGGTTGCGCCGCCGTCGCGCGACAATAGCAGGTCGATGCCGGTCACGCCGACGTCGTCGTTGGCAATCCAGCGAATCTCATGTGTGTCGCCCACCCCCAGCAACTCGCCGCCGTTCGGGCTTTGCAGAAACGCGGTCGGAATGGGCCCGGGCACGACCGCCAGGTTCAGTGACGGATCGCCGAGGATATTGAACATCTCGACCATGTTGCGGCGGATTTCGACGGAGAAATACGTGTCGGCGATCAGGCGATACGCGCCGGCCTGCCAAGCGGGGCCGATTTCCCAAAGGCCGTCCACGAAGAATGACTGCCAGAAGTACTTCTCCAGGCGGCGGGACGATTCCCAGTTGCTGCCGCCGTAGTAGATGTACGTGGACGCGGAAATGTAGGCGGCCGACCCCTTGTTCGCGGCCCGCACCCAGGTCTCGCCAAAGCACTCCGCGAGGGTGTAGTTGGCGGTGTTGCACGAAAACCCGAACGCGACGCCATAAAGCCCGACGTTCGAGAGCGCGTTGACGTTGGACGAGCTGAACGCAGGCGCCCACCAGCCGGACGAGCTGCTGTGCCCGAAGTAGTTGACAAAGCCGCAGCCCTGGTTGACGGCGTTTGTGACTTGCTGCGTCCCGCCGCCCTGCGCGGCGTAGATGCGGATGGGGGTGTAGCCGGCGGGATCGAGGTAGTTCGTGATAACCCAATCGTGCGTCTGTTCGGCCTGGGCGCTGCTGTCATCGGTCGCCAGAAACGCCGCGCGCTTCAGGTAATACGGATCGCTGAAGTTACCGGACTGGACCCAGAGCGTCTTGTCTACAATCGCCTGAAGCTGGCTGGTGTCGCGCACCGGAAATCGCCCGATGAAGATGTCCGGATACCAGTCGTCGCCGGGGTCCATGCAGGCATACGGCAGGTCCGTGGGGGCCTGCTTGGTTCCGCCGCCCACGAAGTGGGGAATGGTGTTCGCGCCGGCGAGGTCGCCGTCCGTATCGCCGACCAGCAGAATATAGTCCGGCGCGTCCGGTGTGCTCCACAGGGCTTGAATATAGGACTTGATAGCACTTCGACTCGTGCCGCTGGCGACAACGTAGGTGTAGACGGTGAAACCGTCCGCCACCTTGGCAGCCTTGAATTGCGTCAGGGGTGCCGACCCGTCGTACGCCGCGGCCGTAATGACCAGGTAATTGCCACTCCCGGCGACCGCCGTGGCCGTCAGCAGGACACCAAGCGTCAGCGCCGCAAGTGCGTTGAACCGGCGCGGGCCAGCAGTTGCATTCGCCATCGGACAGCTCCTCTCGCGGAATGTCGCCTCCAATTCACCTCGCCACTCAGCATAGCGAATATGACGATCCGAAACAACCGCTATGGCCCGCGCCAGAGCCGTGGCTACCTGGCGCCGGGCGTCATGCCGGCCGCCTTGTTCTTCACCGGGTAGGGCGGCGGCGGTGGTACCTCGACCGGCCTATCTTTCAGCAGCTTCTGCACTTCGGTGACCGCTCGGTCGAGCTGCGCATCCTGCCCTTTCACGACATCGCCGGGCATGTTTTGAACTTCGATATCGGGCACCACGCCCGTGCCCTCAATCAGCCAACGGCGGTCGTAACCGTACAGCCCGAACTGCGGCGGCGTAACCGTACCGCCGTCCACCAGGTCCTGGTGCGGCTCGATGCCGATGGCGCCGCCCCACGTGCGCATCCCGATGATCGGGGCCAGCTTCTTGGCCTTGATGGCCTCGGCGAAGAACTCACCGCACGAGCCGGTGTCTTCGTTGACGACCACGGCCCACCGCCCGGCGAAGGTCCGCTCCGGATTGACCAGCACCTTGCCCTCCCGCGGGACGGTAAGTGCCCACGCCTCACGCTCCAGCCGGTCGATGATCATGTCGGCGGTGAATCCGCCGCCATTGTAGCGCTCATCAATAATGAGGCCAGCTTTGTGGGCCTGCGGGTAGAACGCCTTGGCAAACTCGATGACCCCGTCGCGGCCCTGGTCGGGCAGGTGCAGGTAGCCGATCTGCCCGCCGGACTTCTGGTCAACGTAGGCCGCGCAGCGGTTCACCCACTCGCGATAGCGGATCGCCGCCTCGCCGCCCATGTCAATGGTCCGGACGCGATACGACTTCGCCTCCTCAGCCGCCGGCTTGTCATTATACGTCAGCGTCACGACTGTGCCGGATTTGTTCTGAAGGAACTTGTAGAGTTCGTCCGTGGCGGTCACCTGCTGTCCATCGACGGCGATCAAGTAATGGCCTTCCTTGATGGGACACCCCGGCTCGTCGAGCGGGCTGCGCTCCTCCGGGTCGCCCGGCGTGCCGGGAATGATGTGCTTGATCTTGTAAAACTGACTACCGGACTCCGCCACAAGATCGCAACCGAGCAGGCCGGTTGCGACGCGCCGCCCGCCACCGGCGATATCGCCGCCGTAGACGTAGGTATGGCCGGCATTGAGTTCCGCGATCATCTCGCCGATCAGGTAGTTCAGGTCGCTGCGGTTGCCGCAGAACGGGACCAGCTTGCCATACTTCGCGCGCTGCTCCGCCCAGTCGAGGCCGTGCATTTTCGCGTCGTAGAACCAGTCGCGCTCAATCCGCCAGGCTTCGTTGAAGATCTGCCGGAATTCCGCCGCCCGATCGACCGTCAGCTTGATCCCGCCGAGGCTTACCTTGCCGTCGCCGACGCTCGCGGGGCCGCCTGCATCGACGACGCCGTATTGGCTGCCGGCCCGGTAGACCAGCTTCTTGCGGTCCGCCGAGAGGTGGTAGTTGGCGATGCCACCCAGGACCTTCTTCGTCTCTTTCTTTTCCAGGTCATAGTGGTACAAGTCAAGGGCGCCGCCCGTGCGGTCGGTCACCACCTGATACTTCTCGAATTCCGGCTCGGTCTTGGACAAGTACAGGAAGCCCTTGTCCGTCGCTTCGAGGCGGAAGTAGTTCCCGGCCGCGACGTTGTCGGCAGCCAGCACGCGACGCGTCAGTCCCTCGATGTCGATCTTCGTGGACTTCTTGCCGTCCTTCTTGTCCTCTTTCTTCTCGTCTTTCTTCTCCTCCGCGACGTCGGTCGGCTGGTCCTCCGCGGCGCCTTCCTCCGGCTTCTCCGGCTTCTCCGGCTCCTTCACGTCCTCCGCCGAGTCCTTGGGTGCGAAGGGCGACGCGCCGTCCGCCTGCAACACAAACAGGTATGGCCGGCCCATGTCCAGGTAGATGTGGTTCTGGTCCACAAAGCACATGAGCGGATTGAACGTCCGGTTCGACAGAAAGTACAAATAGCGGCCCTGCGGATCAAAGGACGGGCTCCAGTCCTCCGTCGAGCCGTCCGTCAGCGCAAAGCTCTGCTTCTGCTCCAGTGAATACAGGTAGATCGCGTCGTACATGGTCTGCTGCATCTTTGTGTACGCGATCCACTGGCTGTCCGGGGACCAGACGTAGTCCTGAATGCCCCAGCGCTCCCAGGCGTCGTCATAGTCCGCGTGGTCGATCACCGTCAGCGCGCCGGTTTCGGCGTCCACGAGATTCAGCTTCATGAACTTGTCCGAAAACAGCAGGTACTTGCTGTCCGGCGACCAGACGAGCTGCATTCGAAAGCCCAGGCCACCGGTCGTCAGTTGTTTCCAGCCCTTCTCCCCCTTCTGGTCCACGAGCCAGACCTCCTCCTCGCCGCTCTTGTCTGACAGAAAAGCGATCCAGCGGCCGTCGGGCGACCAGGCCGCGTTTTTCTCGCGCGACCCGGACGTGCTCGTCAGGTTGATCGGCTCGCCGTCCTTGACGGGAAAGTTGATGATCTCGCCGCGCGCCTCAAGCAACATGCGGACGCCCGTCGGCGACAAGCCAAACGATCCGCTCGACGGCGAGACGCCGACGTAGTCCGTCCGTACGATGGTCAAATCGCTGGGGATTTCCACGGGCACCATCTGACTCTGCCCGCTCTTGAGGTCCAAGAGGTAGAGGGACTCACCGTTCTGGTAAACGATGTGGTCCGGGCCAATCGAGGGGTACTTGACATCGTAGTCCTTGTACGACGTCAGCGCGGTCGTCTTGCCGCCCTTGACATCGTACTTATACAGATTCAGCGTCCCAAGCTCGCGGTCCGAGGTGAAGTAAACCGCGTCTCCGTGCCACATCGGGAAGTTGTCGGTGCCGACCCAGTCGGTCATCTTCTTGTAATCCAGCGCGGCCAGGCTGCCGATCCAGATGTCCTGGGCGTCACCGCCCACGTGGCGCTTCCAGGTCGCCGCCTCGCGTGACAGCCGGCAATAGGCGATGGACGCACCGTCCGGAGAAATACTGGCAAGCCCAGCCCGATCGACCGGCAGCTTCTCCGCCGGGCCGCCGTCGAGCGAGACGCGGTATACCATTTCGCCGCGGAACGGGTATTCGCGCGTCGAACGGAAATAGACGGACTTGCCGTCCGGCCACCAGCCGAGCACGCGGTCCGCCGCGGGGTGATAAGTGAGCCGCTTGGGCACGCCGCCCGTTGCAGGCATCACGTAAATGTCGGTGCCGCCATCGTACTGGCCGGTGAACGCCAGCGTTTGGCCGTCGGGGGAGAACTTCGCCCACACCTCGGCCCCGGCGTCGCTGGTGATGCGCCGGGCGGCCCCGCCCGCCAGCGGTACGAGCCAGAGGTCGTCTTCGTACGTGAAGACGATCTGGTCCTGCGACACGTCGGCCAGCCGCATCAGGTGGCTCTCGGCCAGCGTGGAAGCGGCGCCCATGAGGGCGGCAACGACAAGCAATAGGCTGCGCATCCGTGTTCCTTTCTTATCTGTGTACATCTGTGTAATCTGTGGATTATCTCTCGCGCCCCCAGAGCTGCGCCAGCTCGACAAGCACCTTGACCGAGGATTCCATTTCCTCCAGGCACGCGTACTCGAGCGGGGAGTGGAAATTGTGCATCCCGGTCGACAGATTCGGCGTGGGCAGACCCATCTCGCTCAGCCGCGAGCCGTCCGTCCCGCCGCGGATCGAGGCGAACTTCGGGGTCAGGCCCGCGTCGCGGACCGCCCCTTCCGCCAGCTTGACCGCGCGCGGCTCTTTCGCGAGGTGCTCGATCATGTTCCGGTATTGCTTGGTCACTTCGACCTTGATGTCCGCCTTTGGATGTTCGACCGCGACCGAATCCGCGACGCGTTGCACGATCTTCGCCCACTCGGCCAGTTCGGCCGTGACGAAGCTCCGCAGCAAGATCTTGATCTTCACGGCCGGGACACCGCCTTCGATCACGTAGGGATGCAGGAACCCGTCGCGGCCGCACGTCTTCTCCGGCGCCAAGCGCTGCCACGGCAACCGCTCGATGAACTGCCCCGCCAGCCGGATCGCGTTCACCATGCGGTCCTTCGCCAATCCCGGATGGATGTTCACGCCGGTGATCGTCACCGTCGCCAGGTCGGCGGAGAACGTCTCGTTTTCGATTTCGCCGGCCCCCTCGCCGTCGAGCGTGTACGCACAGACCGCGTTGACCGTCTTCGGATCGACCTTGTCCACGCCGTGGCCGACCTCTTCGTCGCACGTGAAGACGATGCGCACGGGCCCGCGCTTGAGCTGCGGGTTAGCGATCAAATGGGCGGCGGCCGTCATGATGACGGCGACGCCGGCCTTGTCGTCGGCCCCCAGCAGCGTCGTGCCGTCGGTGGTGATGAGCGTCTGGCCCTTCAGTTCGGCCAGCCCCCGGCACTCGTCCACCTTGATGACCTTCGTGCGGTCGCCCGGCAGCACGATGTCGTTGCCGTCGTAGTTGCGGATGATGTTCGGCTTGACGTCCTTGCCGCTGGCTTCGGGCGAGGTGTCCATGTGGGCCACCCATGCGATCGTCGGGGCGCCGGGCACGTTGCCCGGCACCGTGCCCATGACGATGCCGTCCTCGCTGACGCTGACATTCTCGACCTTCAGCGTCCGCAACTCGTCGGCCAGCAGCTTGCCCAGCACAAGCTGCCCCGGCGAACTCGGGTACTTCCCGGCGTCCTCGACGGCGGTCGTTTCGACCTTCACATAGCGGCAGAAGCGTTCCAGCAACGTGTCCACGGTGAACCTCCAGCAGGACGGATTGGACTTCCTCGCACTCACGCCCACCCCCCGCGGGCAAGCTGGCAGCGTAGCACCCCCCCCGGCCCCCGGCAATCGCCCGGCATGTCACGGCCTGAAACCCACTATTTCCTACGAGCTAAGACAAAACCCGCCACGCAACTGGCGGGCGCGCCGGCACAGAGCCTCACGCCCCGCATTGGCGTGCGGGGTTCTGACGCTACGCTACGCGCCGCCGCCACAGCCGAATAGACTGCGGCGTATGAACCGCCTCCAAACTGTCTTTCGCGATCTCCACGCCGCCGGCCGCAAGACGCTCGTGCCCTACATCACCGGCGGCTACCCCGATCCGGAGACGACGGTCGCCATCCTCCGCCGCCTCGATCCGCAGCGCTGCGCGTGCGTCGAAATCGGCGTCCCGTTTTCCGATCCGATCGCCGACGGGCCGGTGATCCAGACTTCATTCTCGCGCGCCCTGGAGCGGGGCTTTCGCGTCGAAACGCTCTTCGAGACACTCCGTCGCCACCGGACCGACATCGCCGTGCCGCTCGCCGCGATGGTGAGCTACTCGATCGTGTACCGCCGGGGCGCGCGGGCGTTCGTCACGGCGGCGGAAGAAGCCGGCTGTGACGCGCTGATCGTGCCGGACCTGGCGGTCGAGGAGGCGGACGACCTGGCGGCGCTCGGGCGCGAGCTGGAGTGCCCCCTCATCATGATCGTCGCGCCCACGAGCGACGCCGACCGGCGACGCCGACTGGCAGCGCTGTCCGACCCGTTCATCTACTACCAATCGCTGGCGGGCGTGACCGGCGAACGGCGTGCGCTGCCCCCCGACCTCGCCTCACACGTCCACCAGCTCCGCGCGGAAACCGGCAAGCCGATCTGCGTCGGGTTCGGGATTTCCACACCGGCGCACGTCGCCGCCGTCTGCGCGGCAGCCGACGGTGCGATCGTCGGCAGCGCACTGGTGCGCCGGATGAACGAGGCGGTAGACCGCGGCCAGCGCGGCGACGCACTGGCCGAGTCGGTTGCGGCGACCATCGCGGAGTTAGCGGCGGGGTTGCCTGGCGCCAGTCAGACGGCGTAACCGGGCTGGCGGCGTCTTGGCGGCGGCGCCGATGTCACACGCCGCCCGGCGGCTGTTGAAGCAGGCGATCCAGCTCCCGGCACAAGGCCGGAAGGTCCGTTTCCGCGAGCGCCCACACCACGTCCGGGTTCACACGGTTGTACGCGTGAACCAGGATATGGCGGAAGTTGATGATGTCCCGATAGCGCGGAATCTGAGCGGCCACGTCGGAGTGAGACTTGGCCAATTGAAACAGCGCTTCGCCCAGGATCTGAAACTGGCGTTCCACCGCCGAGCGCAGGACCACGTTCTGTCTGAAGACCAGCAGGGTCTGCCCGGCCAGAGCGTCCTGAATCACCGCGCCGGCCTGGCGCATGTCGAACAAGAACTGCTGCGCTTCAGGCTGCATAAACCGTGGTCCGCGCGGCTTGCACGGCCCTCAGGAAATACGGGTTCGTGATGGCGTCAAGCTCGACGAGATCAACCGGCCGCCCAAACAGATCCTGAAGCGCGGCCAGGAGTCCGAAATATCGGCGGGCGTGCTCCAACGGACTGCACGGCGCGAACGTCACGAGGAAGTCGAGGTCGCTCCGAGCGGGGTCGAAATCCGCCCCGACGGCGGAGCCGAAGAGATCCAGCCGCGCGACCCCGTGTGCCCGGCATAGCTCCAAGAGCGGCTCCGCCTTGTCGGCCAACGGGGGCAACATCGCGATCGTGGCCTCCGCGCGAGACGCTCACGCCACGCTGACTTCCTTCGCCAAATACACGTCCTGAATCGCGTTCAGGAGCTGCACACCTTCGCTCATCGGCCGCTGGAACGCCTTGCGGCCGGAGATCAGGCCGCTGCCGCCGGCGCGCTTGTTGACGACCGCGGTGATGACCGCGTCCTGGAGGTCGCTGGCGCCTTTGCTCTCGCCGCCGGAGTTAATCAGGCCGATGCGGCCCATGTAGCAGCCGGCGACCTGGTAGCGGGTCAGATCGATGGGGCTGTTTGAGGTGAGCTTCTCGTAGACCGCCTTGTGAGTCTTGCCGAATTTGAGGGCGTTGTAGCCGCCGTTGCAGGTCGGGGCCTTCTGCTTGATGACGTCGGCCTGGAGCGTGACGCCCAGGTGGTTGGCCTGGCTGGTCAGGTCGGCGGCGGTGTGGTAATCGACGCCCTCGGCCTTGAACTTGTCGTTCCGCAGGTAGCACCAGAGCACGGTGAACATGCCTAGCTCGTGGGCCTGCTGGAACGCGTCGGCGACTTCCTCGATCTGGCGAGAAGCCTCGTCGGAGCCGAAGTAGATGGTCGCGCCGACCGCGACGGCGCCCATGTCCCAGGCCTGCTCGACGAGCCCGAACATGCGCTGGTCGAACTTGTTCGGATAGGTCAGCAGCTCGTTGTGGTTGATCTTCACGATGAACGGGATCTTGTGGCAATACTTGCGCGAGACGAGGCCGAGCACGCCGAACGTGCTGGCGACGGCGTTGCAGCCGCCCTCGAGCGCGAGCTTGACGATGTTCTCGGGGTCGAAGTACGCGGGGTTAGGCGCGAAGGACGCGCCCGCGCTGTGTTCGATGCCCTGGTCCACGGGCAGGATCGAGAGGTAGCCGGTGCCCGACAGTCGGCCGTGCTTGTACATCCACTGGAGGCGATTGAGCACGCGGTTGTTGCGGTCCGAGTTGCCGAAGCAGCGGTCCACGAAGTCCGGCCCGGGCAGGTGCAGACTCTCCTTGGGGATCGTGTTGCACTTGTGATCGAGCAACGCCTTCCCCGTGTCGCCCAGGTTCTTGAGCACGTTTTCATAAGCGGACATGAGCAGACCTCCAGCGATGGGCCACAGCCCGGATGCAATTGTCGCCGGGCATTCTATCGGCTTGGCGGCGGGCCGCCACTCGCGTTGAGGGCGGCGGCGGCGACCGCTAAACTACTGGTTGAGTAGAGGTCAGGTTATGGTCGCGCGCATCGTGGAACCGAAGCCGGGAGTGGACATGGGGCGACTCGTCGTTGAAGTGGTCGTGGAAAACGTCGATGACCTGCGCCGGGCGCAACGGGGCGAGCTACCCGCGCCGCAGGTGCGACGGCTGACGGTCCCCGCGCTGGTGGATACCGGGGCGACGTTCTTCTGCCTGCCGGAGGCGCTGGTTCTCCAACTCGGCCTGCCGTTCAATCGCGAGCGCGAGACTCGAACGGTCAACGGCCCGCTAACACTGCGCGTCTACGGCGGCGCGCGTCTCACGGTGCAGGGGCGTGACTGCGACGAGGAGGTCATGGCCTTACCCGCCGATCGTCAGGCCCTCCTGGGCCAGATTCCGCTCGAGAAGATGGACTGGTGGGTGGACGTGAACGGGCGCAAGCTGGTCGGCAACCCGGAGCACGGCGGACAGTGGATGGCGGAGGCGTTCTGACGCTTCCAACCCGGCGCGTCGCCCCTCTTTGGCTCCAGAGCACATTATAGAGCGAACGTAGCGGCCCGCGCCCGCGCGCGGCCGCGCGGAGGCGCAGGCCGCTACCGGCTCTACGCCGCGTCGATCAGGGGGAGCTTCTCATAGAGCGAACGTAGCGGCCCGCGCCCGCGCGCGGCCGCGCGGAGGCGCGGGCCGCTACCTGCTCTACGCCGCGTCGACCAGGGCGAGCTTCTCGCCGAACATGCGTTTGAGGCCGGGGAGCAGGGCGTGGTTTTCGGGTTTGGCGAGAGTCGGATCCGCGGCGACCAGAGCGAACGCATCCTGCCGGGCTTTTTCGAGCAGGCCGAAGTCGTCCAGGATGCTCGCGACGTGCAGCTCCGGCAGGCCGTGCTGCCGCGTGCCGAACAGCTCGCCGGGCCCGCGCTGCCGCAGGTCGGCCTCGGCAATCTCGAAGCCATCGGTGGTGCGGGCCATGACGGCCACGCGCTCCGCCGCCTTGCGGCCGCGTTCACGCGAGATTAGCACGCACAGGCTGTCCTGGCTGCCGCGTCCGACGCGCCCGCGCAGTTGATGAAGCTGCGACAGGCCGTAGCGGTCGGCGTGCTCCACGATCATGATCGTCGCGTTCGCCACGTCGACACCGACCTCGACCACGGTCGTCGCGACGACCGCTTGCAGCCGGCCGGCGACGAAGTCGTTGATCGCCTGCTGCTTCTCCGCCGGACGCAACGCACCGTGCAACAGGCCGACGTTCAGCCCTTGCCAGGGGCCGGACGTCAGCCGTTGATGGACGTCCGTCACAGTCGTGATTTCGTCCGCGCGGGAACGTGGGGACGTGGGGACGTGGGAACGGGAGCACGTGGGAACGGCGCCCGGCTTGTCCCGTCTCGACCTCGCCGCCTCGTTGCCTTGTTGCCTCGCCGCCTCGTTGCCTTGTTGCCTTGTTGCCTCGTTGCCTTGTTGCCTCGTTGCCTCGTTGCCTTGTTGCCTCGTTGCCTCGTTGCCTTGTTGCCTGGTTGCCTCTTCGCTGGCTCGCACCGGCGGGCCGCCGATGCTCCCCTCGCCAATCTGCGGACACACGACATACGCCTGCTCGCCGCGCTCCAGCCGGCCACGGACATAGCTCATCACCGTCTCCCACTTCGCGGCGGTGACGACTTTCGTAATGACCTTGCCCCGCCCCGGCGGCGACTCACGCAGGACCGAGACATCCAGATCGCCGAAGACCGTCATCGAAAGCGTGCGCGGGATCGGCGTGGCCGTCATCACGAGATAGTGCGGCAACGGCCCCTTCGTGCGAAACTCGTGCCGCTGAAGCACGCCGAACTTGTGCTGCTCGTCCACGACCACGACCGCGAGCTTGTTGAAGGCGATGTCCTTCTGGATCAGGGCCTGCGTGCCGACCACCAGGTCGAGGTCACCGCGCTCGATCGCGGTCAGCACGTCCGCCCGCTCCTGCTTGCCGGTCTTGCCGCGGAGCAGGACGTAGCGGACGCGGCTGTCGCGCAGGTAGCGGTCGATGTTGCGGTAGTGTTGTTGCGCGAGGATTTCTGTCGGGGCCATGATCGCCGCCTGGCGGCCGTTCGCGACGGCGACGAGGCACGCATACAGCGCAACGACGGTCTTGCCGCTGCCCACGTCGCCCTGGAGCAGCCGCGTCATCGGCCGGCCGCTCTGAAGGTCTTGCGCGATTTCGCGGATGGCCTGGTCCTGTGCCGCGGTCAGCGGGAACGGAAACCGCGCCCGAATCCGCGTGTCGATCTCCGGCGTCGCGTGCAGCTTCTGGCCGGACTGGAGGGCCAGTCGCTTGCGCCGCCGCAGGGCCATCGCCGTTTCCATCAGGAAGAACTCTTCGTACGCGAGCCGCGCGCGGGCCCGTTCGAGCTCGGCTTCGCTCGCCGGGCAGTGCATCTGGCGGATGGCCTGCGCGCGGGTCGGGAACTGGTGCTTGCTCAGCAGCCGCGGCGGCAGCGGGTCGTCGATCGGCAGGTGCCCCTGCGCGAGGACGGTCAGCACGGCCCGTCGAATGACCGGCGACTTGAGCGTGTCATTTCCGCGGTACACCCCCAGTGTGCGCGGCCCCTGCGGCTGCGTCAGCGTGACCGCGTCGGGGTCGAAGACCTGCACGCGCGGCTGGATCAACTCCGGCTGGTCGTCGTAGATGCGGACCTTGCCGGTCGCAACGACGATCGCGCCGCGGGCGAGGCGCTGGCCGCCGTAGCGTTCGTTGAACCAGCGCAGGACGCACGTGCCCGTGCCGTCGGTGACCTCGGCCCGCAGGGTCGGCCAGCGTCCGCCCATTCGCACCACTTCGCCGCGGATAGTGACGGTGGCGTCCGGCTCGAGATCTTCGATCAGAACCTCTCCGTGGTCGACCTCGTGGCGGAAGGGAAAGTAATGCAGGAGGTCGTGGACGGTGTGGAGGCCGAGCTGTGCGAACCACTCCGCCCGGCGCGGCCCGACGCCCTTGAGGTACTGGATCGGACTGTCGCTGCGCACTGTGGACATGCGAGCAGCCACATGCGATGCCGCCATTCAGAGCCGCGAAGCGTTAGCGAGCGCATCCGAGCCGCGACCGCAAGGGAGCGATTCAGAGGCGTAAACGCAAGCGAGCGATCTGCACAGCGCACATACCATCTTGCCGCGCGGCTCACGCGCTGCGCCGATCGCTCGCTCGCGCGCGGCTCGGACCGCAGCACACGCCGCGCGGGGCAACTACGGAATCATCAGCTCCGTCCCGACGCGCAGGCGGTCCTTGTCCGGAATGGCGCCTTTGTTCGCCTCCCAGATGTCCTTCCAGCGTTTCGGGTCGTTGTAGTACTTGCGGGCCAGCGAGTACAGCGTGTCGCCCTTCTGCACCGTGTGTTTGCGGCCGCCCTGCCCTGCAATCAGCGTGTCGCCCTTGCTACCCTTCGCCGGGGCCTTGCTCGTCGTCCCGGGATCCCGCGGCGGCGGGGCCGAGTTCGACGCGTACGGGTCCGTCGCGTACGGATCGAGCGTGACGGGCTGCTGCTCGGCCGTGGTCGTCGCGGGCGGCGCTTCCTGGTGGGCCGTCGGTTGCGGTTGCTTGTTTTCGCACGCCGCCACGGCCAACGCGGCGGCGCTCAACAGGGCCAGGTGCCAGAACTTCATGCCGGTCGCTCCTTTCAGACACCGCGCGGCCGGACACACCCGTCGCACGGACTGGTTTCAGTGTGAACCGGTGCATCAAACCCCAACGCCGCCGCTTTGTAAAGCCATCCTCATTCGGGCTCGTCATCCCCGGCGGCGGTCGCCCGGCGGTGCTCGGCGAAGGGCGCCTCGATGCGCAGCTCGCCCGTCGGTGTTATCCGCACCACCAGCGCCCCCAGCTCACCCGTCTGCCACAACCGGCAGTCGCCGAAAGACGCCTGCTGCATCAGCGCCGCCAGCTTCGCCCGCGGCGTGCGCGCGGAGACCAGCACGTGCGCGGGTGCGACCGCGGCCAGGAACTCCGCCGTGTACCGATCCAACACGGCCCCGTGATGCGGCGCCACCAGCACTTGCGCTCGCAAATCGATCTCGCCGGCCGTGTGGCGGGCCGTCAGGATTTCCAGTGCCTCCCGCTCGATGTCGCCCGTGAGCAAAAGGGACTGGCCGAACACGCTGATCCGCAGCACGAGCGACGTATCGTTATCACGCCACAGGCGCCCCGCCTCCGCCGGTGGCCAGAGCACCTCGAGCTGCGCGACCCCGAGCGACAGCCCGTCCCCGGCGTGCAGCACGTCCGGCGGGCGTGTCCGTGGCGGCAGGTGTGCCTGCAAGCGGCGCAGCGGGCTGTCCGCCCAGTCCCGCCGGGCGAAGTAGTAGTTCGTCGCCCAGCGGCCCACACGAACACGCCGCATCAAGGTCGGTAGCCCGCTGTAGTGATCGAAATTCGAGTGCGAAGTCAGGGCCAAGCCGACGCGGCGCAGGCCGAGTGTCTGGAGCGCCTGCGCAACCGTCTCCCCCGCGTCGCTGTTCGTGTCGGTCCCCGCGTCAATGACAAGCGTGCGTTTCTCCGGCGTCGCGAAGATCATCGCGCTGCCGTTGCCGACCGCGAGCACGTGCAGGCTGAAGTCCGGCCGGCGCGCGAGATTCGGCCACCACAGCCACGCGCCCCAGACCAGGCACAGGCCGAGGACGACCAGCCGCCGACCCGGCCACCGTCGAAGAACACAAGCCAGCACCACGGCGTAAGTCGCCGCCACGAACCAGACCGGCGGTGGGGGACAGTTAATCACCGTCGCCGGCAAGCGCGGAAACAGCCCCACCATCCAGAACACCGCGTCGACGCTCCACCGCAGCGGCAGCCCGAGCCAGCCGCCGAGCACGGGCAACACGGCATTCGCCGCCAGCGTCACAAAGCTGAGGACGACGTTGACCGTGACGAACGGCGTCAATGCG
>CAYMXT010000066.1:0-18429 GCA_964394415.1 uncultured Planctomycetales bacterium
GGTGAACCAACAACACCTGGTCTGACCGGACGTCCGCCATGCCGGTCGAAGGCGCTGGGCTTAGCGGATGCGGCGCGAGCTCGAGGGCGGCGCCCGACGCCAGCAGCGCGGCGATGTGCCGCTCACCTTCAGGTGAGAACACACATGCGGCCTGCTCACGGAGCCACGCGGCCAAGTCCTCCGCGCCCGCGGTTTCGTCAACCGAGCGTCTGTCGTCAAGGAGACCCTCCGCAGCCGGCAAGTGCAGCACGGCGGTCGACGCCGGCGTTTCGCAATGCGAAGCCGGGCCAACCGACACCGAAAGCACGCCGCACGGCGGCGCGTGGGCGACTCCGGCACGCGTCACCGCGGTCAGTGCAATCGCGAACATCGCCGCGGTGACCGGCCCGAGAACCGCATTCCGCCGCGCTGTGGTCCCAACGCCTCTGCTTTGCTCACACATCCCGACCTCCCGCGCTGCCCGTTCAGAACCCGCCGCGCCAGCGGTGGCCGCTTGGCCGTGTGTCTTCGTGCGCCGTTCTGCCTGATTGGCGCCCAATGCCACGGTTCCCTCGACCTGACACGCTGGCACGCGAACTTCGGGAGCCCCGTTTGGCCCGGCTGGGCCCTCGCTGGGCCCTCGCTGGGCCCTCGCTGGGCCCTCGCTGGGCCCTCGACACCGTTTTGAAGTGTAACGCAGTTTGGGGGCTGTTAAAGTACATTTAACCCAGACCCACTCGGCCGCGTGGGCGCGGCCACGTCGCCGCCCGCCGCGTTGACGCCCATCGGACCTAGGGGTACGCTATTGGTTTCCACCCGGCCCGCTCGGTACGGACCGTCGGTGTCCTGACCCTCTGGGAACATGCGATGAGTATCAGTCAGATCGGACGTTCCATTGCCGAATCGGCCACCCTCAAACTGAACGAGACCGCGGCCATCCTGCGGGCGAAGGGGGAGCCGGTCATTCACCTCGGCGGCGGCGAGCCCAAGAGCAAGCCCCCCATCGACGCGCTCGTGACAGCGTCACAACTGCTGAGCAGCGGCGAAATCCGCTACACGCCGGCGGACGGCGTGCCCGCCCTCAAGAAGGCGGTAATTCGTTACATGGAGGAGTTTTACGATCGGCACGTCGAACCGGAGAACATCATCTGTTCGCAGGGGGCCAAGCAGTCGATCATGGTCGCGCTCCAGGCGATCCTCAACCCGCAGGAAGAGGTCGTCTACCCCGCGCCCTACTGGGTCAGCTACCCGGAGATGGCCAAGCTCTGCGGCGCGACCGGCGTGCCGGTGCATGGCGAGGATGGGTCGTTCTATCCGCGGTTGAAGGACATCGCGGCCAAG
Source organism: uncultured Planctomycetales bacterium (assembly GCA_964394415.1). Taxonomy (GTDB): domain Bacteria; phylum Planctomycetota; class Phycisphaerae; order UBA1845; family Fen-1342; genus JAGVEP01. The sequence continues at coordinate 1,321 of CAYMXT010000066.1, forward strand.
GTCGGCCCCTACACGCGGGCGGTCATCATCAACAGTCCAAACAACCCGAGCGGGGCGATGTACCCCGAGTCGTTCATCGCCGAGATCGTCGAGTTCTGCGAGCAACGCGATCTCTGGCTCATCATGGATGACATCTATCACCGGCTGATTTTCGACGGCCGCAAGCCGATCAACTGCTACAGGTTTGCCAAGAAGCTCGACGAAAGCTCGAAGCTGATCGTCGTCAACGGCGTGTCCAAGCAGTACGCGATGACGGGCTTCCGCATCGGCTGGGCGGTGGGGAACAAGCAGATTCTGAAGGTGATGACGAACATCCAGAGCCACCAGACTTCCGGTCCGTCGGTGCTCTGCCAGCAGGCGGCGGTGGGCGCGCTGATGGGTGTACAATCCAGCGTCGAGAGCCTGCGGGTGACGCTCGAAAACAACCGCAACGTGCTCATTGACCGGCTCAAGACGTTCGCCGGCGTGAAAGTCTACAAGCCGGACGGGACGTTCTACTGCTTCGCCGACTTCTCCGCGTACGACAAGAACTCGCAGCGGCTGGCTCAGAAGCTGCTGGACAAGGTCCGCGTGCTCGTGATGCCCGGCATCGAGTTCGGCCTGGATGGCTACCTGCGCATCAGCTTCTGCGGGACGGTGAAAGACATCACCGAGGGCATTGAGCGGATGAAGTGGGTGCTCGATCCAAACGCCCCCAACGAGCTGTACATCGGCAACCGGAAGCTGGTGCGGGATTGGTAGCCAGGAGCCGTCAGCCCGCAGCCGTCAGCCGTCAGCCGGAGCCCCTCGCGCCCAGGCCCGCGACACACATCGAGACCTGCATCCAGGTCATTCGCGGCCAGCGCGTCATGTTGGACGCGGACCTCGCTGCGTTCTACGGCGTTGCGACCAAGCGTCTCAATGAGCAAGTCAGGCGCAATGCAGATCGGTTTCCACCGGACTTCGCGTTTCAGTTGACGGCTGAGGAGTCCGCCGACTTGAGGTCGCAAATTGCGACCTCAAGTTCAACCTGGGGCGGTCGACGCTACCGGCCGTACGCCTTCGCCGAGCACGGTGCGATGATGGCGGCGATGGTCCTCAAGTCGGACCGCGCCGCGCAGATCGCGGTGCTCGTCGTGCGGGCCTTCGTCCGCCTGCGCCAGATTCTCGTCGATCATCGCGACCTGGCCCGGCGGATTGAGGCGCTGGAACGCCAGTTCGCCCACAAGACCACCGAGCACGAGGAGCATATTCACAGGATCTACGGCATTCTGGAGGAACTGATGAATCCCCCGCCGGCCCCGAAGAAGACCCGCATCGGGTTCATCACGGACCGAGCGTGACGGACAGCCCCTCGGCGGCTGACAACCGCCCGGCCGCCGTAGCTGAGTGCTGATAGCTGACGGCTGACGGCTCAAAGGAGCATCGCATGAAATACCTCGATTTCGCAACCCCCGCCCAGAAGCAGGCCGGCGACTGGGCCGGCGATTTCAAGCTGCACAACCTCGGCTTGCAGCACCTCGACCGCGTCTACTGGAACCTGCCCAACGAAGCGCTCTACGAGGAAGCGATCTTCCGCAACGAGGGCAAGCTCGTCGTCGGCGGGGCGCTGCTGACCAACACCGGTCAGCACACCGCCCGCGCCGCCGCCGACAAGTTCGTCGTGCGCGAGGAATCCACCGCGGACAAGATCTGGTGGGGCGAATACAACCGCCCGTTCAGCTCGGAGAAGTTCAACGAGCTGCTGGCCCGCGTCCAAGCCTACCTCATCGGCGAGGAGCTGTTCGTCCAGGACGGCTACGCCGGAGCCGACCCGGACTATCGCCTGCCGATCCGTGTCATCACCGAGAAAGCCTGGCACAGCCTGTTTGCCCGCAACATGTTCCTGCCGGTTCAGACGCAGGACGAGGCCAAGCGGCACGCCCCGGAGTTCACCATCATCTCGTTGCCGGGCTTCAAGTGCGACCCGCGCATCGACGGCACACGCACGGAAACCGCCATTCTGCTGAACTTCGCCCAGCGCGTCGGCATTGTCTGCAACAGCGCCTACGCCGGCGAGATCAAGAAGAGCGTCTTCACGGTCCTCAACTTCCTGCTGCCGAACGACGGCGTGCTGGCGATGCACTGCTCGGCCAACGTCGGGGCCGCGGGCGACGCCGCCCTGTTTTTCGGTTTGTCCGGCACAGGTAAGACGACGCTTTCGGCCGATCCGAAACGCCGGCTGATCGGCGATGACGAGCACGGCTGGAGCGACGAAGGCGTGTTCAACTTCGAGGGCGGCTGCTACGCGAAGGTCATTCGGCTGTCCGCGGAGCACGAGCCGCAGATCTGGTCCGCGATTCACCGCTTCGGCGCGATCCTCGAAAACGTCGTGTTCGACCCGACCACGCGCAAGGTGGACCTGAACGACGACCGCATCACCGAAAACACGCGGGCCTCGTACCCGCTCGATTTTATCCCCAACGTCATGCCGGAGAAGATGACGCGCTCGCACCCCAAGAACGTCATCTTCCTCACGTGCGACGCGTCCGGCGTCCTGCCGCCGATTTCACGCCTGTCGCCCGAACAGGCGATGTATCACTTCATCAGCGGCTACACGTCGAAGATCGCGGGCACGGAGATCGGTCTGGGCATCGAGCCGCAGATCACCTTCAGCTCGTGTTTCGGCGCCCCGTTCATGGTGCATCATCCGTTCAAGTACGCGGACCTGTTGCGGCAGAAGCTCGCCAAGCACAATTGCACCTGCTGGCTCGTGAACACCGGCTGGACCGGCGGGCCGTTCGGCGTCGGCAAGCGCATCAGCATTCGCCACACGCGCGCCCTGCTGAACGCCGCCCTGGACGGCCAGCTCCAGAAGGTCGAATTTCGCCAGGACAAGTTGTTCGGGTTTGAGGTGCCGACGGCGTGCCCGGAGGTGCCGGCGGACGTACTCGACCCGTCGAGCACGTGGGGCAACAAGGACGAGTACTGGAAGAAGTACGACGCGCTGGTGGCCCGCTTCATCGAGAACTTCAAGCTCTACGCGTCGGGTTGCCCGGACGAGGTTGCGAAAGCGGGTCCACGGCGCCTGGCGCAGCGGTAGCGCTCGGAACAGCGCAAGCACGACCCCGGTTTCCTGGTGCCCTGCGGGCCACGGATGCCGCTACTCCAGGACCGGCTCCGGCTCGGCGCTCAACGGCCGGCGGGCACGCCGCACCGCGTCGAGCGAGTAGATCAGTAAGGCGGCCCAGGTGCAGGCGAAAGACACCAGCGCGCCGCGGCTGAGCGGTTCGCCGAACGCGAGCAGACCGAGCAGAAACTGCCCGGTCGGCGCGAGGTACTGAAGAAACCCCATCGTCGTCAGGCGCAGGCGGCGGGCAGCCTCGGTGAACCACAAGAGCGGGGTCGCGGTGACGAGCCCCGCGGCGAAAAGCAGTACGTGCGTCCACGCCGACGCGGCGCCGAATGCCGCCTGGCCGCGGCCGGCCAGCACGACGAGATACGCCCCGGCGAGCGGCGCGAGCACCGCGGTTTCAACCGTCAACCCGAGCAGCGCATCGACGCGCGCCGTCTTGCGGAGGAGGCCATACGTGCCAAACGTGGCCGCCAGAAACAACGCCAGCCAGGGGAATTGCTCGGCATCGAAGGTCCGATACAACACGCCCGCCGTCGCGAGCAACACCGCCGCCAGTTGCCAGCCGCGGACCCGCTCGCGCAGGAACGCAACGCCGAGCAGGACGTTGACCAGGGGGTTGATGAAGTAGCCCAAGCTGGCTTCGAGCACGCGCTGGTTGTTGACGGCCCAGACGTACGTGAACCAGTTGGCGGCGATCAGCAGCGTGGTCACCGTCAGCGTCGCGAGCGTGCGGCGGTTGCGGAGCGCATCGCGCGCGGCGCGCCAGCCGCCGCGCAGCAGCACGAGCGGGATGAGCAGGATGCACGACCAGAGGATGCGGTGCGCCAGGATTTCGAGCGGTGTGACCTGTTGGAGCGCTTTGAAATACAGCGGGAATACGCCCCATAATCCGTAGGCTCCGACGCCGAAGAGGACGCCCGCGCGCGCCGCCGACGGTTGCGCGCGATGCGCGGGGGCGGGGAGGACGCGGTCCACGGTCATGGGCGAGATCATAGCCGGCCGTCGGGCGGGCGGGATCGCGACATTCCGCCACGCGCGCTTGATTATCGCAACGCACCGGTCCTAGAACCTAGATGAGCGGGCGGCGCTGCTCTGCGTTCGTAGCGTCGCCGGGACCCGATCAGCAGCTTCCCGACGTGGGTGCCGTCACACGTGTGCGTGTTTCGCACCAGCTCGCACGCGGGGTGTTGACAACCGCGCGCCGGGGCGGGCGCCGTTGGTCCGGTGGGTTTCGCTCAAACGCTCGTTGGGAGAGCCGGTTGATGCGTGGGTCGTTGCGGCAATCGCCACTGCTCGCCGTGTTGGTGGCGAGCGCCGCGCACGCGGGCCTCATCTGGGATAACGGCAGCTTCGACAACCGCCGGGCGGTCAGTTCCGAGAAGGACAACTACCTGGTCACGCATGGCTCGTACTCGGCGGACGACGCGGTGCTGACGACTGGATACTACCTTCAGCAGATTCGCTGGTGGGGCGCGGCCCAGATCGATCAGAATCACCCGTTCAACAGCTACCAAGCCCAGTACACCATCCTGGGCGACGATCCCAATGCCGGGCCACTCTATACCTCAGCACCGCTGGACTTTGGCGTAACCGACCAGGGGACGCACTTTTACGGCTACCGCGTGTACGTCGGCGAAGTCAACGTGCCTGATTTCTACCTGGCCCCCGGACACTACCACTTCGCTGTGCGTCTGGTGAGCACCAGCGGCCGGAACTTCCAACTCAGCGCCGGGAACGGCGCGTGGCAGGGCGAGTCGATGGGGTTGTTCCAGGGGCAGGATTTCTGGGGTGGGCCGCCGCCGCCGTACTGGGTCACGATCCAGCAGTTCGGCGGTTTCACGACGGATTACGCCTTCAGTCTGTACGGCCGCGTGCCGGAGCCGGCGGTCGCGGGGCTGCTGGCGGTTCTCGGGGCCCTGTGCCGACCGAGATTTGGGTGACCTGGCCGGCCGCACTCCAGATTCCCCCACGGGCGTTCGCTTCCGCAGTGCTGAATGGGCGTGCGCGAATGGGCGGCGCCTGTCCGAGCCGCGAGCGCAAGCTCGCGGACATACTTGCGACCGCTCGCGCGGTCGGCTCGGATCTGCGCCGCCGAATCGCGCACGGTGATTTAGAACCGCCGAGGCGAGCAGCCGCCCAAGCGTCGCCGGCTCGAAAACGAGCACACCGTTCGTGATCAGCGCGCTGGTGCCGTTCAGCCCGGCCGGGGTTTGCCTATTTTCCGGCCCAGTTGTATGATTTTAGCCGTCGTGAGCCGCCCGTCCGGGCCCCGCACGCGCGTGCGGGGCCAAGTGCCCCACCACGGGCGTAGTGGGCTCTGCTCGCCGCGCTCAGGAGAACTGCCGCATGACCGCTGGTGCCTATGCCGCTGCTCACCGCCGCTCGCTGACCGATCCCGCCGGCTTCTGGGGCGAAGCCGCCGAGCAGCTCGTTTGGACCCGGCGCTGGAGCCGTGTGCTCGATGACTCCCACAAGCCGCTCTACCGCTGGTTCGTCGGCGGGGAGCTGAACACGTGCTACAACATGCTCGATCGGCACGTCGCGGCCGGCCGCGGCGCGCAGCTCGCCGTGATCTACGACAGCCCGGTCACAAATACGGTCCAGAAGTTCACGTACCGCGAATTCCGCGACCTCGTCGCCCGCTTCGCCGGGGCGCTCGTCAACCAGGGTGTCCAGCGGGGCGATCGCGTCATCGTCTACATGCCAATGGTCCCCGAGGCGGTCGTCGCGATGTTGGCCTGCGCGCGGCTCGGCGCGATCCACTCGGTGGTCTTCGGCGGCTTTGCCCCCCAGGAACTCGCCACGCGCATCAACGATGCCCAGCCGAAGCTCATCGTATCCGCCTCGTGCGGCCTCGAGGGTCAGCGGGTCATCCCCTACAAGCCGCTGCTCGACGAGGCCATCCGCCTGGCCGCGAGCAAGCCCGACAACTGCATCATCCTCCAACGGCCGCAGGCGAAGGCCGACCTGATCGCCGGCCGCGACTTCGATTGGCATGCGGTCATGGAAACCGCCCGCCCCGCCGATTGTGTGCCGCTCGCCGCGACCGACCCCTTGTACATTCTCTACACGTCCGGCACGACCGGCATCCCCAAGGGCGTCGTCCGCGACCACGGCGGCCACGCCGTCGCCATGCACTGGACGATGCAGAACATCTACAACGTGCAACCCGGCGACGTGTACTGGGCCGCGTCCGACATCGGCTGGGTCGTCGGCCACTCGTACATTGTCTACGCCCCGCTGCTCGCCGGCTGCACGACGATCGTCTACGAGGGCAAGCCCGTCGGCACGCCGGACGCGGGGGCGTTTTGGCGGGTGATTTCGCAGCACGGCGTGAAGGTGCTGTTCACCGCGCCGACCGCGTTTCGCGCCATCAAGCGCGAAGACCCCGACGGCGCGCTCCTCAAGAAATACGACCTCTCGGTCTTCAAAACGCTGTTCCTGGCCGGCGAACGCTGCGACCCCGACACGCTCCGGTGGGCGCAACAACGGCTCGGCGTACCCGTGATCGACCATTGGTGGCAAACGGAAACCGCCTGGGGCATTGCGGCGAATTGTCTCGGCCTGGAAGCGCTGCCGGTGAAGCCGGGCTCGCCGACGAAAGCCACGCCCGGCTACGACGTGCAGGTTCTCGACGAGGCGGGCGACCGCGTGAAACCGGGCCAGCCGGGCAACATCTGCGTCAAGCTGCCGCTGCCGCCCGGCTGTCTGCCCACGCTGTGGAACAACGACGCCGGCTACATCGACTCGTACTTGTCGCGTTACCCCGGCTACTACCTGACCGGCGACGCGGGCTACCAGGACGCGGACGGCTATCTGTACATCATGAGCCGGATTGACGACATCATTAATGTCGCTGGGCATCGGCTTTCGACCGGCGGGATGGAGGAGGTGCTCGCGGCGCACGGCGATGTCGCCGAATGCTCGGTCATCGGCGTTGCGGATGAGCTGAAGGGCGAGGTGCCCGTCGGGCTCGTCGTGCTCAAGGCCGGGGTGAATCGGCCAGAGCCCCAGATCGTCAAGGAAGTCGTGCAAATGGTGCGCGCCCAGATCGGGGCGGTGGCCGCGTTCAAACAGGCCGTCGTGGTGAAACGGCTGCCGAAGACGCGCAGCGGCAAGATCCTGCGCGGCACGATGAAGAAGATCGCCGACGGTACGGCGTACAAAGTGCCCGCCACGATCGACGATCCGGCGATTCTGGACGAGATCGGCGCGGCACTACGACGGATCGGGTATGCGGAGCGCAGCGCGGGCCGCCCGCCCAGGTAGCGGTGGCGCCGTCCGTCCGTGTGGTCGCGCTGCGTGCCGATGGCCGCACAAGGCGCGTGGCGCCTGCCTTGGTCCCGCAACGCTGAAACGGCCGGGCCGTCCAATACCGCCAAGTTTGCCAGGCCACTGAGGATGCGGGGGAGCTGCGCCCGGGCGTGGGCCGTGACGCTCGGTGGTTGCAGCGTGAGCCTGCAACGTGCGGCGCTGCCGCTGGAGGTGCGGCCACGCCGCAAAGCCAAGCGGACCATGTCAAGATGTGATTCGTCGAGCACTCACAGGCTGCGCGTGCCGGCCCAGTCTACGAGATGCGGACTCAGGCCGTGGCGGGGTCCGGCGCGGCGGGGTCGATTCCGAGGGTCCGCAGCGCGGCGGGCAATCGCCGGGGGTCAAATTGGTGGCTGCGGGCGAGTTCGGTGAGCGCCGCGAGCGCGATGTGCTCCGCATCGACCTGGAAGTGCCGCCGCAGGGCGGCCCGCGTATCGCTGCGGCCGAAGCCGTCGGTGCCGAGCACGCACAGCCCCGCCGGCATCCAGGGCGTGAGGCGCTGGGCCACGGAACTGACGTAATCCGAGCTCGCCACGACCGGCCACGGCTCGCCGCCCAGCGCCTGCGCGACATGCGGCACGCGCGGAGCATCGGCGGGGTGCAGGCGGTTCCAGCGCTGACACTCCAGCGCGTCGCGATACAGCTCGTTGTAACTCGTCGCGCTCCACACGTCCGCGGCGACGCCGAAGTGTTCGCGTAACAGCCCTTGGGCCCGCAGCACTTCATTGAGGATCGGCCCGCTGCCGAAGAGGTGGACGCGCGGGGCCTTGCCCGGCCGCGCCGCGGGGCGGAGCTTGTAGAGCCCCTTGAGGATGTCCGCCTCGACGCCGGCGGGTTGCGCGGGCATCGCATACGTTTCGTTGTACACCGTCAGGTAATAGAAGATGCTTTCGCCGGCTTCGTGCATCCGCCGCATGCCGTCGTGGATGACCGTGGCCAGCTCGTAGGCGAACGCGCAGTCGTACGAGACGCAATTGGGGAGCGTGCTCGCGTGCAGGTGGCTGTGGCCGTCCTGATGCTGGAGACCTTCGCCGTTCAGCGTCGTCCGCCCGGCGGTCGCGCCGAGCACGAAGCCCTTGCAGCGCTGATCGCCCGCCGCCCAGAGCAAGTCGCCGATGCGCTGGAACCCAAACATCGAGTAGAACAGGAAGAACGGGATCGTGGACAGGCCGTGGGTGGCGTAGGCGCTGGCCGCGGCGATGAACGACGCCATGGCGCCGGCCTCGCTGATGCCCTCTTCGAGAATCTGCCCGTTCTTGCGTTCCTCGTAGCGCATCAGCAGATGCACGTCCACCGGCTCGTAAAGCTGCCCGCTGTGCGCGTAGATGCCGTAGCTGCGGAACAGGGCTTCCATGCCGAACGTGCGGGCCTCGTCGGGGACGATCGGGACGATCAGCTTGCCGTAGCGCGGATCGGCCATCAGCTTCGCGATCATCCGCACCGCGGCCATTGTCGTGGCCACCTTGCGGTCCCCGCTGCCCTGAAAAAACTCGTCAAACAGCTTCACCGGCGGCGGTTCGAGCGGCACCGCGCGGACCCGCCGTTGCGGCACGAACCCGCCCAGCGCCCGCCGGCGCTCCATGAGATATTCGTACTCGCGGCTGCCCGGCGCGAAGCGGCAGAACGGCGCGTCCTGAATCACCTGGTCCGAGACCGGAATTTCGAACCGGTCGCGGAACGCCCGCAGCTCCGCGTCGTTCAGCTTCTTCTGCTGGTGCGTGATGTTGCGGCCTTCGCCCGCTTCGCCCAGGCCGTAGCCCTTGATCGTCCGCGCGAGAATCACCGTCGGCTGCCCCGTCTGCGCGACGGCGGCGGCGTACGCGGCGTGGACCTTCTCCGGGTCGTGCCCGCCCAGCCGCAGGTTGTGAATCTGCTCATCCGTCAGGTGATCGACCAGCTTCAACAACCGCGGATCGCGGCCAAAGAACTTCTCGCGGACCCAGCCCCCCGGCTCGACCGTGTAACGCTGATATTCGCCGTCGACGATCTGCCCGAGGTGTTCGGCAAGCACGCCGTCGGTGTCCGCGGCGAAGAGCGGATCCCAGTCCGTGCCCCAGATGACCTTGATGACGTTCCACCCGGCCCCACGAAACGCCGCCTCGAGCTCCTGGATGATGCTGCCGTTGCCGCGGACGGGGCCATCGAGCCGCTGGAGGTTGCAGTTGACGACCCAGGTCAAGTTGCCGAGCTGCTCACGGGCGGCCAGCGTGATGGCGCCGAGCGATTCGGGTTCGTCCATCTCGCCATCGCCGAGAAACGCCCACACCCGCGAGCCACTGGTGCGCAGCAGGCCGCGGTCTTCGAGGTATTGGTTGAAGCGGGCCTGGTAGATCGAGTTGATCGGCCCCAGCCCCATTGAGACGGTTGGGAACTCCCAGAACTCCGGCAGCAGCCACGGATGCGGATACGACGACAGCCCGCCGCCGGGCGCCAGCTCGCGGCGGAAGTTCACCAGGTGCCGTTCGTCGAGCCGGTGTTCCAGATACGCGCGGGCGTAGATGCCCGGCGAGGCGTGGCCCTGGAAGAAGATGTGATCGCCGGATGAGTGCTCGGTTCTCGCGCGGAAGAAGTGGTTGAACCCGACTTCGTACAGCGTGGCGGACGACGCGAATGTCGAGATGTGCCCGCCGATGCCCTCCGACGTGCGGTTCGCCCGCACGACCATCGCCATTGCATTCCAGCGGACGAAGCTCTTGATCCGCCGTTCGAGCGCCCGGTCGCCGGGGTACGGCGGCTGCTCACTGCGCGGGATCGTATTGGCGTAGGGCGAATTCGCGGCGAAGGGAATGGGCACCTGCCGCTTGAGCGCCCAGCGGTGAAGCTGATCGAGCAGGAACTCGGCCCGCCGTGAGCCGCTGCGGTGCTGGACGGCCTCCAGCGACGCGAGCCATTCGGCGGTTTCGAGCGGGTCGGAATCACGGGGATCGGGCCGCAGGGTCGGGTCGAGTTCGTCGCTGAGCATGATGGTGAAGCGTAGCGCGCAAGCCTGCCGCGTCAACGACCGGCCAGCGCGACGCGCCGGGGCGGCGGGGCATCCGAACGCCGCACGCAAGTGCGGGGCCCCCCGAGCCGCGGGATTCACCCCGCGCGCCGCAGGTCACGGCGCCTCCGGCGCGCCCCATGAACGCGGCGGCGCGCTTCGGCCTTTCACCCTTCGGCCCCTTGTCGCGCCGTTGACCCGCCGCGGCGGGTCGCTCCGTCGCTGCGCGTGCGGGCCGGAGGCCCATGCTCCCCGGCCCGCCTTCGTCGCTCCATCGCTTCGTGCCTCCGTGCCTTCGTGCCTCCGTGCCTCCGTGCCTGTTGCCCGGTCACCTATTCTCCCAGGTGCTGCCGCACGGCCTGCCAGTACGTCCGCCGGACCGGCCGGGGGTGGTTCTGCCGCAGGTCATCCACCACGGCCCGCAAAACGCCGCGCAGCTCGGCAGGCACATGCTCGCGGAGCGTGGCGGCCAGCGCGGCGGCCGATGGGCCTTCGTCAGCATCGATCGCCCCGCAGAGCGTGGAACACGTGCCGAAGCGGACCGGGAGCAGGTCGAAGTCGAGCGCGTCGATCACCCCGTCACACTGGTACGGGTTGGGGCCCGTGATGTCGCAATGGAACAACATGCTCCCCTCGAGGCCCGGATAGGTGGGGCGGTAGAAGTCCTCCCCCTGCATGGCCAAGAGCATGGCTATGGTATCTGAAGGAGACACACTGCCTGAGTTATCACCATCACCTTTACATCCTGTAATCTCATAAATGTGCATGGACGGGGTGTTGCCCCAGTAGCTCTGCCCGGCTACCTCCACGCGGCCAGACGCACCCCAGCGGTCGGTCGCGTGGTAGCCGTCGAAATCCACGGCGATCCCGGTCCGCCCCGGTCCCAGCCCGCCATGCACGATAATCTGGCTGTCCCGGTACTCGCCGAAGCCGCCGTCGATCATGATTCGCCCGCCCCTACCGTCGTTGTTGGGGTCGATCAGGTTGCCGGCCACCTCGATGCCGTCGCCAGGCGCGTCGCTGGCGAGGTCGCCGTGAATGCGGGCGCTGCCGCTGAGGTGGTGAATCGCGTTCGGATAGGCGCCCACGGCCAGCCGGCCGGTCAGATTGCCCTGCAAGAGGCAGATCGCCCCCTCGCAGTCGCCGCCGATCGACAGCACGCCCGAAAGGTCGCCGCGGGAGATGAGCACGTCGCAGTCTACTTCCGGATGGTTGCCCAGGCGGCCATCTATCCGCACCTCGCCCGCCAAATCGGCCGGCGGCGTGAAGTTGGGATCCGCGCCGGCCTCGCCCACGATGAGCTGCCGGGTGAGGTCGCCTTCCACATGCGCCAGGCCGAGCATGTCTACATTGAAGCCCAGAATCCCTGTGTCACCGCCCACGTGGATCAGGGCGCCGGGGGCGGTCAGTGCGTACATGTGCAGATCGACGGCGTCGGTCGCCACGTCGAGCAGCCCCTCCATCCCCACGCCATCGTAGCCCGACGTACCCACGCGCACGGACTGTCCGAAGTGCGTCCCCACGACCCGGCCGAGGCGGACGGTGCTACCCGCGCCGATGCCACCGATGATGCCATAGCCGACGTCGCCGTCGATCTGGAGCAGCCCGCTCCCGCGTGTGCCGCCCCAGGGGTCAATCCAATGCATGTCCCCGGCGACGTGGACGGTACCCGTAATCCGCGGCGTAGACAGCGTATGCACGCTTCTGTTGATGGTAACCGTCCCGTTGAGCTCGTGCTGTTCATCATCCCCGATGTAGACCAACGCCAACTCGGGGTCGGTGGGCGAGCCGGCAATCGTGAGCGTGTGGGAGTAACTCCCATGCACCTTAAGCGTAGCCGCGGGCAGGCCGGGGCAGCCATTCTCGACGGTGAAGTTGCGGAGCTCGTTGCACTCCAGCGTGCCGGAGAAGCAGTCCAGGACGATGGGGTTCAGGACGTGGCCGGTCTGGGGGTCGGACGGGTCGCCGATGAGGCAAGTGCCAGCGATGTCGTGAGCGGTTAGAATCGCGTCTGCGGCCATGTTACCGGAAATAATCACATCGCCCACTATCCCGTTAACGCCCCCGACCATTAAGGTGATCGCGTCCACGTCCTGGGCGCCGTAGTCGTGCCCGTGCCCGACGAGCGTGATCGTCACCGGGCCGGCGTTCTCATCCGCCGCGATCGACTCGATGTGGCCAGGCTCCACGTATTGTCCGTTTCCGTCCAGCACCGCGGCCTCGAACTCGAAGGACTGCCCTTCGAGCGCGTGATGGATCACAATGAGCCCTTGCTCATGTACCACGTCGTAGTAGTAGATGTTTGGAAGGTTGGGATCGCTCGGGTCCTGGTACAGCAGATTGTGCTGGTACACGTGGTTCTGCGTTTGGCTGAACGCAATCGGTACCGCACAGGCGAGCACTAACGGGACAGGAAAGACCCTACACATGCCGCACCTCCAGTTGTTGGAGTCCTACGCTCGCCGTCTGCGCACAGTGCGCAGAGCACAGGCGAGAATGAGGCTAACGCGTGAAAGACCGACCGGTTCTGGTACGATGCCGAACCCAGACCGTTGCCAGCGGCTGAGACTGACCCCGCCTTGCCCACCGTCCCCCCAGCTAATCCTTGACGACCAGGGGATGTCCGAAAACGAACCGCTGAGCGTGTCCAACCCGTCGACGGCGAGAGTATACGACCGCATGTCCCAGGATGTCATCCGGAATACGTGCGATCCCGGCGTGAATGGCGCGCTCAATGGCCACTCATACGCGCTATATATCCGGTCCGCCATCATATTGAAGCCAACGCCCCATTGATCATCCGAGAAGATTGCGATAAAGCTCTCCGCGGCCGTGGCGTAGTCCACTTGGGCACGCCACTCCACGACGAACGGGCGTCCCGGCTCCGCGTGAATCTCTCCGGGCCGATAGGCGCGGTAGTAATCCATGATACCCGCGCTCCCCAGCGAGTTAAGAACCAGCGCCCCGTCCTCGATCGAGCGTTCCGCGCCCCCATAGGCCGTGATGCGTTCCCACCCCTGGTCCTCGGGCCATGGCGCATCGGGCAGTGGCTGATACTGCACCCAGTAGTCACCCAAGGCCGGCGCCGCCGCGCACGCCAGCAGCACGCTCAAGCACAGCCGATTGCACATGGGTCATCTCCATTCGGTGCGGGATAATCGCCTTTGTCCGTGAGTACCCCTTCGCCAGGCGCTCCGCCACCGGCGCGCCGGCTCCGCCGAGACCGCTTCGTCGTCTGCTCGCCATCCGGCGCCAAGAGCGCCTCACGCACAGCCCTGTGCGCGATGCGCAGGGCGTCCCGCGCCCGGCAACCCAGCCCCACCAGCTTCCGCACGCCACGGGCCAACTGCTGCGCCGCGTTCTCGATCCGCACTTCCAGCGGCGGAGGCCCCGCCGCCGGCGACTTCGGCTTGTGGCCGTTCAGGCGGTCATGATACGCTGCCCATTCCGCGCTCGTCAGCGGCGGCTGCGGCCACTCGCGGGCCGCGCTGAGGCGCCGCGACAACCAACTTGCGGAATACGCCTCCCCAGGCTCCGCGTCACTCTCCGGCGGCGCATCGTCGCCGGCCCGCTCCTTCGGGCACATCCGGACGGCGGCTTCCTTGAGCGGCAGCGGCTGCGCCAGGTAGGACCGCAGCAACATCTGGTCCCACTCCCACTCGGCCAGGTCGCCACGCCCTACTATCTGCCGTCGACGCCGTCCAAGCTCAGCATAGTCCAGGATCACCAGGTCCGGCGCAGCCGTCGCGCCAGCGCTATCCGCGCCTGGCACCGACGCCGCGGCAGAATCCGCCGCGCGGAGTTCCGGCGCGACGGCCAGCGCGGCCGACCCGCCGGCGTTGCCCGGCTCGGTGTTCTCGACGGGGTCGGATTTCGCAATGCGAAACGCGTCTGCGGACGGGGCCGAGGCTGGTTTCGCGATGCGAAACGCACCCGGAGACTGGGCCGAGTCCTGTTTCGCATTGCGAAATGTGTCTGCGGACTGGGCCGAGTCTGATTTCGCGGTGCGAAACCGGCCCTCATCGACGTCGGAGACCGGCCGGACTGGCGGTTTCGCAATGCGAAACGCTGGTTCTTGGGCACAAGACGACCCCGCCGCGACGGTACCGGCGCTGGCGCCTGCGGTGGCTGACCCGCTGACTGCTTCCGTTGACATGGTCGTTTCCCACGCCGCCGCGGATACCCGACGGCGGCCGACCGATCACACGGCTTTCCCAATCTCCCGGGCGGGCTGAGCGCTGAGCGCTGAGCGCCGTCGGACTCGGCGGTCCGACGCTACCCTCTGCGGCTCTCGCACGCGCGGCAGCTTCCCCGCCGGGCAACTCACCCGGACTATGCGCAATATACCCGCGCCTCGGCCGAAAAGCAACGCGTCCCAGAGAATACTCTGGCCCGAAAACACGGGAAGCTGCGGGCCACGGAGCCCCCCGCGCGCCGCATGAAGGCGGCGGCTCTGAAGTATGCGAACCCCGGACACGAGTCCGGGGCGCTCCCTGAGCCGCAGGATTCATCCTGCGCGCCGCAGGTCACGGAGCCTCCCGCGCGCCGCATGAAGGCTGCGGCTTGGGAGGCGCCACGCCCCCACTGGCGTCCGGGGTTCGGAGGGCCACGCACTGTGGCACGCCGTGTGCATTGTGGAGGGGTAGGCCGGGCTCCAACCGACCCCGGCATCTTGAAATCCGCCGCTGGGTGCGGCAAAATGCGCAGCTTCCCCGCGCGGCTCCGAGCCAGCGGGGCGGCCGGCGGTAGGGTTGGTTGGGTGGCCTGCCGCTGGCGTTCAACCGGTGGCCACACGACCAGAGGTTGGCGTGGCTCATTGACCCCCGGATTTGGCCGCGGGGTACCGGATCGCCAAACACATGCCTGGTTGTGGGTCAACAACCGGTCGCTCGTTTGTGGGAATCAAGGTCTGCCGGCGTGGCGCCGGCCGGGCTGCGGCGTGCAAGCCGCGCCCGTTCCAGTTGTCGCCGCGAGTCCGCCCGGCTGCGGGCCGGCCGCCGGCAGGTCGTTAACGCACACGGAGATGCCTATGTCAACGTTCGTCAAGGATTTCATGGCGGAAGTGACCGCCAAGAACCCGGAGCAGAAGGAGTTTCACCAGGCGGTCCAGGAAGTGGCCGAGTCGCTGGTGCCCTGCCTCGAGCGGCACCCCGAGTTCCGCAAGGCCAAAATCCTCGACCGGATCGTCGAGCCCGAGCGGGTCGTGATGTTCCGCGTTCCCTGGGAAGACGACCGCGGCGAGGTGCGCGTCAACCGCGGCATGCGCGTCGAGTTCAACTCCGCCATCGGACCCTACAAGGGCGGCCTGCGGTTCCACCCCTCCGTCAACCTCGGCATCATCAAGTTCCTCGGTTTCGAGCAGGTCTTCAAGAACGCCCTCACCACCCTGCCGATGGGCGGCGGCAAAGGCGGCTCCGACTTCGACCCCAAGGGCAAGTCTGACCGCGAAGTCATGCGCTTCTGCCAGAGCTTCATGAACGAGCTCTATCGCCATATCGGCGAGTACGTCGACGTCCCCGCCGGCGACATCGGCGTGGGCGGCCGCGAAATCGGCTTCCTGTTTGGTCAGTACAAGAAACTCACGCGCAAGTTCGAAGGCGTGCTCACCGGCAAGGGCCTGAACTGGGGCGGCTCGCTGATCCGGCCCGAGGCCACCGGCTACGGCCAGGTCTACTTCGCCGAGGAAATGCTAAAAACCCGCGGCAAGACCCTCAAGGGCATGCGCTGCGTGGTGAGCGGCTCGGGCAACGTCGCCCAGTACGCCGCGGAGAAGTGCATCCAGCTCGGCGCCAAGCCGCTGACGTTCAGCGACTCGAACGGCTTCATCGTCGATGAGGAGGGGATCGACATGAAGAAGCTCGAGTTCGTCATGGACCTCAAGAACAACAAGCGCGGGCGGATGAAGGACTACGTGGCCAAATACCCGAAGGCCCACTACCAGGAGACCGACGCCAACACGTTCGCGACCAAGGGCAATCCGCTCTGGCTGGTCAAGTGCGACGTGGCCCTGCCGTCGGCGACGCAGAACGAGATCAACGCCGTCGATGCCAACAACCTGGTCAAGAACGGCTGCTTCTGCGTGTCGGAAGGCGCAAACATGCCGACCACGCCGGACGGCGTCAACGTCTTCCTCGAGTCGAAGACCCTCTACGGGCTCGGCAAGGCCGCCAACGCCGGCGGCGTCGCGACCAGCGGCCTGGAGATGTCACAGAACGCGCTGCGGCTGAGTTGGCCCCGCGAGGAGGTCGATCAGCGGCTGCACAACATCATGATCGCGATTCACGAGAACTGCCGGAAGACCGCCGAGATGTACGGCACGCCCGGTAACTACGTGAACGGCGCCAACATCGCCGGCTTCCTCAAGGTCGCCAACGCGATGATGGATCAGGGCCTCGTGTAAGCGCGAAGCGCGAATCGCGAAACGCCGCGGCGGCCGGCCGGTCGGAAACGACCCGCCGGCCGCCGGACTTGCTGGCCGCTTTGCGTGAACACCGCCGACACTGCGGGGCCGCGGCCGGCGAGTCCGTGGCCTTCGAGATTCAGCGTAGCCTGCCGCACGGCCGCGTGGCGGCAGTCTTGGGAACACTGCGCCGGGTGGGGTTGGAAGAGCTGCTGGCCAAGAAGCCCAGCGCCGCAAGCGACAGCGCGCGGGGCACGCCGCTCGCCGACGCTTCGCGGCTCTGATTCGCTCGCTGACGCTTCGCGGCTCTGATTCGCTCGC
>CAYMXT010000067.1:0-7788 GCA_964394415.1 uncultured Planctomycetales bacterium
CAGAGGCCGCAATGAAGCGTGTGAACGTGACATCGTGGGAAAGTGAGAACGCAGCGAGGCGGGCGAACGTTCCGCCATTATCCGTTCCCACGTTCCCACATTCCCACGTTCCCACATTCCGCCGGGCCTTCAGCCTCGCCGAGATGATGATCGCCCTGGCGATCCTGGCGATGGGGCTGCTCGTGATCGGCGCGGCCCTGCCGATCGGCATCCGCTACACGCGTGCGTCGATCAACATCGCCACCGGCGAGGCGGCGGCGGAATACGCGCTGGATTTGATTGAGCAGAATGTGTGCATTCCGCGCGATATCTGGGATGATGCCAATGCCGTTCAGACTCGTGAAACGGGGCTGTTCGTGCCACGATACTGGCCGCCCCTGCCGCCTCCGCCGCTCCCCGCCGATCCCAACGGCGCGTTTGACGGAAACTACGAGCCGCTGATCAAGGTCCGGCCGCTGTTCACGCGGAACATCGTCACATCGACGCGCGACGAGTGGGTGTTCTCCAACCCCGTGCCAGAACAACTGGCTGCGGCCTGGGCGACGTCGCAGCAGCAGGTCATCATCGACCCGACGAGGGAGTTCGACAACTGGGTGTGGATGCAGCCGTCAGTGCCATCGGTCAGCCTGTTCTATCCGCCGTCGACGGCCGACGTGATCTACGATCCCAACGTCTACTTCACGGGCGCTCCGGTTGACTACACGCCGCGTCCCGTGCGCAGCCCCGGCACGAATCCGGCAGGCGCGGAAACGACCAAGGCTGCCGCGCAACGGGTGGTATGGACCGCGTTCTATCGCCGCGTTTCGTATGGGGAGGACGCGGACCCGTTTGCATACGAGTTCATCGCGGTGGCCGTGCGTACGCCGTCAGCCAATCATCGCTTTCCCATGCAAGACCCGGCGAACGGGGGGTACCTCCAGGGCAACGACGTTGCCATTCCCGTCCCTTGGATGGTCTTCTTCGACAGCTTGCCGACGGTGGATCCCAGCCTGTACGCGTCGCTCTCGCCCGAGGAACGGTACCTCTTGTCCGGGTTCGCGCCCCCCGCGACGATTGCCTTCACAACTACCGAAGCGTATGGGCGCATGCTACCGGCAGGCAGCCTGCTAATCCCGGCGGTCAATGACTGGAAGCCGAACGCCCTCCAGGCGTTCCCGCCGACAAACCGCTATGGATTCGTGCCCAGCACCCCGAGCACGCTGCCAATCTACGAGGTCATGGAGCGCGTGGAGAAGAGTGATGGGAGCACGGATGTCCTCGTGAAGAGCAACGGGTTCTACCCGTGGGTGGTTGACCCTTCCCTAATCGCGCAATTCCCGTTTTGGGTCATCCCCCCCGCGTTTGAGGAGTTGGACGGCGGCGGTCAGCCGGTGTTTCCCGATCGCAGTCCGATCGTCGCGGTCGCCCGGCGGTATGTGCGGCTGAGGGAGGTGCCGTGAAGAATGCAGAATTCAGAATGATGAATGCAGAAAGCGGCCGCGCTAGACGAGACGGGGCCGAGGGCTTCTGCATTCTGCATTCTTCCTTCTGCATTCAGCAGCGCGCCGCCTTCACCCTCGTCGAAATGCTCGTCTCGCTGGCCGTCCTGGGCGTCGCGCTGGCGGTCGTCGGCGTCGTGTTCAGCGTGACCACGCGGACAGCCAGCCAGTCGGCCGCGTACGCCGAGGCCCACGCCCGCGTCCGCGAGTTCGTCCGGCAGATACAGGAAGACCTCAACGGCTGTAACCCCGCCGAGAGCGTGCTGGTGCTCGTCGGGCGGACGCAGGCCGCGTCGCTGACGCAGCCGGACCTCGAGGCCGGCAAGTATCACCGCACGCTGCTCGGCGATCCCGGCGCGCTGACGCCGGGCTACGACCCGGAATACGCGACGGCGATCGATCCGAACGGTGTGTACAGCGATCCGCGGGCCGACTTCCTGATGTTCTTCACGAACCGCCCGACGCCGTCGGCGGCGCCGGATCCGAACGCCAACCCCGCCTTTGACCCCTACGCCCTCGGCGTCAAGTTCACGCCGATCCGCGTGGTGTACGGCCATGCGGCGTTGGCCCAGCCGCAATGGACGGGGACGGCATACACGTTTCCGGCCGCGAATGCCCCGCCGCCGGCGATGGAGCACATCGAGCAAACGGTCGCAACAGGCACACAAAGCCGCATCCCCGCCAATCGCTGGCATCTCGCGCGGGTGGGGACGATTCTGGCCGATCCCGGACGGAGCCTGCCCGCGCTTCCCGGCGATATCCAGTTCTCGGCCTTGGGTGCGGACTTTGCGGCCCGCTGCGAACCGTATCTGGATGGAAGCTACCTGCCGGGCGATGCGGCGTGGCTCAACGTCGCAGAACTCTTGCGCTCATTCGGGCCCACCTACTTTGGTACCGACAACGCTCCGTATTTGTCACCGTACTTCTGGCCGCCATTTGGCAACCCGCACGGAAGTTGGCAATCGTGGAACCAGGACTCGGTCAACTCGCTCGTTTTTGCTACGGGCGTAACTGACCCCAACGCGGGACCGAATCAGTTCCGCCACGTCGCCACGGTACTGGACGAAGTGCCGGTGGATTTGAAGAGCAACCTGGCGGTGCAGATGTTGCCGGGGTGTGCGTGGTTTCAGGTCGAGTTCCTGATGCCGGAGGATCCGCGGAACAGTGTGACCTATGCGTGGAACCCCAGTGTCGGTGCGACGATGAGTCGGCGATCCGACATGCCGCGCTGGACGCAGGTTGCGCCGGGATCGACGTACGTTTTCGTGCCGGACACCGAGGCCAATCGGGAGGCCGTTCGCCGGCAGGTTCACCCGCTCACGGGGCCACACGGCAGGATGAACGACTTTGGGCGGTTGGACCAGGACCCATCGGCGCACGCTGAGCCGAGTGACGCGATACAGCAGCGGATCGTCCGCATGTGGCCCTACGCGATCCGTGTGACGGTGCGGGTGTGGGATTCGCGTGGCGTGCTGACCGAGCCGATTGTGCGGACCGTTGTCCATCGGTTCGAATAGGGGAGCATCGGCGTCTCGCCGGTGAATCGGCATCGGCCTCTGGCCGGTGCGTTGTGGAGCACAGACGATCCGTCTGTGACGTGCAGCACAGACGATCCGTCTGTGACGTGCAGCACAGACGATTCGTCTGTGCGTCGTCCGATAAGCGGCCCGCCGGAAACCTGGGTTTTTGGCGTCGTCGGCAGAATGAGCGTGGAGACTCTTCCCGTCCGCTTGGCGGACCGGCTCTTTGTGGTGAACCATGCGTCGCGAAGACCGCATGACGATGAGTAGTCGACTCGTGCAGAAACGTAGCGTCCGAGCCGCGAGCGTGAGCGAGCGACCGGGAGCGGGTGCCACGGCTGTGTCAGCCGTGAGCGGGCCGCCGGGTGGCTCGCGGGCACGGCCGTGGGACGCGGCGGGGCCCAGCGCGGCCGCGCCGGGTTCTGGATCGCTCCCTTGCGGTCGCGGCTCGGAAACGCCGCTTCCTGACGGGCGCGGCTCGGAAACGCCGCTTCCTGACGGGCGCGGCTCAGAAACGCCGCTTCCTGACGGGCGCGGTTCGGAAACGCCGCTTTCTGACGGTCGCGGCTCGGAAACGCCGCTTCCTGGCGGGCGCGGTTCGGACTGCGCCAAGCACCAGCCCCGGTCTTCTCTGTGCCTCTGTGCCTCTGTGGTTTCGACCCTCCCCCGGCCCCTCCCTGGGAGGGAGGGGAATCAGAAGCGCTACCGCCGGCGGGCGTCGGTGCTGCTGATGATCGTCGGGCTGCTGGCGATGCTGTTCATGGTCCTGCTGGGCTTCATCGTCCTGGCGCGGGCCGAGCGGCAGACCCTCCGCCTGGTCGCCCGCGGCGAGCAGGTCCAAAGCTCCGTCCAGAGCATCGAAGACCTCGCGATTGGCGCGATCGGGGGCCGGCAGGGCGTCGATCTGGTCACCGGGGCGAACTACGTGAACATCCCCGGGTACGCGGGCACGGACGCCCAGGGAAACCCGTGGGGCGCCCCGTGGCTCGCGTCGCCGGAGCCGGTGCGGACGCCCGGCGGCGGAACGAACCCGATCGATTACCAGTACCCGGCACTCACGAGCCTTTCGCAGACGCCGGCGGTGAACAGGACGTTGCCGTCGCTGATGGCCAATAGCGAAGACTCCGTTTACTCCCCGAACGCTGTTGTCATCGAACCCGGCGACCCATGCACTCCGAGCTCGCCGGACACGGTCTTCAACACGCAAAACCCGTTCACCGACGCGGACGGCGACGGAATCGCGGATTCGTCGTTTGCCGACGTGGCGTTGATTACGGAGTTGGCGAACGGTGCCGCGGGTCGCCCGAGCCGTGCCCAGGGCGTCCGGCCGGACCTGTATAACCCCGCTTTGCCGGATGACCCGAACTCGCGTTTCTGGACCCAGTTCCGCGAGAACGCCCGTTACGCCGCCAGCATGCGCGTCAAGTCGCATGGCGGGATGGTGCAGCTTGCAGCGGAAGATCCCAACGATCTGAGCGTCCGGTGGCCGTACCTGGAGCGGATGTTCGAGTGGGTGCGCGACCCGAACGACCCGAATTTGAGCACGATCGATCCCAACGCCTTGCTCGCGCTGAGCGCGAATCGCGGTGCGATTGAGCCGCTGCTGCGCCGGCGTGGCGGATTGCTGCTTGGCCGCCAGGAAGGGGCGGCGACAGCGCTGGGTATTCCGCCGGCGCTCGCAACGCTCGAGGAGTGGTTTGGCCAGACGTTCGTGCCGCGGTGGAACCAGGGCGCGAGTCCGGGCTACTACAAGGAGTTCAACTGGCAGCGTTTCAATCTGGCCGACCTGAAGGAATGGAACGTGTGGCGGCAGGGCGTCACGCTGGACGCGGGGGCGTACAACAGCAACCCGGCCGTGCGAAACCTGTTGGTTTCGCGACCGCTGTTGACCACGGCGAGCTACTCGGACGAGCGGGCGCGCCTTCAGGAGCGCAAGGACGATTTGACGACCTGGGGCCAACTTGGGCAGCTTGGCCTGCGCCCCGGCGCATTGAAGTATTACCTGGGCCGGATTACAGACCTGTCTGTGCCGCCGGTGGGCGGTAAGGGCGTGCCACGCGGCGCGTTCAAGACAGACGGGAAGTTCAACGACGACACACCTCTGATGGCGAGCGGTACAATCGCGCAGGGTTTTGTCGTCGTGCGAGAGCTCGCCGACTACTACCACGAAATGCTGGCGGGTCACAAGGACTTTCCCGATCTCACCGGCGACCCGAGTCTCAATGATGACATGCGCCGGCGACGGCAGGCGTACATGCTCGCGGTGAACACCGTGGCTTTCGCAGCGCCGCGAGACGTCAACGGCGATATCGACGTACCATACTACGACGACTTGCAGGATCCGAATGGCCCGATTGAGTACGTCGGCTATGTCCCGCAACCGTTGATTACACAGGTAGCGGTGTACAACAAGCCGGCCTTAGTGACTGGGCAGTTCCCGCCGATGCGCGGCCCGCGCATTGCGGCCGCGATCGAGCTGTACAACCCCAACGACTCACGGGATCCGGGCTCTCCGCCGCAGCCTGCGGACTACGGCCTGAATCTGGGGCTGTATGCGATCAGCTTCAACGATGACACGCTCGACCCGGCCGCGGGCGGCCTGTTCAACCTGTCGAATGTGCAGCCGCCCATCGATGACTACCGCCTGGACGGGCGCTCGTTCATGGTCTTTCGCGTCCACGACGGGGCGGCCGCGCCCAACACGTGGTTTGAGGACAACCTGGGCGCCGGTCTGCACGGGGAGTTGAACACGCTCACGGTGGGCTATCCGGCGCCGCCGAACGTTAACGTCGCCGAGCTTCGCGTGAAGCTGTGGCGACAGAATCTCGCGGGGACCCGCTGGTTCCTCGTAGACGAGATGGAGTTGGACAGCGCCAACTTGCTTGGTAACCAGCCGGTGCGAAAGTGTCCCTGGCTGCTGAACATGTGGCGCGACACCAGCTACGAGAACTACCTCGGCGCACAGGTCGGCCCCTTCGGGGTGCTGCCGGCCCGCTGGCGGATGACGGTCGCGTTTCCCTGTGACAACACCCCGCATCACAACGCCGACCTGTCCGTCAACGTGTGCAATCCGAACGACCCGAACGACCCCTTGTTTGACCCGAACGTGCCGGGGCTGGATACGCTGCCGAGCGAGCTTGGTTTTGGCGCGCTGCAAAGCAGCGATCAGGTTGCCACCGACCGGCTCGAGCCCTGCGTGCCGCTGTACCTGATGAACGCAGGATTCGCGAACGAGCCAAGTAGCTTCTCGGTCGCGCTGCACGGCACCGCGCGGCCGGCGTCCTTCCCCACCGTCGGGTTTCTGCTGTATGTGCCCCGCGTGTCGCACGTCTGGAACAACAATGTCGTCGCGCAACCACAGCGCCGGCCCGTGACACGCGTGCTGTACGACGCCTGGCAGGACGAGAACTACAACTACGTAGACCCGCGGCGTTACCCCCGGGCCGACTTCGGCCACCTGCCGAGCTTCGACAACACTCAGGACATTGAGACGACGGCCGGAAACCAGGCGCTCGCGTCCGGTCTGGACGAAACGGGTGCTGTGCCTTGGGGCCTGCTGGTGTTTGATTACTTCACCACGCTTGATCCCAACGCGAGCAACCCGGATCGCGTTCCCGGCCGCATCGATATCAACACGGCCGGGTGGTACGTGCTGGCCGGCGCGCCGCTGATCGGGCCGCAAAGCTCGACCAACCCCAATACCTCACTACCGTCCGCACTGGCCGACACGGGGGCTGCGCCGGCGTTCTGGAGCTGGCGTTCCGGCATCGTCACGGGGCTGGGCGCCAACGCAACGACCATTCGTTTCCCCGCTTGGAGCAGAGTCAATAATAGTTCGACCAGTTCAGGCGAGTGGTATCGCCTTGGCCCGACCCTGGCACAGGCGGCGACCGCTTATCGCGACCGCCTGGTCTACGTCGCCCCTGGCACCGCCCCCCTGGCCCGCGCTGCCTACCGCAACAACTGGGCGGCCGGCTCGGTCTACCGGCCGACGCGCTACGATACCAAGACGAGCTCCGCCACGGATAGCCCGCGCGGCGCGCTGGACGACGCCATGAACCCGAACAGCCCGAATGTCGCGCTTTGGAAGCGCGGCTTTCTGACGCTGGGCGAGTTGGCCAACGTCGTTGGCTTCGATGGCTCCTCCGACGCCGAGTTGGCCGCCGGGATGGATGCCACGGTGCTGGGAGGCTACGCGCCCAGCCGGCCGTGGCTCGGCGGTGACTTCATGAAGGCCGTCAGCCTGCTGGCATTGCTGGACACGCAGTTTCTGACCACGCGGAGCAATACGTTTACGGTGTACACGACGCTCATCGACCGCGAGCAGCCGGCGCAGAGCGCATCGTCGGTCGTCACGATTGACCGGAGTAATCTCTTGCCGCGCCTCGTCTGGCAGGATGGTACCGGCATCTACGGCAACGAGGTCCAAGACCCGCCGAACCCCGCTGACCCGACCGCCGACCGCTACACGCTCATCCAGCCGGGCGGCAAGCCGGAGGTCATCGCCCGGCGGGAGTTCCCGTACTACGGGGCGCGCTACGACGAGTGAGATCCGTTTCAGGTTCACCACAGAGGCACAGAGACACAGAGAAGAAACAGGGGTTGGATGCCAGGGGGATGCGGGCCGTGATCGCGCGGGGGCGATTCGGAGCCGCGAAGCGTAAGCGAGCGAGTTGAACTCCGCGAAGCGGTCCCGGCGCGCCGGGACGTGCGGGGTCCGGATAGACGCAAGTCCCCGGGGCAGCGTATCCGAACCCCGGACGCAAGTCCGGGGCACGTCCGCCAACCAC
>CAYMXT010000067.1:7888-8500 GCA_964394415.1 uncultured Planctomycetales bacterium
GCTTCGCAGGTTCGTGCGGAGCCCAGACCACCGCCGGCCGCGTTCCGGCGCGCCGAGACGTGCGGGGTTCGGATAGACGCAAGTCCTGGGCAGCGCATCAGAACCCCGGACGCAAGTCCGGGGCACGTCCGCCAACCACGCTTCGCAGGTTCGTGCGGAGCCCAGACCACCGCCGGCCGCGTTCCGGCGCGCCGGGACGTGCGGGGTCCGGACGAACGCTCGCTTACGCTTCGCGGCTCTGAAGGGCGTCCTTGCGGTCGCGGTTCGGCCACCGCACGTGCCGTCGCGTCAAATCCGCCGCGCGGCTTCGGCCTCGGCGTCCGCCTCACCGAGTTCGAGGTCCGGCGGGAACGGCAGCAGCGGCGCCCAGGCGGCCTCTTCGCTGCAAGCGTCCATCAGGCCGGTCGCCCCGACGCTGCCGCACGGATCAAACGTCTGGTTGTCGTTGAAGTCCTCGTAGAACCAACTGTCCGCGAGATTGAAGACCAGCGACAACGTTGCCCCGGCCGCGGTCAACTCCAGCTCGAATTCGCCCGCGAAGACGAAGATGTCTGCCTCCGCGCCCTGCATGAACGACGCGGAATCCCACAGGTCCGTGTTGCCGAACAGGCC
>CAYMXT010000067.1:8510-18390 GCA_964394415.1 uncultured Planctomycetales bacterium
GCGCCGTTCGAATACTCCCCGCGCGCCGCGGCGAGAAAGTCGCTCGTCCACGCCGAGCCGCCCATGACGAACCCCAGCTCGCTGCCGTCCTCGGCGACCATGGTGATGTCGCCCTGGTGGTGGCCCAGGCTACCCTCGGCGGCGAAGTCGTCGTCACTCAGATAGACGCGGATGTGCTCCTCGGCCGGCGGGCTGTTCAGCGGCATGATGAG
This sequence comes from uncultured Planctomycetales bacterium, assembly GCA_964394415.1. Taxonomy (GTDB): domain Bacteria; phylum Planctomycetota; class Phycisphaerae; order UBA1845; family Fen-1342; genus JAGVEP01. The sequence continues at coordinate 8,723 of CAYMXT010000067.1, forward strand.
TTCGTAGTAGTACACCTCCGCCTCGATGCGCGTGTACTTCGCCAGCGGCAGCTCATCGGCAGCCAGCGTCACGGGGTCCGTCAGATCGACCACCGCGGCGGCGGCCAGCGTGCCCGTGTCGGGCACCAGGTCGTACGCGACGTCCTCGGCGTCGTAGAGCGTGCACCGCTTGAGCGCGACCTTGAAAACCGACGGCGTAATGTAGCGAACCACGCCGCCGTCGCCGTCGCAATCCAGCCCGGCGGCGTACGGCGGCCCGTCGTCGGGGAGGTTCGCCTCGCAGTCGGTGAGTTGATCGACGGCGGGGGTGGTTTGCGCGGCGTCGGCCGTGTCGGTGGCCGCGGACGCGCCATAGTCGGCGATCAGCTTGACCGTGAGTGTCGCCGCGGTGGCGTCGGCGTCATCGTCATCCGCCGGCGTGGACTGGTCGTCGTCGGGTTGCGCGGTGGTCTGGTCGTCGGACGTGGCGTCGTCAGCGGTGGTTTCATCGCCGTCCGGTTCGTTGGTCGGGTCGGTGGCGTCGGCGGTGCCGGTGGTGCCGGTCGCTTCCGCGATGGTGTCCAGCAGGGTTTGGAACGGCGTGCCGCACGAGATGGTCCCAAGCGTCAGGGCAGCGGTCAGCACCATGAGGGTCAACGGGAGGGTGGTTTTCATGTCAGTCGCTCCTTGTGGCGAGGTCCGCGCGCCCGCGGCGCGGCGTGAGGGGTCCACGCGCGTTTATCGGCTGGTCTGGGGGCTCGGATTAGCAGCGTTGTGGGTGGAATTGGCGGCATCCGAACCCCGGACGCAAGTCCGGGGCACGTCCGCCAACCACGCTTCGCATGTTCGTGCGGAGCCGAGACCGCCGTCGGCCCCGTGCCGGCGCGCCGGGACGTGCGGGGTTCGGATTGGCCCCCCACTTGCGTGGGGGGTTCGGATAGCAGGGCAGTCCGCCGACCAGCCCGCCACTCGCGTGGTGGGTTCGGATGGGGCGCGATTCCGGCGCCAAAACCACTTGATCTTGAGTCGTCGAGATCGCCCATAACCTACTGGCTGTTCGGTGGACATCCTGTTGTGCCGTGGCAGGGGTCCAGCCTCGCAATCACCGGCTGGGGCGAGAATGGAAAGGTGGATTTGCTCACGGGAAACACAAACGGTCAATTGGGCTTCTATCCAAACGTCGGCACTGACGCCGACTCCTGTTCTACAACTACTACCCCGTTGTTTCGGACGGTGTGCCAATCGACCCGCCGGGCACCAGTCGTTCCCGGCCGTCCCGCTGCGACTGGACCGGCGGCAGCTTGCCAGATGTGCTGATCGGCTACGGCGACGGACTGGTGCGGCCGTACGAGGCCGTGCCGGAGCCGGGCGCGGCGGGGCGGCTGGCGGCGGCGCGTGCGACGACCGTCACTCGACCAACAGCTTGACATCGACGCCCAGCGCGTGCGCGACGCGTTTCAACGTGCGCACGGTCGTGCGGTCGGGGTGGCGCTCGATGCGTGACACATCGGACTGCGGCAGGCCGAGCTTGTGCGCCAGTTGCGTTTGCGTCAGGTTTTGGGCCTTGCGCGCAGCGGCGATGCGGCTGCCCGCCTCGCGCAGCTTGAATTCATCGAAATCGACCCATTCCGACGCCGGCGCCGCCAGCTTCGCCGTCAGTTCCCGCACTTCGGCCAGGCGCAGCAGACGCTCGTATTCGTCTTCGGAAAGCACCACGCACGTGGTGCCGTCGTCCCAGGTGATTCGTCCGCGGGGCCGCGGCAGGCTGTCCGCCGTCCTCACGCGGGGGGTCGCCATTCTCTTGGTCTTCGTAGCCGACACTTCAGCATCCGTATGCAAGGGGTTGTGCGGTCGAACTGGAAGACGCCGATTTGGACCGGTCCGAGTCCGAACTCGAAGCGGCGCAGGTCGGGCAGGCCCAAACCCGGCTCTACGTGTTGTTCGGAATGCGCGAGGGGGGCCTTGCGCACATGGTCCAGCCGCTCGATAAAATCATCCTTTTCCGCCTGTGTCAAGTTTTCCAGATACGCATACACATCCCGGTGTAAGACCGCCCGGACGGCCACGTCAGCCTCCCGCCGGACTGTCCGGACGCACGGCTATGTTCGACCAAGGCAGAACACGCAGCTTCCAGTCGCACGCTCGGCTCGACGCGGGCCGGCGCGTAGCCCCAGGTGTTCCGCTGGACCGCGGGCTTGGGTCGCGTTGATCGTCTCGCCACGGTTAGATTATATCATAAATCCGATAGACCGTCAAGTGGCCGCGGCACACGGCCTGGCCTGCCAGCGTTCGCACCGACCGGAGGTCGATGCTCCGCTACACGTCCGGGTGGGCCGGCTTGGGCAGGTCGTCGCGGACCTTCTGGTGCGTCACGTTGTCCCCGCCGCACGTAAAGAGCAGCATCTCGTCCTTGATGCGGGCCTGGAGGTGGACCGGGCGCCGCCAGAGGCGGTGCAGGTTCAGCAGGCACTCGGAGGCGTACTTGATGTCCACGTCCACGCCGATGTGCTTGTGGGCCAGGTACAGCTCGCCGCGGTTGGCGTAGTTGCCGTCCACGACGTAGATGTACGGCTGGCCGTGATTGGTCAGCATGAACAGCATCGTCTGCTTGATCGTGTCATAGTCGCGGTTCACGACGACCATCCGCCCGGTGGCCGGGTCGCGGCGGTAGTGGTACAGCTCGAAGCGGTCGACGAATTCCGGGGTCAGGAACTCATCGATAAACGTGACGTCGTTGTACACCCGCCGGACCTCGAAAACTTTCTCCAGGCCCTTGTTGAGCTTGAGGTCCCAGGCCCGGCGCTGCTCGATCGATTCGCACTCGTCGTACTCTTTGCCGAACCGTCCGCGGTTCCAGCGGTCCTCGATGTCGCGGAAAAGCTCGACGCCCATTTTGTAGGGGTTCAGGCGGCCCGGGGCGGTCGCGAGCGTGCCGGAGTGGTGGTCGGCGTAGGTGATGAGCTCGTCGGCCCGCAGGCAGTGGCGGGTCATGATGCGCGAGTGCCAGAACGTCGCCCAGCCCTCGTTCATGATCTTGGTCATGCCCTGCGGGGCGAAGTAGTACGCCTCCGCACGCACGATGTCGAGGATGTCGCCCTGCCAATCCTCTAGCGGGGCGTGCCGCAGCAGAAAACCAAGTACGTCGCGCTGCGGCGACGACGGGAACGCGTGCCGCTGGACCTCCTCGGCCTTCAGCTCCTTCTCGCGCTCCGCCCGCAGCCGCTCCGGCGGGTTGATGAAACGCTCCATGTACGGCTTGGCGGGAAACCGAATGGCCCGCTCGACCTGGTCGCGCAGCGTTGGCCGCGGCGGCTTGGGCACCTCCTCGTCACGCTTCATGAACGGGGCGTGCGGGTCGATCAGGTTTTCGAGCGTCAGGCAGATATCCAGGAAACGCTCGACCGCGTCCAACCCCTCGCGGTCGATGTGGCGATGGACGCGCGTGGCGTGGTTCGCCATGCCGTCCATCATTTTACGGTCGGTCTTGCTGAACCAGGTGTTGTTTTTGAAGAAGTCGCAGTGGGCGAAGACGTGGGCCATGACGGTTTTCTGGTCCACGAACTCGTTGTCGGACAGCAGGTAGGCGTAGCACGGGTCATTGTTGATGACCATCTCGTAGATGCGGCCCAGGCCGTACGTGTGCTGCTTCCGCAGCCGCTCATACTCCATGCCGAACCGCCAGTGCGGGTAGCGCTGCGGGAACCCGCCATACGCGGCGATCTGGTTGATCTGCTCGAAATCGACGACCTCGAAGACCGTCTCGAAGAAGTCGAGACCCTGCGCGCGGGCGATGCGCTCGATGGCGCGGCGTTGTTTTTCGAGCTCGACGGAGAACGTCCTGAGCACGGGCACCTCCAGTCTGGCACGGATTCTATCGTCCGGCGGGCGGGCGTGCCTTGTGGCGGGGGCCAGATCAGAACGCGACGCGCAAGCTAGCGCAGACCTCCGGCACGCCGCTCGCCGGCGCTTAGCCTACTAACTCGCGCGGGCGGGTCGTACATCGCGGATTTACGTTGCGCCCCGCCGGCGGTACGCTGCTGAGCATAGAGTTCCATGAGCGCTGCCGCCCCTTCCGACACCTCGCCGCCGCCGGTCGCGACCCGCCCGCGTCCGCCCACCTGGGGCATTGCGCTGTTTCTGCTGCTGCTCGGCGGGCTGGTGCTGCTGAACCAGGTTGCCACGACCGGGGGGCCGCCGATCGCGTGGATCGACAATGACCTGGACGCGGCCCTGCGGCAGGCCACGGCGAAGAACCAGCGTGTTTTTCTCTACCTGTATGAGCCCAATGACCCCACGCACCTGCGGAACGAGCGTGAGGTCTTCACGCAGCGCTGGGCGCGCCAGCCGCTGGCAAAGGCCGTTTGTTGCCGGCTGGCGGTCAAACCGGGTGACGTGCGGCCGGTGCAATACCGCTACGACGGCCAGCCGTTGTTTCTGCTGCTCAGCGCGAAGGGGCGCGAGATGGGCCGCACGCAGGGCGCGGCGACCGAACTTGAGTTCCTCACGTACATCGGCCGTCCGGCCGAGGACTACGTGGCGCAGAAACAGGCTGCTTCCGCGCCGTCGTGATTGCCGGGAGTCTTCGCGTGCCCCGATCTGACCTGGCACTGCCGCGCGGCTGCGCTCGCCGGCGCCAGAACTGGGGTGCCCTCGGGCTGGTCAGCGGGTGTCTCACGCTGGTGCTGTATGGCGTGACCGGCGCCCGCGGCGTGGAGTGGCAGGACTCCGGGATTCACCAGTATCGCATCCTGACGGGGCAGCTCGAGCACCCCGTCGGTTTGGCGCTTTCGCACCCGCTGCACTACTGGCTGGGGCGGGCTGCGCTGCACCTTCCCGCCGGCGATCCGGTCTGGAAGATCAACTTCCTGTCCGCGCTCGCCGGCGCCGCGACTGTCGGCCTGCTCACGGTCCTGGTCGGCGCGCTGACCCGCAGCGGCCGCGCGGCGGTGCTCGCCGCGGCGACGCTGGCGCTTGCGCACGTGTTCTGGCAGATGTCGGCGCTGGCCGAAACGTACACGCTCGCGGCGAGCCTGATGACGCTCGAATGGCTGCTGCTGTGGCGCTACCTGCGGACGCGGCAGCCCGTGTGGCTGGCGGCCGTGTTCGCGGCCAATGGCCTGCACGTCGCCGACCATCTGCTCGGCTTGCTCACGCTGGCGACGTATGGTGTTCTGCTGATCGAGCGCGTCGCACGCCGCCGGATACACCTGTTGTGGCTCTTCGCCTCAGCGGCGGCGTGGCTCGCGACGGCGTCGCCGTATTGGACGCTGGTCCTGGCGCACTTTCAGCGGACGGGCGACGGGCTCGCGACGTTGCGCAGTGCCCTTTTCGGCGGCGTGGCGGGGGTGCCCGGATTCGAGCGGCAGGTCCTGAACACCGCGCTCTCGTGGTCGCAGCTCAAGTTGGCGGTCCTGACGTTCGGCTACTGTTTTCCGTCGCTGGCAGGGCTGGTGGCCCTGGTTGGCGTCTTGCGACGGACGGGCGGCACGCGGCGCCGGTTCCGCCGGGTCCTGCTGGTGCAGACGTTGATCGTGTTCGTGTTTGTGGGGCGCTATAGCATCCGCGACCAGTACACGTACTTCGTACCGGTTTGCGTGCTGACGGCCCTCTGGTTCGGCGTTGGTGCGGCGACGGTCCTCCGGCACTGGACAGGCAAGCGGCGTGTGCTGACTGCTTTGCTCGTCGCCAACGCGGTTGTACCGGTGTTCACTTACTGGGTGTTCCCGCCGCTGGCCCGCGAGCGTGGCTGGCTGCGCGGGCAGATGCGTGCGATACCCTTTCGCGACGAGTACTCCCATTTCCTGCGTCCTTGGCGGTTCCTGGACGACTCGCCGGCGCGCTTGGCGCGAGATGCGCTCGCGCAGGCCGGCGACGGTGGGTGGATTCTGGCAGATTCCACCACCGTCTTTCCGATCGCTGTCACGGCGCTGACCGCACACGCGCCGCGGGACGTGCGCATCTATTGGACCACCGGTATGTGCCTGGTACCCTTTGGTGGGGAGCTGCTTACACGCGAAGCGTTGCACGCGCATGTCGCAGGCGAGGGCGCAGTCCGCGCCGTACCGTCAGTCGAGATCGAGCCGTTCGTGGGGCCGGGGTTGCGGATCGACACAGACGCAGTGTTCTGGTCCATACGGTAGGCTGGGGGGCTTTTCGCGGGCGGGCGCGGCTTCTACTGAGCCGCGGCCTGCCGGGAGGCGCGCCCCTCCCGCGCTACTTACGTTGGTCCGGCGGTGGCGGAGTGACCGAGAGCCGGTACGTGCCGCACTCGGAGCCGTAGCCGTCCACGATGATGTAATACGTATTCCCCGCGGACAGCAAGACGCTCTCGATTTTCGAGACGTACGGCGCGAGCGGATACGACGTGGTAGTACAGAAGTCGTCGTTACACGCGACGTACTCGCCTTGGCACGTGCCTTCGTACACGTACAGCTTGGTATCGTAGTTGGTCTCGTCCAGGCACAGCGTGATGTCAAGCACTTCATCCAGGGGCGGGACATACCGGTACACCACGTCGGGCGCGGTGGACTCGCCGAACGGGCAAATCGCGTCATAATCCTGACTGTAGGCACAGGTGTCATCGAGATCGGTATACGGTACCTCGTTGACGTTCTTCGCATTCGCGCAGTTGTCACCGACCGGCGGCGAGCAGGGACTGGGGTCGCAAAGGGTGAACTCCCCCATGAACTCCCCGCCCAGGTCCTGGCACTCCCAGATGGTAGTCTCCGCATGGCAAATGCCGTTCAGGCAGCACGCACCGGGCGCAACGTCGCACCACGCGCATTGCAGGGTGATCCAGTATTGGACATCGTCGTTCGTGCACTCGAACGCCGTGGTGAACTGCGGGCCAAGCCAGGCGTAGTACGTGCTCGTCGCCGGGACGCAGTCGGCAAGCACCTGAATCGTCGCGCACGCGTCGCCCTGGGTATAGGTCAGTTGAAGGTCATAGCAGTCGCCCCCGTCGTCCCGGATGAGGAACAGTTGCAGGTCGAACTCCGCTTGTCCGCGAAGCGTGAAGTCATAACCGGCATGTCCGCCCGGCAGCTCGAGCCGGAACCACTCGGTGTCGCGGTACGTGCCGTCGAAGTAGCTCGTGCCGCAGATTGTCTCGCCGCAGTGAATGGAGCCGAACACCAGCGGGTCGGACCCGCAGCCGCCGTTCGTGTCCGTATAGCACGGCTCGTTCTCGGGGCTGGCGCCGCCGGGGCAGATGATCGCGCACGGCTCGTAGGGGGCGATCGCCAAGCCATAGTCACCGCACGCGCCGTCGTAGCCGTCCACCACGATGTAATACGTGTGTCCGGACTGAAGGATGAGGTTCTCCAGTTTCGACACGTGTGGAAAAGTCGGATAGGAGGGGGTCGTGCAGAAGTCATCGTTGCACGCGAGCGGCGCGCCCCAGCAGTGGTCCTCATAGACGTACAACTTCGTGTCGTAGTTCGTCTCGTCGAGGCAGAGGCTGATTTCGACGACGGTATCGGTCATGGGCGTATACTCGTAAGCCACGTCGGGCGAGCCGGAGGCAGTGAAGGGGCAGATCGCATCGTAGTCGCCCGTGAACGCGCAGGTGTTGCCACGTTCCGTGTATGGAAGGTCCGGGATGGGCAGAGGCAACAGACAAGTCTCGCCTGGCACACAGATGTTTCCGTAGCAGTACATTGATTCGCCCAACCACTGGCCGCCCGCTGCGATGCAGTGCTGCTCGACTATGCCGTTACAGCATTCACCGTCCATGCAGCAGCCCCCGACCGGCATATAGCAGGCAGCGGCTTCGTCCAGCTCAAGCCAGTATTGCGGATCGCCGTCTGTGCAAATGAGCGGTACGGTGAACTGCGGGCGCACCACCAGGTAGTAGGTGCCCCAGTACTCACAGTTCGTGACAATCTCCATCATTTCGCAAGGAGCGACAAAAACGTCCAACTGATGACCAGGAAGGCAGTCCTCGTACGGATCATTGATGAACGTGAAGTGAGCGTCGAACTCGGCGAAGACTACGATGGAATAAGTCAGCGTTTCTGTAGCTTCGAAGCGGTACCAGTCCGAGTCATAGGCCGAGCCATCGAAGTAGCTTGTGCCGCAGACCACGTCACCCAAGCCGATCGGGCTGAACACGGGCGGGTCGACGTCATACCCGCCGTTGGTGTTCGTGTAGCAAGGCTCATTTTCCGGCGTGGCGCCCGGCGGGCAGATGATGGCGCGTGGGCATTCGTCACACGAGGCCCCTGCGCCCAGCCATGTGCCCGTGGGGGAGCCGCCGCCGCCCAGAATGTTCACGAGGGCGTTGATGTCCAGGAAGTTTACGTCGCCGTCAAGGTTGCAGTCGCACTGAACCCGGTTGCAGCCGGGACTACCAGACAGGACCTCGACGAACGCGTTGATGTCATCGAAGTCAATTACGCCATCGCAATTGGCGTCGCCGATCCGCGTGCAGTGGTTTTCGAGCACGACCCGGCACAGGCAATTGTCGTAACAGCAGGCCGACGGTCCCTGTCCGCACCGCGGCTGGAGGTCGGCGCACAGCGTGTTTACGGCGAAACGCCCACCGGCCGCCAGGCAGTCGAGCCGTTCAACGTTGTCCGTGCAGTTGCTCGTCGTGTCATCACAGCACGCGCCCCAGGCGGGAATGTAGATGCCGGTCAGGCACAAACTGAGGTTGGTGCCGAGGCTGCTGCCGTTCTGCCGCGCGTCGAAGTCGCCGACCGCGCTGGTGACCCACAAAAACACGTCGTAGTTCGGGGGCGCCTGCTGGCTCTGGATGGAGACCCAGCCGGGTCCGTCCCACAAGCACGGGCTTAGCGACTGGACCTCGAAGTGGTAGACGTCGTACGCGCCGTAGCACGTCTCAAGGTAGTTGAAAGTCGGCGTGACGCCTGTGTATATGCACACCGCCGCGCCGGGGGCGCCGCCCGCATCGGCGTAGAAGATGATGTCGAATGCAAGCGCGGCCGGATCTCCGGTAAGCCAACCGTTGTTCCACTGGAGCACCAGACCCCACCAGTGGATGTCTCGAATGTCGCTGTCGAGCTCAAAGTCCTCCTGGCAGAGGTAGGAGAAATCCTGTCCGATCGCGCTCGTGTAGCCGGACCAGCGGGGGCCATCGCAGCCTTCGGCCGGCTGCGCGTAGAAGGCATCCAGAGGGCACGGCCAGACCCGTGCTCCGTCGGCCGCGCCAGCCGCCGCAGCATTGACAGCGGGCCCGGCGGAGCCAGCGCCGACAACTCGGCGCGCATCCGCCGGTAGCAGGCACGGGTTGGGGTCACAGTCCGTACCGGCACCCAGGAACGTGCCCGTGATCAGCGCGTTGGTGCTGAGGAGCTCGACGAACGGGTTGATGTCGTCGTAGTCAAGTTCGCCGTCGCGGTTGCAGTCCGCGTTTGCAATTCGGCATATCCCCCAGAAGTGGACGAACACGTCCACATCGTCAAAGTCGAGGTCGCCATCGCAGTCGAGGTCGCCCAGGCGCGTGGCGCACCAATGTGGCTCGACCAGCCGGCACTCCCCGTCGCTGTAGCAGCAGGCGCCAAGCTCTCGCACACCTGCCCCGTCCGGCGAGGCAGGTGGCTGCGCCGGCGCAGCGGCGCCAAGAAACCCGAACAGGACCCCGCTTACGATCGACCCAGTCCGGGGCGCGCTGTGCCACATCGCAGATCCTCCGGCCGGCCGAACCTCGCCCACGTTGCGTTCGAACC
>CAYMXT010000068.1:0-18307 GCA_964394415.1 uncultured Planctomycetales bacterium
CAAGGTTGGACGCCTCGTAATCGACGGCGATCTTCCCTTGGATGATCTCTTCGAGAATCACCTCGATCTCGGTCTTGCCGGCCGTGTTGTCGACCAGCGGCCGGGCCCCGCGCATCAGCTCCAGCCAGCGCTTCTGAATGAGGCTGGTGAGCTTGAAGCGCCCGCCCACCTTGTTGATGATGTCGTCGTTCCGCAGTTGTTCGATCATGCCTGTCGCGCCTGCTCGATGATTGCCAGGACGTCTTGAACCGAATCCTCCAGTATATCATTAGTTATCACGTGTTGGTAGCACCCGCTCGACCGGGCAAAGGCGATTTCTCCGTCAGCCTCCGCCAGGCGTTTGGTCTGCAAGGCGTCGCTTTCGGTCCGGCGGCCCGCCAGCCGGGCCCGCAGCGTGTCCATGGTCGGCGGCAGGACGAAGATGCGGACCGAGGCGGGCATCCGCCGGGCCACCTGGGCCCCGCCCTGCACCTCGATTTCCATGATGACGACCTGCCCCGCGGCGAGGGCCTGCTCGACCGGCCTGCGCGGCGTGCCGTACCAGTGGTTGAGGTATTGGGCATGTTCCAGGAGTTCGCCGTCCGCGACCATGCGCTGAAACTCAGCCGCGCTGATGAAGCGGTACGCCTCGCCGTCCTGTTCGTTGCCGCGCGGGGGCCGCGTCGTGACGGACACGGACCAGCGTGAGTTCGGCAGGCGGCGCAGGAGTTCGTTGCAGATGGAGGTCTTGCCGGCCCCGGACGGACCGCTGATGACGACCAGTACGCCGCGCTGCGAATCACCCATGAGGGGAGATTATGCAAGCGATCGGCGGCGCTGGCCAGCCGTGCGTGTGTGTCGGTTGGCGACCCGCTCCCGGTCGGGCCACGGGGAGGCGGGGGCGCGGCTCGTGCTATAATGTCGCCCGGTGCCTACGGACGTGATCGATTCCGACGTGCGGGCGTGGGCGCGGCTGACGCCCGCACAACGGCTGCGCCGCTGCGCGCGGCTGCTGGAGACGTACCTCCTGCTGGGAGGTTCCCTTGCCCCGGAGCCCGATCCACAAAGTCCTTTCCACGTTCCGACGACATGGCGTCCAGGCGCTGCTGATGGGCGGTCAAGCCTGCGTCCTGTACGGTGCCGCCGAGTTCACACGCGACAGCGACTTCTGCGTCGCCGCCGAGCCCGCTAACCTGCGCCGGCTGCGTGCGGCGTTGACCGAGTTGCGTGCCCGGCGCGTGTTCGTGCCGGCCTTGAGCGCCGCGGCGCTCGTCCGCGGGCACGCGTGCCATTTCGTCTGCACCGGCCCGGGCCTGTGCGATTGGCGTATTGATCTGATGGCCAGACTGCGCGGGTGCGGTGAATTCGGGGTGTTGTGGGCACGGCGCCGGCCGGCGCGCTTGCCGGGCCTGGGATCCGTCGACGTCCTGAACATCCAGGATCTGGTAACGGCCAAGAAGACGCAGCGCGACAAGGACTGGCCCATGATCGCGCGCCTGGTGGCCGCGGATTACCTGGCGACGGAAAAGCGCCCGCCGCGCGCACGCGTTGAGTTCTGGCTGCGGGAGGCGCGCACTCCCGAGCTTCTGCTCGAGCTCGTGCGACGATTCCGCGGCGCGGCGCGACGGCTGGCCGTCCAGCGCGTTGCGCTCGCCGCCGCGCTGCGGGCGGACACGGCGGCGGTTGAGCGCGCCCTCTCCGCCGAGCAGCGCCGCGAGCGAGCTGCCGATCGCGCGTTCTGGAAGCCGTTGCGGGCCGAACTCCGGCAACTCTGGCACCGCGCCCGCCGGCGGCGGAAGCGCGCTTGAATTACCGTACGGGGAGCGCAAACCTCCGGCTTGCACCCGCAAAGCAGAGCTATGCGCTCTCCCCACTGCTGCGCCCGCCGCCGGACCCGGAACACTCGGGGAGCACAGACGATCCGCCCGTGCAGGCGTTTGCCGCCGGGCGACCGGCGGACTATGCTTATGAATGTTGCTAGGGGTGGTCCGCCGCGGCGGACATGAGATTCGGACACGAGCGGTCCGGAGACCCTTCGAACCTGATCAGCGTCCGGACCGTGTGGCACCGGCTTCCAGCCGGTGTGTCCGGCACCGGCTTCCAGCCGGTACCGTCGCGGGCCGGCTGCGTAGGGAAGCGAACCATGCCGCGCATCGACACCCTTCGCGAGTGTCTCGCCTGGAACGATTGGGGACGGGAACGGTTGCTCACCCACACCGCCGGGCTGAGCGACGGAGAACTCGATCGCCCCATTCCGATGGGCGAGGGCTCGCTTCGCAAAACGCTGTATCACCTCTGGGCTGCGGAATTCGGCTGGCTGGATCGCTGGAGGCCGCAACCGGACACCTACGACGCAGAATGCCACGGCGAGCCCGTCAGCGAAATCGCGCGGCGCTTCCGGGAGACCGCCGAGCGCCGCAATGCGTTTCTCACGGAACTCGACGAGGGCGGCCTGACGCGCACCGTAACCTATACCAACAAGAAGGGTGTGACGTCCACCTTCAGCTTCGCCGGGATGATGCTGCACGTCTGCAACCACGGCGTACACCACCGTGCGCAGGCCGTGAATATGTTGCGACAGCTTGGCCGGCCCATGCCCGGTCCCGGGCTCGATTACATCTTCATGAAGCACGAGCAGACCGAGCGCGGCGATACCGCCGCCGCCCCGCTGGACTGCGCGACCCTGACGGATTACTTCGCCTACGGCGATTGGGCCCGGGCGAAAGTGCATGCGGCCGCCGCGCCGCTGGACGATGCCCGGCTCGATCGGCGCTTCGACATGGGCCTGGGAACGCTGCGGGCCACCCTGGAGCACATCCAGCTCGCCGAGCTGTGGTGGTACGAGAACTGGACGCGGGGACCGGGGCAGTTGTTCCCGCCGGTCGACTCACAGGTTTCGATCGCGGAGCTGACGCGGCGGTTCAACGAAACCGCGGCCCGGCGCAGTCAATTCCTGACAGGGCTGTCCGACGGCGATCTCGCCCGGCCCACGACCGCGACGCCGCGGCCGGGGATATTCCGAACGTTTCCACTGGGCGTGACGATGCTCCAGCTTTGCGGGCATGGTACACAGCACCGCGCGCAGGCACTCAACATGCTGCGACAGCTCGGGGCGGAGGTGCCGGCGCTGGATTACGTGGTGATGTTGCGAGAGGGAAAGTAGGGCACGCCCCGGACACGGTGTAGAACGGATCGCCGCCGATGCCGACGTTTCAACGCGTGTTCTCTGGTGCTCCGTGGGAGGCCCAGGTCGGCTATTGCCGCGCGCTGCGGGCCGGGGAGCTCATTTTCGTGACCGGTACGGCGCCGCTCGACGAAAACGGTCAGACGTTTGCGCCGGGCGACGGCTACCGCCAGGCGCGCCGGTGCCTTGAGATTATCGAGACTGCGCTGCGCCAACTGGGCGCGACGCGGGAACACGTCGTGCGCACGCGGATGTTTGTCACGGACATTCGGCGGTGGGAGGAGTTCGGCCGGGCGCACCTGGAGTTCTTCGGCGCCCATCCGCCCTGTACGACGATGGTCGAGGTGAAGAGCCTGATCGACCCAGAGATGTTGATCGAGGTGGAGGCGGATGCCGTCTGTGCCTGGGCTGCACAGGCTGTGACGACCCGCTGACGCGCCGGGTTGTTCGCCCGCGCGATGGAGACACGCATGACTCAGCTTGAATCCGCCCGCAAGGGCGGTATCACGTCGGAGATGGCCCGCGTCGCCGCTCGCGAGAACACGACGCCGGCGTTCATTCGCGACGAAGTGGCCCGGGGGCGGATCATCATCCCCGCCAATGTCCGGCATCTGGCGGGAGCGGGCGGAAGTGGCGAGTTACGAATAGCGAGTAGCGAGTTGAGAACCGGCGCCGACCGCCCAGACAATTCGCTACTCGCTACTCGCTGCTCGCCACTCCCCGCCGGCCATCCCGGCGCCCGCCCCGACGCCCGGCTCTGGGTCAACATGACCGTCGCGCAACGCCGGGCGCTGCTCGATGATCCCGACTACTGCCGCGGCGAACGGGCGCCGAAGCGCCTCGACCCCCTCGGGATCGGGCGCTCGATCACCACGAAGATCAACGCCAACATCGGTGCGTCGCCCGTCACCAGCGACACCGCGCGCGAGGTCGAGAAACTCCGCTGGGCCCAGCGTTACGGCGCCGACACGCTCATGGACCTCTCCACCGGCGGCGCGCTCGACGAATGCCGCCAGGCGATCATCGACCACAGCACCATCCCCATCGGCACGGTTCCTATCTACAGCATGATCATCGGCCAACGGATCGAGGACCTCGACCGCGACATCATCCTCCGCGAGGTCGAGAAGCAAGCCCAACAGGGCGTCGATTACTTCACCATCCACGCGGGCATCCTCAAGGAGCACCTGCCGTTGATCTCCCGCCGGGTCACGGGGCTGGTCAGCCGCGGCGGTTCGCTCATCGCCAAGTGGATGATTCACCACAACCGCCAAAACCCGTTTTACGAGCTGTTCGACGAGCTCAGCGCGATCATGCGCGAGTACGACGTGTCCTATTCGCTCGGCGACGGCGTGCGCCCTGGCTCGCAGGCCGACGCCAGCGACCCGGCCCAACTCGCCGAGCTGTACGTGCTCGGCGAGCTGGTCCACCGCGCCCGCGACGCCGGCGTGCAGGTGATGGTGGAGGGGCCGGGCCACATCCCGCTGAACGAGGTCGCGTTCAACATGGAGACCGAGCGCCGCGTCTGCGACGACGCCCCGTTCTATGTCCTCGGTCCGGTCGTCACGGACGTATTCCCCGGCTACGACCACATCACCAGCGCAATCGGCGCCGCCGAGGCCGCCCGGGCCGGCGCGGCGATGCTCTGTTACGTGACGCCGAAGGAGCACGTCGGTCTGCCGAACGCGGAGGACGTGAAGCAGGGCTGCATCGCTTACAAGATCGCCGCCCACGCCGGCGACATCGCCCGCGGCATCCGCGGCGCCCAGCAGTGGGACGACGACATGAGCAAGGCCCGCGCCGCGTTGAACTGGCCCAGGCAGTTCGAGCTGGCCTTCGACGGCGAGACGGCCCGCGCGCTGCACGACGAAGACCTGCCGGTCGACACCGACTTCTGCGCCATGTGCGGCCACGATTGGTGCAGCATGCGCATCAGCAAGGAAATCGCAGAGTTCGCGAGCGGTAAGGCGGACGGCTACGTCCCACTGAAGGTCGCGGCAAAATCGCCGGGGCTGAGCGCGGAGCAACGGGCGTTGCTCGCCCAGCGGGCCGGCAAGCTGGCCTGCCACAGCGACAATGTGGGGGACGCGGACGAGGCTCGACGTGTGCAAGGGGAATTCGTGGCCGTAGGCGTCCCCGACCGGGTAGAATAGGGTCAGACAGGATGTTCGTCATGAGTCTTGCGAAAGCGTTGCTAATCGGTCGCAAGCGCCGCCGGCAGGGCCGGCTGTGGCCGATGCCCGTGCGGGAGACGGACTTGGGACACATCTACGCGGACGTGACGGTGCGGCCGATGGCGGGCTCGAAGAAGGTCTGGACCGGTCGGGCACTCGTGGATACCGGGGCGACGGACACGTTTCTCCCGTCGAGCGTCCTGCGGAAGCTCGGCATCAAGCCCGTCGGGCGGCGGTCGTACGAGATGGCCGATGGCACGGAGCACGAACTCCCGATTGGCCTGGCCGCGATTGAGATTCTGGGGCAGGTCTCCGGCGGGACAGTCGTGTTTGCCGGCGAAAACGAGGAGCCGCTCTTGGGCGTCACCGTGCTCGAATCGGCCGGGTTCTGGGTCGATCCGCGTGGCGAGCGGCTGGTGCCGCGCCCGCCGAAGCGGAAGTGAGTGCCGCTATTCCTCCTCGTCGTCCTCCTCCAGGTGCAGCGCCGCCGCGAAATCCTCCGGCGAGGCGAACGACGCCAGGCACGTGCCGAGCTACTCCACCTCAGGGCCGGCTGGGGGGTGTGTGACACTGTAGGCGGAGTTGTTCTGAGCAGGCGGAACGGTGCGATTTCCTCTCGCCCCGGCCCGCAGCCGGGGCCGCAAGCACCCCGCCCAAAGTGTCACGCACCCGCCGCCTGGCCGCCTGGCCCCGCACTTGCGTGCGGGGTTCGGATCGACGCACTACGCGACGACCTTGCGAATCCGCTCCAGCGCCCAGTCCAACTCGTCCTTCGTAATGCACAGCGGCGGAGCCAGCCGCAGGGTCTGGGCGTGCGTGTCCTTGCACAACAGGCCCATCTGCAAGAGCTGTTCGCAGTACGGGCGCGCCTTGCCGGCCTCCGGCTTGAACTCGATCCCGACCCACAGCCCGCGGGCGCGGATTTCCTTGATCTTGTTGGTCTTGAGCGCCAGCAGTTGCTCGCGGAGATACGCCCCGAGCCGCCGCGCGTTCTCCTGGTACCGGCCCGTGTTCAGGATCTCGATCACCTTGCACGCGATCGCACACGCCAGCGGATTGCCGCCGAACGTGCTGCCGTGGCTGCCCGGCGTGAACACGTCCATGATGTCCCAGCGCGAGACGACCGCGGAAATCGGCATGATCCCGCCGCCCAGGGCCTTGCCCAGAATGTAAACGTCTGGCTGCACGCCCTCATGTTCGCACGCAAATGTGTACCCCGTGCGACCGAGGCCGGACTGAATCTCGTCAGCGATGAAGAGAATGTTCTTTTCGGTGCAAACCTGGCGAACCTGCTTCAGGTAGCCATCCGGCGGGATGATGATCCCCGCCTCGCCCTGGATCGGCTCGACGAGGAACGCCACCGTGTGCGCATCGATCGCCGCCCGCAGCGCGTTCACATCGCCATACGGGACCGTCACGAACCCCGGCGTGAACGGGCCGAAGCCCTTGCGGCAATCCTGATCGGTGCTGAAGCTGATGATCGTCGTCGTGCGGCCGTGAAAGTTCTCCGCGCACGTGATGATCTTGGCCTGGTTCTCGGGCACACCCTTCTTGAAATAGCCCCACCGCCGAGCGGTCTTGAGGGCTGTTTCCACGCCTTCGGCCCCGGTGTTCATCGGCAGGACCGACTCCATCCGGCACAGTTCGGCCAGGCCCTGGCAAAACGGGCCGAGCTGATCGTTGTGGAAAGCCCGCGACGTGAGCGTCACGCGGTCGAGCTGGGCCTTGGCCGCCGCCACCAACTCGGGGTGCCGGTGGCCGAAGTTGACCGCCGAGTACGCGGCCAGCATGTCCATGTACCGCTTGCCGTCGGCGTCCTCGACCCACACGCCCTCGGCCCGCGCCACCACGACCGGGAGGGGGTGGTAGTTATGGGTTCCGAATTTCTCGGCCAACTCGATATGCTGCGGCCCGCTCTGCGGCGGGGTCGCGGTCACCGTCGTCATGTCGTTCGTCTCCGCAGGGTCACGTCTTGTGCAACATAGGCCATCAGCCTGTGTGTGCTCGTCGTCGGCCACTATATCCGCCCGCCGGCGACCCGCCAAACTGCGGCCGCGCACGTGGGCAGGGGCTTCCGTGACGAAGGGTGCGAGATGGGAATCTCGCGCGGGGAATCGCGCGCCAGCAGGAGTTCGCGGCCGAAGTTGGGGAGCGCAAAGCTCCGCTTTGCGTCCGCAAACCGTCGGCCTCGGAGGGCCGACGCTACCGGCCGGTGCGGAGCCCGATCGCTACTTGAGAGCGTCGGGATTCAGCGGCTTCAGGTCGTCGGTGACGAACAGGCCATCCTTGCGCACGAGTTGGCCGTCGAAGTAGATTTCGCCGCCGCCGTGTTCGGGCCGCTGGATCAGGACCATGTCCCAGTGAATCTCGCTCTTGTTGCCGTTGGGGGCCTCGTCGTAGGACTGGCCGGGGGTGAGGTGGATGCTGCCGGCGATCTTCTCGTCGAAGAGGATGTCCTTCATGGCCTTGGTGATGTACGGATTGACGCCGATGGCGAATTCGCCGGTGTAGCGGGCGCCTTCGTCCGTATCGAGCACCTCGTTGAGCTTGGCGGTGTTGGTGCTGGTGCCCTCGACGACCTTGCCGCTTTTGAAGACCAGGCGGATGTTTTCGTGCGTCACGCCGCGGTACATGGTGGGGGCGTTGAAGTGGATGACGCCGTTGATGCTGTCGCGGACGGGTGCGGTGAAGACCTCGCCGTCGGGGATGTTGAGCTTGCCGTCACAAGGGATGGCGGGGATGCCCTTGATGGAAAACGTGATGTCGGTGTCACGCGGGCCTTTGAGGCGGACGACGTCGGTCGCCTCCATGCGTTTCTTGAGGGCCTGCATCGCCCGGCCCATCTTGCCGTAGTCGAGGGTGCAGACGTTGAAGTAGAACTCCTCGAACGCCTCGGTGGACATTTCGCCGAGCTGGGCCATGCTGGGGTTGGGCCAGCGCAGGACGACCCAGCGGGTCTTGGGCACGCGGACCTCGCTGTGGACCTTCTTCCAGACGGTGGATTCGTAGATCTTCTGCTTGGGGCCGGGCACGTCCGACAGCTCCGAGACGTTCGGGTTGCCGCGCGCCCCGATGTAGCACTGCACGTTCTCCATCTGGAGCCGTTCGACCTGGGCCATCAGGTTGAATTGCTCCTCGTGGGCGACCATCCGCAACGCCCGGTCGACCTGGTTGCTCTTGAGCAGCACCAGCGGCCGGCCGCCGGCCTCGGCGGCCAGCCGCACGCACTCGGTCGTGAATTCATGCGGCACGTCGATCGCCTCGATGAGGGTTTTCTCGCCGGGCTTCACCGCGCAGGAGTAGTTGATGAGCGTGTTGGCCAGTTTGGTGATGCGGGGGTCGATCATGGGGGCTCCAAGCTGCGGCATACAGCCGCTAGTGTACGATTATTGTCGCGGGCCGGCGATTCGGCCAGTCCGGCGCGGCGCACGCGCGGCGCACCGGAGCGCTCGCCGGCCAGCCGCGCGCTGAGCCACTGCGGTGGTACACTGTCACCACGGCGGCGCGGTTGATGCTGCCGGCGACCTGGAGACCTCCTATGAAGGGCGATCCGAAGCTGCTCACAACCCTCAACCACCTGCTCGCCGACGAGTTGACGGCGATCAATCAGTACATGGTCCATTCCGAGATGTGTGACAACTGGGGGTATGACCGGCTGCACAAGAAGATCGAGGCCCGCGCCATCCAGGAAATGAAGCACGCCGAGAAGCTGATCCGGCGCATCCTCTTCCTGGAGGGCACGCCGCGGGTGGACAAGCTGAACAAGATCAGCATCGGACCCGATGTGGCCAAGCAGTTCGCGGCGGATCTGAACGCCGAGTACGGGGCGGTGCAGGCGTACAACGCGGCGATTCACCTGGCGGATAAGGCCGGGGACGCCGCCACGCGCGAGCTGCTCGAGGACATCCTCAAAGACGAAGACGCCCACGTCGATTGGCTCGAGGAGCAAAACGACCAGATCAAGCAACTGGGGCTCGAGCTGTATCTCGCGACGCAGACCCGCGAGTAGCGCGGACCCCCGGCGTGAGCGGCGATTTCGCGAGCGTGGCCCGCGGGCTGGTCGGGCGGCTGGCCGGCGAGCTGCGCACCGACCGCCTGACCCGCGTCCTCTACGCCACCGACGCGAGCATCTACGAGCTGGTGCCCGACGGCGTCGTCCTGCCGCGCTGCGTGGACGACGTGGCCGCCGCGGTGCAGCTTTGTGCTGAGCAGGGCGTCCCGCTCACGGCCCGCGGGGCGGGGACGGGGCTGACGGGCGGCGCGCTCAACCGCGGCGTCATTCTCGATTGCTCGCGACACCTGAACCGTGTGCTCAAGCTCGACCCCGCGGCCGGCGTCGCGGTCGTCGAGCCGGGCGTCGTCCTGGACGACCTGAACCTCGCGCTGCGGCCGCACGGCCTCCAGTTCGCCCCCGACGTTGCCACGAGCAACCGTGCCACGCTCGGCGGCATGATCGCGAACAACTCCTGCGGGGCGCACTCGGTGCTCTATGGCCGCACGTGCGACCACCTGCTGAGCGTCGATGTCGTGCTCGGTGATGGGACGTTTTGCACTTTGGACAGCCGTCAGCCGCTCGCAACACCGGCGGCCGTTGAACGGTGCGAAAATACACTCCGCCGCGTCCTGCACGAGCTGGCGGACGAGATTGCAGCCCGCTATCCGAAGATTCTGCGAAACAACGGCGGCTACGCGCTCGATCGGCTGCGGGTGAGCGCCGCCCGCGTGAACGCGGAGCAGATCATCTGCGGGAGTGAGGGGACGCTCGGCGTCGTGGTCGGGGCGACGCTGAAGCTCACGCCGCTGCCGAAGTGCAAGGGGCTGCTGCTCGTGCAGTTTGACGAGCTACTGGCGGCGCTGGACGCGGTCTGTCCGATTCTGGAGCATAACCCGGCGGCGATCGAGCTGATCGATGACCTGATTCTGCGGGCCACGCGCGACAGCGTCGCCCTGGCCCGCAAGCGCTGGTTCATCGACGGCGATCCGCCGGCCCTGCTGGTGTGCGAGCTGTTCGACGACGACCCGCCGCAGCTCGCCGACCGGCTTGAAACGCTGGCCGCGGACTTGAAACGTCGCACAACCGCCCGGTCATACCGCGTCGTGATCGACCCGGCGCAGCAGGCGGATGTGTGGGACGTGCGCAAGAGCGGCCTGGGGTTGCTGATGTCGCGGCCCGGCGTGCGGCAGCCGTACGCGTTCATCGAGGACACCGCGGTCGCCCCGGCCCGGCTGCCGGAGTACATCCAGCGGCTCGACCAGTTGCTCGCGGAGGAGGGCGTCACACAGACCGGGCACTACGCCCACGCCAGCGTCGGATGTTTGCACGTCCGGCCGGTGCTGGACCTGACGCAGGCGCCGGACATCGCCCGGATGCAACGAATCGCGGAACGCGTCAGCACGCTCGTCCGCGAATTCGACGGGGCGATGAACGGCGAGCACGGCGATGGGCTGGCCTGCTCGCTCTGGCTCGAGAAACTCTACGGCCCGCGGATCGTCGAGGCGTTCAACACCATCAAGGCGGCGTTCGACCCGCCCGGCATTCTCAACCCGCGCAAGATCGTCAACCCGCTGCCGATGCACGAGAACCTGCGTTACGGCATCGGGTTCGAGCAACAGCAGCCGGCCACGCTGCTCAGCTTCGATCGCCACGGCGGGATGGCGGGCCTCGCAAACATGTGCAGCGGCGTGGGCGTTTGTCGGCAACGCCTGGCCGGCACGATGTGCCCGTCATACGCGGCGACGCTCGACGAGACGCACACCACGCGGGCCCGCGCGAATGCGCTGCGCGTGGCCCTGTCGAACCGCGGCCTGCTCGACGGCCTGGCCGACCCAGCCCTCGCCGAGGTCATGGATCTGTGCGTGATCTGCAAGGCGTGCAAGACCGAATGCCCCACCGGCGTGGACATGGCGCGGCTCAAGGCCGAGTGGCTCGCGCATCGCCACGCCCGCCTCGGCGTACCCCGCCGCAGCCGGTTCATCGCGCTGGCGGCGACGGCGGCGGCGTGGGGCAGTCGGCTCGCGCCGCTGAGCAATTGGCTCATGCAGTCGTGGCCGGCGCGCGTCGCGCTCGAAAAGCTCGTCGGCTTCGATCGCCGGATGCCGCCGCCGCGGTTCGCGCGGCCGACGTTTCGGCAGTGGTTCGCGCGGCGTGGCGCCCCGCGCTCGGAACCGGCTGAAGCACAGATCGTGGTCTACTTCGTGGACACGTGGACGAACTTCTATCACCCCGAGGTCGGTCAGGCCACGGTGCAAGTGTTGGAAGCACTGGGGTACACGGTCGTCGTCCCGCCAACACGCTGCTGCGGGCGGCCGCTCATCAGCCAAGGCTTGCTACGCGAGGCACGCCGGCTCGCGGAGGCCAACGTCGCGGTTCTCACGCCGCTGGCCGAGCGTGGCGTGCCGATCGTGGGCACGGAACCGAGCTGTGTGTCCGCGATCGTGGACGAATGGCCGCAGTTGGTACGGACGGAAGCGGCGCGGCACATTGCGCAAATGACGACTTCAATCGAGGTATTCCTGGCGCGGCGCGCGGGAACCGCCCAGCTCGCCGCGCGCCGCGGGTCTGCCGAGCGCGGCCGGCCCGTGCTGTTCCACGGCCACTGCCATCAAAAGGCGCTGTGGGGCACCGCGGACGCGCTCGCGGTGCTGACCGCGCTGACAGCGGGACACGCCGCCGAGATCAACAGCGGTTGTTGCGGGATGGCCGGCGCCTTCGGCCACGAGGTCGAGCACTACGACGTGGCCCGGCGGATCGGCGAACAGCGGCTCTTTCCCGCCGTGCGCGAGCGTGGCGACGCGGAGCTGGTGGTCTCAGGATTCAGTTGCGGACAGCACGTTCGACACCACACGGGGGCGCGGACAACCCGCCTGATCGAGTACGTCGCCCGACAGTTCGCCTGACACGCGAAACGGTCCCGGCGCGCCGGGACCGCTTCGCGTCGCGCTTGCTTGCGCTGCGCGTTCTGAAACGCAGCGCGAATTCCAAGCGCTGTGCCCAACGGACTTCGATGATTCGAATCAGTTGGCGTTCAGGCGGGCGCGGATGAACGCGGCGCGCTCGATGCTGCGCTGCTCGCCGTTCAGCCGCTCGCCGTGCAGCTTCTGGAGGTGGGCCGGCTGAATCTGGAGGAACAGCTCGTTGAGGGTCTGAAGATCGACGGCGCTTTGCCGGCCGACGTGCAGGCCCATGCGAATGTGCGACAGATACTGCATCGCTTCGGACGAGCTGATGAGCCGGGCGGTCTTCAACAGGCCCAGCGCCCGCCAGACCTTGTCGTCGAGGGCCTGGAGCCGGCCCTTGAGCAGGGCGTCGCGGGCGGCGGTTTCATACTCGACAATCTTCGGAATCACGCCGCCGGCCAGGTCGTCGATGATCTCCTCCTCGGTGCGGCCGAGGGTGATCTGGTTGGAGACCTGGAAGAAGTCGCCCAGGGCTTCGGTCCCCTCGCCGTGCAGCCCGCGGACGGCGAGCTTCAGGTCGCGTGCGGCCTGGCCGACTTTCTCGAGCTCGTTCGTGAGCCGCAACGCCGGCAGATGCAGCATGACCGACACGCGGATGCCCGTGCCGACGTTGGTCGGGCACGCGGTCAGGTAGCCGTATTGCGGGTGAAATTCGTAGTCCAACTCAACGGACAGGGCGTCGTCGATGGCGTTGATCTGCGCCCACGCGGCCTCGATCTGAAGCCCGCTGCGCATCACCTGAATGCGCAAATGGTCCTCTTCGTTAATCATGATTGACGCCGCCTCGGCCGCGTCGAACGCGACCCGCCGCGCGCCGTTGCCCTCGGCAAGTTGGCGGCTGATCAAGTGGCGTTCGACGAGGAACTGGCGGTCCAACTCGTCCAACCGCTCCACGTCCATGTGGAGCATGTCTTTGAGCGTCGGCGCCCGACGGATCGCCGTCGCGACGGTCTGCGCGAGTTCCGTGCGGGCGGCCATATCCGCGCGCGACAGGAAGTTGAACCCGCGCACGTTGCGGGCCAGGCGGATGCGCGACGAGATCACGATCTCGTGCAGCGGCCCGACGCCGCGCAGCCATTCGCTGCCGCGCCGCGCGACTTCGTCCAGCGGCCCGCTCATGGCTGCTCCAGTTCCTCGAGGCGGTCGCGCAGCTCGGCGGCCCGCTCGTAGTCTTCCGCAGCCACGGCCTCGTCCAACTGCCGCTTGAGCCGGCGCAGGTCGGGGCGGGGGCGGCGCTGCACGCCCAGGGCGGCGGGGGCCTTGCCGGTATGGTGCTTGGCGCCGTCGTGCGTGCGTTCGAGCAGCCGGCCGATCTGTTCCCCGAAGCACTCGTAGTCATGGGCGCAGCCGAGCAGGCCCTGGTTGCGAAACTCGACGTAGCTGATGCCGCACTGCTCGCACACCAGCCCGCTCAGATCCGCCGCGCCGCTCTTGGCCCCCGCGATGAAGTTCTCCAGCAGCTCGTTCAGGTCCACGCTGGCCTTGCCAGTCTGAAGCAGGTTCTCGGCGGCGGCGCACTTGTCGCACAGATGGCGCTCGCTCTTCACGCCCGACTTTTCGATATTGGTCAGGTGGAAGGTCGCCTTGGCTTTCTTGCACCGCTCACATAGTCCCATCGGGGACTCCCAGCTTGGCCCGGCCGCCGCGCCGGTCTGCCTGTAATTTGATCGTAGAATTGTGGGTGGGGGGCGTCAAGCACGGCCGAGGACGTTCGTCACTCGCCCAGTTGCCCTTCCTCGCGTGCGACGTGTACTTCCACCGCCGTGCGCCCGCTCACGACGGACCCCAGCCAAACAAGCAGATTATCCTCCGCATCGCGGCCGACGGTCTGGATCATCCGGCCGCGGGCATACACCCAGCAGCGTTGCCCGGCGGTGTCATGCACGCGAAAAACCGGATCGAAGCGCAGGAGCCGCGCAGGCTCAAGCTGAAACCGCAGCGCGCGGCCCCCCGGCACCAGCTCGTAGCAACCTTCCGACTCGTTGTAGCCGTCGCGATTCAGGTCGCCGGGAGCGTCGGTTATCAGACTCCCGGTCGAGACCTCCAGCGCCGCGGGCTGGGCGTAGTCGTTCGCGAAGCCCGCCGCCTCCGGCACGCCATCGATATCTGTCGGCCAGAAACGCAACAGGTGGGCCGTCTCGACCGTCTGCTCCGCCGCGAGGTCGCCGACCACGACGGCAAGGCGAGCATCGTCCGCGCTGGTTTGCACACGCCGTCGGGGCAAACCCGTCGGCGATGACCAACTCCAGAGCAAATCCGCCCGCGAACCACCCGGGCGCGCGAGCAACGCGAAACCGCCGGCGTCCGCGGCTGGCAGCGCGGCGAAGCCCCGGCGACCGTCGAGCGCGACGGCATAGCCGACGCGCGCGGCGCCCCAGCCGCCTGGCGGCGCCGTCGAGCGCACGCGCACGTAAACCTGACCTTGCGGATAAATCGTGTAACGCCACGCATGTCCCGGCGAGGTTTCGTCGCGGCCGCCGGGCGGGCTGAACGCCCAGCGACCCTCGATGAGCACGCGGAACGGCGTGGCTTCGACGATGCGCTGCGTCGTGGCCGCGGCCGCGCCCCAGGCGGCATACGCGGCGGGGTCGTCGTGCGCGACCGGGTCGACCGTGGTCCAGTTCTCAGCGAGCGGCACGGGCCAGGGACCGAGCCCGCCCACGTCCGCGAGATTGTCCGGCGTTCCGCCGCGCCACGCGACGATCAGGCCGTCGGCGAACTCCAACTCGAACCGTTCGCGGACGCCGACCTGGATGCGCCGCCCGCGCGTGTTGACATACACCTCGTCCGGGCCGGCTTGCGCACCGAGCACCGTCTGGCTGTTGTCGGCGAGAATCAGGTCGTCGAAGTACAACTCAACCGGAGCGGTCAGCTCGGGCACGCGCCAGACGAGACTCCGCACGTCGTGCAGCGCGATCTGATCGCCGATGGTCGCGACGTCGAGCCGGTACAGGTTCCACCCCGGTGCGACGTTGAGCGTCCGCGTCCAGCGCTGCGGCAGGCGCGTGCCGCTCTCGACGCCGAATTCGATGCGCGTGCCTTCTGGTGGGCCGTAGATGCTCATAAGCAGCAGGGCATACGGCTGCCAGTCGCGCAGCAGCGCGAGGTCCGGCGAGCGGTGGCCGTCGAACCGCAGGCTGTCGGCCACGTCCGCAAAGCGGGCTTTCAGGCCGCCCGCGCCGGTTTCGTTGCGGCTGCGCAGGATCGACAACGTCGGTTGTGGGCGCTGGCCCTCCACGCCGTCCGCTCCCACGCAGCGGAAAAGCAATTCCTGTCCCGGGGTCTCGAAATCGGCCAGGCTGACGAAGCGACCGGACGACAGGTCGTCATACGTCTGCTGCATCCGCTGAAGCACCGGCGAAAGCGCCGGGCGGCGCTGCGGCGCGTCCGTCGCGGGCGGCGGCGTTTCACAGGAAACGAATGCCGCACTCCCGAAACACAACAGCAGAAGCTGGAGGGGGACGCCCCGCGCCACCCGCCTACTTCCGCAGCATATGAATGGCGGAGCCCAACACACTCTCAGCCGCCTCCATGACGGTTTCCGAAGTCGAGGGGTGCGGGTGGATCGTCAGGGCCAGGTCTTCCGCCGTGGCGCCCATTTCCATCGCCAGTACCGCTTCGGCAATCAGGTCGCCGGCGTGCGCGCCGACCAGGCCGACGCCGAGCACGCGGTGCGTCTGCGCGTCGGCGATGATCTTCGTCAGGCCCTCGGGGCGGCCCATCGCGACGGCCCGGCCCGACGCACCCCACATGAACTTGCCGACGGTGATCGCGACGCCGCGCTGCTTCGCTTCGCCTTCCGTCAATCCGCACCACGCGACTTCGGGGCTCGTGTAGACCACCGCCGGGATCGCCCGCGCGTCGAAGACGCTGGGTCTCCCCGCGACCGCTTCGGCCGCCACAATGCCCTCGCGGCTGGCCTTGTGCGCGAGCATGGCCCCGCCGACCACGTCGCCGATCGCGTAGATCCGCTTGTCCGCCGTCCGCCGGGCCGCGTCAACCTCGATGAACCCGCGCTCGTTGATCACGACCTTGGTATTTTCAAGACCCAGGTTGTCCGCGTTCGGCCGGCGGCCGACCGACACGAGCACCCGGTCAAACCGCTGCGTCTCCGGCTGGCCGCCCTGGCGAAACGCGACTTCGATCTGCGTTCCGACGCGCCGGGCCAACTCCAGCGCTACGCCCGTGTGGATCGCGGCGAACTGCTTTTTCAGCCGCGCGATCAGCGGCCGGGCGAGATCGTCGTCGCAGCCGGTCAGCACGCGGTCGAGGGCCTCGATCACGGTCACCCGGCTGCCCAGGGCGGCGTAGACCTGCCCGAGTTCGAGACCGATGTAGCCGCCGCCGACGACCAGCAGCGACTGCGGCACGTCGGTGAGGTCGAGCGCGCCGGTGGAGTCGCAGCAGCAGTCCGCCGGCAGCACCGCCTCCGGCAGGCGCTTGGGCCGCGAGCCGGTCGCGATGATCGCGTGCTTGAACTTCAGCCGGCCGTTGGTCGCGCCCTCGATCCGCACGCTGCGTGAATCCTCGAACCGCGCGCGGCCCTGGAGCACCTGCACGTTGCGTTTCTTTGCGAGCGTGTTGATCCCGCCGCAGAGTTTCTCGACGACGCTCTGTTTCCAGCCGCGCAGGCGGGGCACATCGATCTGCGGCGGGCCGAAGGTCACGCCGAAGTCTCCGGCTTCCGCCGCGCTTTCGAGCAGGTGGGCGACGTGCAACAGGGCCTTGGAGGGGATGCACCCTTCTCGCAGGCACACGCCGCCCAGCAGGGGATTCTCGTCCACGAGCGTGACCTGGAGGCCCAGGTCGGCGGCCCGGAAGGCGGCGACGTAGCCGCCCGGTCCGCCGCCGATGACGAGGAGGTCCGCTTGCTCTGTCAGTTCGCCGACGACCACAGATGCTCCTTAGCCATACCCACAACGGCACTCAGAACGCGCAGCGCCAGCAAGCGCCATTCCTCAGAACGCGCAGCGCCAGCAAGCGCCGCCATTCCTCAGAACGCGCAGCGCCAGCAAGCGCCACGCACCGCCGCGCTTGCTAGCGCTGCGCGTTCTGACGCCTTCCACACAAATGCACATGCTCAACCGGCTACAGGCTGATCAACCGCAGCGGATTCTCCAGCGACCGGATCACCTCCGTCACAAACCGCGCCGCGTCCGCCCCGTCCACAAGCCGGTGATCGTACGACAGCGACAGCGGCAGCATCAGCCGCGGCACGATCTGACCGTCCCGCACCGCGGCCTGAAGCGTCGCCCGCCCCAGCCCCAGAATGCCGGTCTCAGGGAAATTCACCATCGGCGTCGCGAACATCCCGCCTACCGCCCCCACGTTCGTGAGCGTGAACGTCGCCCCGCGCAGCTCGGCGATCTCAAACTTCACCGCCCGCGCCCGCTCGCCCAGGTCCGCCAGCTCCGCCGCAAGCTGCGGCAGCGACTTGCGGTCCGCGTCCCGCAGGACGGGCACGATCAGCCCGCGCGGCGTATCAACCGCGATGCCGACGTGGAAATACTCCTTGTAGATGATCTCCTCGGCCGCCGCGTCGAAGCTGGCGTTCAGCATCGGGAAATCGCGCAGCGCCGCCGCCACCACCTTGACGACAATCGCCGTCATGGTGAGCTTGGCCTGCCCCTCCTTCAAGGCAGCGTTGAAGCCCTTGCGGTTGCGCTCGAGGTCGGTCACGTCGGCCAGGTCGCAGTGCGTGACCCGCGGGACGTTCAGCCAAGCCCGCGTCATCTGCCGGGCGATCGTCTTGCGAATCTGCGACGCCGGCTCACGCCGCACGGGGCCGTACTGGCTGAAATCGGGCAGTTCGCTGCCGACGCTCGGCGGTGCGGCCAACGCCGCGGTCGCGGCGGGCTTCGTGGTCGTTCGCTCGCCGCAGGCGAAGCGCTCGACGTCTTCCCGCAACACGCGCCCGGCGGGGCCGGTGGCCGGAACCTGCGATAGTTCGACCCCCAGCTCGCGGGCGAGTTTCCGCACGGCGGGAGCCGCCGGGACGGGACCGGTCTGCACC
>CAYMXT010000069.1:0-18199 GCA_964394415.1 uncultured Planctomycetales bacterium
CCGTCGGCATGGGCGGCTCGCTCGGCCGCACCGAAGCCACCGGCTACGGTGTCGTCTTCACCATGCGCGAGGCGCTCAAGCAGCTCAACATCCGCCCGCAGGACACGACCGCCGCCGTCCAGGGCTTCGGCAACGTCGCCCAGTACGCCATCGAGCTGTACCAGCAATTGGGCGGCAAGGTCATTTGCGTCGCGTGCTGGGACGAGAAGGACCAGCAGGCGTACACGTACCGCCGGCCCGATGGCGTTGATCTGACCGCGCTGCGCGGCATCGCCGACCGCTTCGGCACGCTCGACCCCAAGAAGGCTGCGGCACTCGGCTATGAGCGCCTGCCCGGCGAAGCCTGGCTCGAGCAGGATGTTGACATTGTGATCCCCGCCGCACTCGAGCACTCGATCACGGGCGACAACGTCGCGCGCCTCAGCAAACGCGTGCGCTTGATGGCGGAGGGCGCGAACGGGCCGACCACGCCGCAGGCCGACCACGTGCTTCAGGAGCGCGGCGTCTTCGTCATCCCCGACTTTCTCGCGAATGC
Organism: uncultured Planctomycetales bacterium; assembly: GCA_964394415.1. GTDB lineage: Bacteria > Planctomycetota > Phycisphaerae > UBA1845 > Fen-1342 > JAGVEP01. The sequence continues at coordinate 536 of CAYMXT010000069.1, forward strand.
CGGCGGCGTGACGTGCAGCTACCTGGAGCAGGTGCAGAGCAACATGAACTACTTCTGGGAAAAGGACGAGGTGCTCGGCAAGCTGGACGTGATGATGACCTCGGCCTTCCACGACGTGGCCGACCTGGCCCGCAAGCGGAAGCTGTACATGCGTGACGCGGCGTACAGCATCGCGATCGCCCGCGTCGCCCAGGCCTGCAAGGACCGCGGGTGGGTGTAGGTGTCCGTTGAAGAAGGGTACCGGCGCCGCTGAAAGCCACGCTGGCGCTGCCGCGAAAGCGGTTTGCCGCGGAGCCAGTCACCTTTTTCAACGGACTGGCAGGCGGCGGGGCGCCCGCCGCTCAGCGGCAGCTCCGCGCTGGGCTCAGGATGACGTTGCGCACGCGACGGATGTCGGAAGACGGCCGCGAGCAGTTCGCCGGTGTGGCGCGGCGCGCGGGCGGGGCTGGCGAGGCGGGCGGACTTGGTGTATGCCCCCCGCATGTCCCTGCGCCTGGTGGTTGGTTACATGGCGGGCACGAGCATCGACGGGCTCGACGCCGCACTGGTCGAGATCAGTGGCGTTGGGCTGGCGCTGAAGGCCCGGGTGCGGCGGCAGGCCAGTCGGCCGCTGGGGCCGCTGGCCGAAGGATTGCGCGCGCTCGCGGCGCAGCAGCCTCGGCGGGCCGGCGAGATTGCACACCTGGCCGGTGAATTCGAGCAATTGCACCTCGACGTTGCGCGGGAGCTGTGTGCGGGCGAGCGTCCGAACCTCGTCGTTGTGCATGGTCAGACGGTATATCACCAACCGCCGGTGAGTTGGCAACTGCTGTCGGTCAGCCGGCTCGCACGTGGGCTCGGCGTGCCGGTGGTCCATGACTTGCGGGCCGCTGACCTGGCAACGGGGGGGCAGGGGGCGCCGATCACGCCGCTGGCGGACTACGTGTTTTTCCAAAGCGCGGCAGAGACCCGGGCGGTGTTGAACCTGGGCGGATTCTGCAACTTCACGCGGCTGCCACGCGGCCCGCGCGGCGGGGCAGCGGTGGAACTGGCGGCGATTTCAGGCGGGGACATCTGCGCGTGCAACCAGTTGTTGGACGCGCTCGCGCGCCGGTTGCTGGGCACGCCGTTCGATATCAATGGTGCGCGGGCCGTGCGTGGCCAGGTTCACCCGCGGGCTCACGCCGCGCTGGCGGCCGTGCTACGCGCGCAGGCCGCCAGCGGACGTGCGCTTGGCACGGGGGACGAACTCGGCGAGTGGGTTACGGTGTGGCGCGGGTCGGTGGCGCCGGACGACCTGCTCCGCACGGCGTGCGAGGTCATCGCGCTGGTGGTGTGCGAACGGATCGGGGCTGTGGAGCGGTTGATCGTGGCCGGGGGCGGCGTGCGGAATGGGGCGTTGCTGGCGGCGTTGCGCGCCCAGGGCCCGTCGGTGTCGTTGAGCGACGAGTTCGGAGTGCCGGCCCAGGCCCGTGAAGCCGCGGCCATGGCGGTGCTGGGGGCGCTGTGTCAGGACGGCGTGCCGATCACGCTGCCGCAGATCACGGGTTGTACGGTGCCGGCGCCGCGAGCGGGGTGCTGGGTGTATCCCTGAGCCCGCCACAGCGCGCCGCCGTGTGGCACGCGATGTGTGGCCGACGGCGCTGCCGTCGTCGCCGAAGGCAAGGTGCGGACGTACGACATGCTGCGCCTCACCGGCGGGCCCGGCGTGTTTGCGACGGGCGCCGCGAATTCGACGCAGATGACGGAGGCGATTATTGCGAGGCTGTAGCGGCCGACCCCCGTGTCGGCCGTAGGAGGCCGGCGAGCTTGATCGTGGCCGCAAGCGATGCGCGGTTGATTTTCGTGCGACGTGACCCGCGAAGCACCTGCTGCTTGTCAGAGTATGATACCATACGAATAAGAGGACTGCCTCAGCTAAGCGGCTGGCGGCCGGCGCGTGGCCGGCGCGGAGATCATAGCATGGCCAACCCCCTGAACTATGTGAAGGTCGAGCGCGTTTTGCTAAAGGGTCACGCCGAGTTTACGGAGAAGTGGTTGCAGAAACAAATCACCGAAGATCCGCACATTCTCGGGCTCGGAGACGTCGAAGTCCTGGCCTCTGAGCGGCGTCAGCATAAGGCCGGCCGCCTAGACTTGCTGCTGCGGGATCAGGAACAGAATCGGCGGTACGAAGTCGAACTTCAACTAGGGGAGACAGACGAGAGTCACATCATTCGCTGCATCGAGTACTGGGATATCGAGCGGCGTCGATATCCAGCATATGATCACTGCGCCGTCATTGTGGCCGAAGACGTTACCAGCCGCTTTCTTAACGTGCTGAGCCTATTCGCCGGCAGCATTCCCCTGATCGCTCTGCAGTTCAACGCCTTGAAACTCACCGATCAGATTGCCCTACACTTCGTGCGGGTCTTAGATTACACGCACTTGCGGGAGGATGACGAGCCGTCGGAACTCCCCACGACCGACCGTAGCTCCTGGGTAGAGGGAGCGTCGCAGCAGACAGTCGAGCTTACTGACGCATTCTTGGAGATGGTTAACGAAAAGAGCGACGCAAGGTACGAGCTCAAGTATAACAAGTACTACATCGGCCTTACAGACGGCAGTCGGTCGCGAAACTTTCTTCATTTTCGCCCCAAGAAGAAGTTTGCACACCTCCTCGCCGAGGTTTCGGATCGCGACACATGGGTTGAACGATTCGAGGAGGCAGGGCTTGCGGCAACGATGGACGGCGACCGGTATCTCCGTGTGAATGTCTCACCAAGGGAACTCGAAAAACATCGTCTGCTCCTGTCGGAACTCGTGCATCAAGCAGTGGAGGAGTTCCGCAGGGAGTAGGCCGCGCTTCTTTGGAGAGTCACAAGGCCATGCATGTGCCCACAAGTCGTCGAAGTGTCTGCGGGAATGGCCGACGTAGGAACGTAGCGACCGATTCTCGCGTCGGCCGTAGGACGCACCGATGACGCCCGACCGCAAGCAGACGCCCCTTCGTGACCTGACGACCTACGGCGGCAGCCGCGCCGTGCGATTGGACGATTGTGACTACGCCGCGGATGTTGACATCCACGTCACGCTGTGTGCGGACTGCGGTCGGCCGTTCGAGCACGCGGGCAACGCTCAGCTCGTCTGCGAGAACGTGGAGTACTACTGCACGAAGCTCAGGTACAGGCTCTATGGGTACTGCCTGATGCCGGACCACTTGCACGTGCTGCTGAGCCCGGCCGATTCGCGGGTTCCCGTGAGTCGCTGGCTGCGCGAGTTCAAGAGCTTCACGACCAATAGGTATATGAAGACGGCCGGCCGGGCGGTGCTTTGGCAGCGCTCGGCGCACGACCACATTTGTCGGAAGGCGGAGACCGCGGAAACCGTATTGAGGTACATCGTCGAGAATCCGGTGCGCGCCGGCCTGGTCGCGCGCTGGCAGGATTGGTTGTGGACAAAGGTACTCATCGAGTTGTAGCGGGCGGAGCCTCGGCTGGCCGGCGGGGACCGATGCACCGACGATGCCCCGTCGCCGGCGACGGCCGACACGGGGGTCGGCCGCTACATTGGGTCGCCGCGCGGGTTGCCCACCATACTCTTGCGTTGGAGATTCAGATGATCAGTGCAGCAGACATTCGAACACTCTTTGGCCCCGTCCTCGAACGCATCAAGAACACCGACTTGCGCGACAAGGTTGTCCAGGTCTGGCGGCTCGCCTGCGAGCGCGGCGGGTGGGCGACCGCGGACCAACTCAGGAACATGCCGTTCACTCTGCTGACCAACACGCACGGCATCAATTTCATCGAGCACACGCTCGCCGTGACGGAGGGGGCGTACGGCCTCGCCAAGGCGCAGGAAAGCGCCTACAAGAGGCTGCCGTACCAGGTCGACTACGATCGGCTGCTCGCCGGCGGGCTGCTACACGACGTGGGCAAGCTGCTGGAGGTTGAGCCAGACGGTAAGGGCGGCTATCGCAAGAGCCGCAGCGGCGCTTGCACCCGGCACCCGATTTCCGGCACGGCGCTGGCTTATGAGGTCGGGTTGCGAGACGAAATGCTGAACACGATCGCGTGCCACGCGAAAGAAGGCGAAGGCGCCCCGAAATGCCTGGAGACGATCCTGATCCACCAGGCGGACTTCGCGACGTTCGATCCGCTGGTCGCGCTGGAGAAGGGATCCTTGATCCAGTGAATACAACCACAGAGGCACAGAGACACAGAGAAGAAGAGATCAAGAGACCGAGAGAGCAGGAGATCGAGGGCGCGTCGCGAGCGCGGTCCTGTTCTCTTGATCTCTCACTCTCTCGTTCTCTTAATCTCTGTGCCTCTGCGGTTTTCTTGATCGGAGTTGAGAAGCGATGGGCAAGACAATTATTGAGAAGATCCTCGGCCACCACGCCGGGCGCGACGTAGCCCCCGGCGACATGGTGGATGTGACGATCGACGCGCGCGTGGCCCGCGACTTCGGCGGGGCCAACGTCGTCAAGAACCTCAAGGACAACGGCCTGGGCGTCGCCGACCCGCAGCGGACGTTCTTCACGTTCGACTGCAACCCCGGCGGGTCGGACCAGAAGTACGCCGCCAACCAGCAACAGTGTCGGCAGTTCGCCCGCGAACGGGGCATCCGCGTGTTCGACGTGGACGCGGGCATCGGCACGCACCTGGCGATCGACGCCGGCTTGGTCGGCCCCGGCGAGACGTTCGTCTCGACCGATTCGCACGCGAACATCCTCGGCGCGATCGGGGCCTTCGGCCAGGGCATGGGCGACCAGGACATCGCCCACGCCTTCGCCCACGGGCAGGTGTGGTTCGTCGTCCCGCCGACGATCAAGATCGAGCTGAAGGGCCTGCCGTCGCCGACCGCGACGCCGAAGGATGTCACGCTCGCGATTATCAAGCACTTCGGCGCGGGCGGGTTGCTGGACCATGCGGCGGAAGTGTATGGGCCGTATGTGGACCAGCTCGACCTCGCGGGCCGCGTAACCATCGCGTCGATGTGTACCGAAGCGGGCGGGATCATCCTGCTGTTCCCGCCAAACCAGGCGGTGATCGACTATTGCCGGGCGGCGCGGGAGAAGTTCCACGGGCGGGACGCCCATGCTGCCCAGGCGGTGTACGCCGACGCGGAGGCCACGTATGCGAAGATCGTGACGATCGACATTAGCGCTCTGACGCCGCTGCTCGCGCGGCCGGGCAACCCGGAGGACGTGGTGCCGGTGGGCGAGTTGCACGGCAAGAAGGTGGACTCGGTGTTCATCGGGTCGTGTACGAACGGACGGTACGAGGACATCGTCGCGGCGGCCCGCGTGCTCAAGGGCCGCAAGGTCGCGCCCGGCGTCGTGCTGAAGGTCGTGCCCGCCACGGACGCCGTCTGGCGGAAGCTGATGGACGATGGCGTTTTCACGATCTACAAGGACGCGGGGGCACTCATCAGCAACGCCGGCTGCGGCGGGTGTGCCGCGGGTCAGATCGGTCAGAACGGCCCCGGCGAGGTGACGGTCAGCACGGGCAACCGCAATTTTCCCGGCAAGCAGGGCAAGGGCGAGGTGTATCTCGCGTCGCCGGAGACGGCGGCGGCGACGGCGATCGCGGGCGTCATCACAACCGTGGACGCGATTCCGGCGGAACCGGCGCGTTTCGGGCTGTGTGCCACTGCCGTGTCAGCAGCGGCGAAGGCCGACACGCACCGCTCGCAGAGCGGTGGCACACAGAAGCCCACCACGGTGAATGGCCGCGTATGGGTGATCCGCCAGGACAACATCGACACCGACATGATTTTCCACAACCGGTACCTGACCATCACCGACATCAAGGAGATGGGCAAGTACGCGCTGGACAACTTGAAGGGCTGGGAGGACTTCGCGAAAAAGGCCCAGCCCGGCGACCTCGTCGTGACCGGCAGAAACTTCGGCTGCGGCAGCTCGCGGCAACAGGCGGTGGACTGCTTCCTGTCGCTCGGCGTCGCGGCCATCATCGCCGAGTCGTTCGGCGCGATCTATGAGCGGAACGCGATCAATGCCGGCCTGGCGATCATGCGGGCGCCGCTGGTCGGCACTGATCTGAAGGACGGCGAGGAAATTGACATCGATTTCGCAGCCGGCACCGTTCGGCGTGCGAGCGGCGAAGTGATCCACGGGATTCCGTTTTCGCCGACGCAGCTTGCGATCTATCGTCGCGGCGGCTTGCTGGTGAAGATGTAGCCGTCGGAATCCAGCGACGAACCTGGGTGCTGCAAGTGTGTCGGTCCGGCGGGCGGAGGGAGGTCGCAGATGCCGAGTGCATTCACGCAGAACTTCTACCACACGGTCTTCAGCACGAAGCAGCGCGCGAACCTGATCACGCCGGAACTGGAGCAACGCCTTTACCCGTTTCTGGGCGGCATCCTGCGTGACTTGCGCTGCACGCTGCTGGCCATCGGCGGCATGCCCGACCATGTTCATCTTCTCGTGCGCTACCGCGCTGACCTGTCACATTCAGATATGCTCCAACAGCTCAAGGGCCGCTCATCGAAGTGGTTGAACGAGACGTTCTCACAGCACGGCCATTTCGCTTGGCAAGAGGGCTATGGCGGGTTCACCGTCAGCCGGTCCAGCGTGCCTCAGGTGGAGGCGTACATCGCGCGGCAGAAGGAGCATCACCAGCGACAGGACTTCCGGAGCGAGTTTCTGGAGCTACTTCGGCGGCACGGGGTTGAGTTTGATGAACAAGAGGTGTTCAAGTAGACCCCCCGTTCGGAGGGCGCACGTGCATTGGCCGGGGCTTTCAGCTCCCGGAAACCGGCCTGTCGGGTCTGCTTTTCGCCCGGAGGGCGCGCGAGCGTTGGCCGGGGCTTTCAGCCCCCGGAAACCGGCCTGTCGGGTCTGCTTTTCGCCCGGAGGGCGCGCGAGCGTTGCCAGGGACCTTGGTCCCTGGGAAGCGGCCCCCATTTGTCTTTCCGCCCGGAGGGCGGACGGGGAAGTGAGGCACGCCGCTCGTCGGCCCTCCGGGCCGAAGCGGATAACAACTTGGAGAGTGAGCTTGGGCCTCCCGCGCACCAGGGACTGGAAGTCCCTGGCAATGCCCGTGCGCCCTCCGGGCGTCAGTCAGGTGACGTGTTGAGCCGCCTCTGTGTCGCCGCCGGGTCTGCCTCGAGGCGTCGCTTGGGGTCCGAGCGGCGTACGCGGCCGCCACCGCCGCCCAGGCTTCGCTTCAAGTCGCAGCGCGCTTAGAATGCTCGCGCACGGCGGTCCGGTTGATTGGCCTCGCAGACTGCGGGCTGACCGCTGACGGTTGATCGCTGATTGCTACGAGCTGCACATGCCACAGACATACGCACAAAAGGTACTCGCCCGGGCCGCCGGACTGCCGAGCGTCGCGGTCGGGCAGATCGTCACTGTCAAACCCGCCCACCTGCTGACGCACGACAACACGTCCGCGATCGTCGGCAAGATCGACAAGGACCTCGCCGAGTTCGGCCTGGTCAGCAAAGACCTGCCGATCATCGTGCTCGACCACGTGATCCCCGCGTCGGACGAGAAGACGGCCGCCGGGCACGCCAAGGTCCGCAAGTTCGTCGAGAAGTACGGCGTCAAGAACTTCTATGATGTCGGCGAGGGTATCTGCCACCAGGTCGTGGTCGAAAAGGGCCACGCCCGGCCCGGCACGATCATCGTCGGGAGCGACTCGCACACCTGTTCGTACGGCGCCGTTGGCTGCTTCGCGACCGGCATCGACCGCACCGAAGCCGCCGCCCTGTATCTCACCGGCGAGACGTGGCTGAAAGTCCCGCCGACGATCAAGATCACCCTGCGCGGCCGGTTCACGCCCGGCGTCAGCGCCAAGGATCTCGTGCTCCGCATCATCGGCGACATCGGGGCCGACGGGGCCGACTACGCCGCGGTCGAATTCCACGGCGACATCGCGAACCTGTCGATCGAGGAGCGCTTCACGATCGCGAACATGGGCGTCGAGATGGGGGCGAAGATCGCGGTCTTCCCCGTTGATGAGCGGACGGTCGCACATCTTTCGGCCGCCGGTGTGAAGCGCGACCACTACGAAGCCGTGTGGGCGGATGCGGGCGCCGAGTGCGCCCGCGAGCTGACGTACGACCTGGCGAAGTTGGAGCCGGTGGTCGCCTGTCCGCACACGGTGGACAACGTGCAGCCGGTCAGCGTGGTGCGCGGCAAGAAGATCGATCAGTGTCTGTTGGGCACGTGTACGAACGGGCGGCTGGGCGACCTCCAGGAAGCGGCGGCCGTGCTGAAAGGCCGCAAGGTGTCGCGAAAAGTGCGCCTGCTGGTGTTGCCCGCGTCGCGGCGCGTGTACGACGACGCGCTGACAGACGGCACGCTGCTGACTTTGCTCAAGGCCGGGGCGACGATCCTGCCGCCGGGCTGCGGCCCGTGCCTGGGTGCGCACCAGGGCGTGCTGGCGCCGGGCGAAGTGTGTCTCTCGACCTCGAACCGCAACTTCAAGGGTCGCATGGGCTGCAAGGAAGGCGAAATCTACCTCGCCAGCCCGGCGACAGTCGCGGCGTCGGCGCTGCGCGGCGTGATCACCGACCCTCGGGAGGAGTGCCGGAGTGCCGAGTAGCGAAATCAGAACGCGAAGCGCAAGCGAGCGCGGCTGACCAGCGGCGCTTGCTTGCGCTGCGCGTTCTGAGTGCTGAGCGCTGACTGCTGAGTGCTAACTGCTGAGTGCTCCAATGCGAATCTGGAACTACGGCGACGACATCAACACCGACATGCTGTTCCCCGGCAAGTACACGTATACGTGTGCGACGCCGGAGGAAATCAAGCCGCACTTGTTGGAGGACCTCGACGCGACCTTCGCCAAGGGCGTGCAAGCTGGTGACCTCGTCATCGCCGGCCGCAACTTCGGCTGCGGCAGCTCGCGCGAGCAGCCGGTCGTCGGTCTCAAGGCCGTCGGCGTTGCGGCGATCGTGGCGAAGGGCTTCGCCCGCATCTTCTACCGCGCGGCAATCAACCAGGGCCTGCTGCTGATCGAATGCCCCGCGGCGGTGGCAGCGTACAAGGAAGGCAGCACCGTTGAGATCGACGCAGCCGGCGGCCAAGTCACGGTGGACGGCCAAACCCATGCGTTTCCCAAGCTCCCCGCGGAGATCATGGCGATCTGCGAAGCCGGCGGGCTCCTGGAATACACGCGCCAGAAGCTGCGGGCGCGGAAGAGCGCGTGACGTGTGCCACTGCTCTGTGAGCAGTGCGGGCCGTGTACTGACCGCACGCATTTTGCTCGCTAACGCTTCGCGGCTCCGAATCGGCTCGCGGGCCGCCCTCCGGCAAGCGAGCGGAGCCGCGACCGGCGGACGCCCCGTCACGCCGGGGCCGGCGCCTTGGGGCCTAGCACGCGCTGGTCGCCCGCCCGCCGCGTGATCCCCAGTGCGTCCAGCCGCTCCGCGATCGGGACCGCGTAGAACCGCGTCGAGTCCAGCAGGGTGCGAATCTCGCTCAGCGTCAACTTCTGCCGCGCCCGCAGCGCGGCGACGACGCGCGTCACCAGCTCGTCCCACCGCTGCTGATGCAGCCAAACTTCCGTGCCGACGCGCACAAGCTGCCCGCGCGTCACCGCCAGGTCGCGCAGCTCACGCAGCCGCTTCTCATTCTGCGGCGTGCGGCAACGCAGCTTGTCCAGGTCCGGGGGCTGCCACGCCCCGGCGTGGTATTCGCGCAGCATGTCATCGAGCAACTTCTGGTCGGCGGGGGCCAGGGCGTCGCGGTGGCCTGGCGGCACAACGCGGTTGTCCACCAGGGCCACGCACCCGTCCGCGATCAGCCGCTCCGCCACGACCGGCCGAAACCGCTCGGGGCACACGCGCGGCATCCACGCCGGCCATTCGCTGCGGGCCACGCCGCCGGCGCGCGGGTTCGCGTCCACGTACGTGCGCAGCCGCTGGGCTAGATCGGCGGCAAGCTGGTTCAGATGCGCGGCGTGTACGAGCACGCGCTGCGACGCCGTCTCAAGGGCGATAAGGTGTTTGGATTGCACGAGCGTCTGGCAGACTTTCTCCACGGCGTCGGCGTCAGGCAGACCCGCCTCCGCCGCGAGCAGCGCCGCCGGCCGGCCGGTCCAGCCGTGCGAATGCAGCACCTCCGCAACGCGCTCGGCGGGCGTGCCGGTACGCAGCCGCTCAAGGCGGGATACAAAGTCGGCGTCGCGCAGCCGGCGTGGGCGGGCCGAAAGTCGGATGACGCACCCGCCGCCGAGCGTGCGGGAGGCCGCTTCGTCCCGCAGGATGAAGTGCTGTCCCCAGGTCGCGACGATCGGCTCGGCCGTGCGAAGTTGGCCGTAGACGCCGGTGCAGATTTCGGCCGCGGGCGGCGTCACCAGCCGGAGTTCGGCCAGCACCTCGCGCGTGGCGGTGTGAAATCGCAGCCGCAGCGTCTGGCGGCGCGTCTTGCCGGGCATTCGCAAGCTGGCCAGCCAAACATCCGCGCAGCGCGTGGGCTGCAAATAGCCGGGCGCGGCCAGCTCGTGCCCGCGCTGTACGTCCTCCAGCGCCACGCCGGCGAGATTGACGCCCAACCGCAAGCGACCGCTCACGCCGGCTTGCTCGACGTTGTGGACCTGCACGTCGCGGACCCGGACTTTGCGGCCGACGGGGCACAGCTCCAGCTCATCGTCCGGCCGCACTGCGCCATGCGCCACCGACCCCGTCACCACCGTGCCGCGGCCGGCAATCACGAACACACGGTCAACCGGCAGGCGAAACCACGTGAACGGCGTCTGTGGGCGCTGCGGATCGCGCGCGGCGGCCAGCAGCACACGCCGCAGCTCGTCGAGTCCGCGCCCGGTCTCGGCCGAGGTCCGCACCGTCGCCAGCGGCGTGAGCCCGACCGTCTGAAGCAGCCCGCGGGCGTCCGCCTCGACCTCGTCCGCCCACGCTTCGTCAACGAGGTCCATCTTCGTCAGCACGAGCACACACCGCGTCACCCCCAGCAGGCTGAGCACCTCGGCGTGCTCGCGCGTCTGCGGCATCACCGAATCGTCCGCGGCGACGATCAGCAGCGCCACGTCGATCCCCGTGGCGCCCGCGACCATGTTGCGAATGAAACGCTCGTGGCCCGGCACGTCGACGAACGAGAAATCGCACCCCTCATACTCCTGGCTCGCGAAACCGAGATCGATCGTCATACCGCGCGCTTGCTCTTCCGGCAGACGATCGGGGTTCGTGCCGGTGAGTGCGTGGACCAGCCGAGTCTTGCCGTGGTCGATGTGGCCGGCGGTGCCGATGACGAGCGTTGCGCTGGCGTTCATGCGGGAGATTCTAATGCGACAACGCGGTTAACCGCAGAGACGCGGAGAAGCGCTGAGGTCGCAGAGAAGAACGCATGCACCGAGTCCGCGCGCCGTCTCATCCGTGAGACATGGGGGCACACGCGCTTCGCGAGACCACTGGTAGAAACCCCGTGAAAACGAGCTTCGACGGTGACGTGCGGCAACGCGGATCGTCGGGTTGCGGCAACACGCTCGACGGCGCTCGGCGGGCTCAGCGGGAAAAGTGCGTTTCAGGCGGCGAATTCGGGAAAACCCCAATTTACCAGGCCGGACTATCCGAATAATCTGAACGACGCGGAAGAAGTTGCCCGTTGACGCTCGCGGCCCGTCAAGTCGGGGGGGCTTGGCGGGCCGACTTTGTTTGCACGGGCGTTGCAGAAGTGGGCGCAGAAAAAAAGCCCGAGTGGGGGGCCGACAAGCCGGGGGGAAACTTGTACGTGCCGCTCGCCACTCGAGCAATGGAATTGTATGCCGGTCGCTTGCGGATGCAAGAGGGTGGCGCTAGATTTTTGCCGAAAGAAGACCCCCCGCCAGAATAGGGAACCGGAACGCGAAGGGCTTGTCGCTGGCTGTGCGTGCGTAAGATTCTTGTCTTTAATTACTTACGAACTCGCAGGACCGCTAGGCTGCGCGCGCCTGTCGCAGTATGCGTCCTATAATAACAATGCAAGCGCATTACTGCCTGTGGTTAGCCGGTGCTAGGGCTTTGGCGGGTCTCCGAGCGGCGCGCTCCACGCGGCGAGCCGAGTGAGGCCGAAGCTCGGCCTGCGCCCGTATCGTACGACGAAGCGCAGCTTTGCCGCCTCCGCGGCGAAGCAGAGCTTCGCCGTCCCCGCGTAGCTTCGCCGTCCGCGCAGGGCTTCGCCGTGCCCGTGAGCGGGCGGCCGAGTTGCGGGGAAGGGCGTGCGGCGGTGAAATGCTCGCCCGCACGCGGCTGATTCGCCGCGGCGGGTCGCGTTGAAGCGGGTCCCGCATGCAGCGATGGTCGCTTATCTTGTTAGCGCTCGGGGGTGGCGAGGTTGCCGTTGTCCAGGCGTGGATGCAGCAGGCCTTTTACCCGGTTCTGCTGCTGATTCTGCTGATCGCCAGCCTGGGGGTGCCGATTCCCGAGGACATTCCGCTGATCGCGGCGGGTGTGCTGCTGCGAACGCACGCGGGCGTTGCATCGTGGGAAGGCACGCTCGTGGTCGCGCTCGTCGGCGTCATGGCGGGCGACCTCGTGCTGTATGCGCTGGGCCGGCGGTGGGGGCCAGGCGTGGTGAATCACAAGAGCGTACGGTGGATCATTACGCCGGTGCGTTTCACGCGGTTGTCGCGGCGGTTCCTCGTGCATGGCACCTGGTTCTGCTTTCTGGGGCGCTTCATCGTCGGCGTGCGGGCCGCCATGTGTCTGACCGCGGGTGCGACGGGTTTTCCGCTGTGGCGGTTCTTCCTGGCGGATCTCACCGGAGCGGTCATCTCGGTGCCGCTGTTCGTCCTGCTGGGCTACTGGTTCGCAGGCATGTTGCCGCAGTTGTGGGGCTATCTGCGGGACGTGCAGCTCGGTTTGTGGCTGGCCGGGGCTGTGGTGCTGCTGGTGCTCTTGATCGTCTACCGCAGGCGTCGCGAGCGGCGTGCGCTGCGGCGGGCGGCGCTGCGTGCGGAGCCGCGGCCCTGAACGGCGGGTCTACGCGATTGCAGGCAGAGCCAGCTCCAGAGCCTTGGCGAGGAACAGCCGACGAACGGTGGTCAGCGATTCGGGGATGACCTTTACGTCACCGAGGACAGCCATGAAATTCACGTCGCCGCTCCAACGTGGCACGACGTGAACGTGGATGTGATCTGGTAGGCCGGCCCCGGCACAGCGGCCGAGGTTGAGGCCGATGTTGAAGCCCTGCGCGCCGAGCGCGGCCTGGAGCACGCGCTGCGCGTCGCGCGTGCGCTGGAGCAATTCGAGCAACACCGCATCAGGTAGATCTTCAAGCTGGCCGGCGTGTGTCAGCGGTGCGACCAGCACGTGTCCGCTGCTGTACGGATAGAGGTTGAGGAGCGTGATGGTCTGGGGGCCGCGCCAGAGCACGTAGCGCGCGTCGTCGCCGGCCGGTTGCCCGACGGCCTCGCAGAGGAAGCACCCGCCGCCCTCCTCGCGCAGTCCGGCGATGTACTCCATTCGCCAGGGCGCCCACAGGTTTTTCTGAAACTCCGCCATGAAGCGGCCTTTGCGCGGGGCCTAGCGCGTGCGCTGCGTCGGAGCGCCCGCGTTGGCTTCGACGCTCTTGAGCACGCGAATCCGGCGGACCGCCTGGTGTTCGACGCCGGCGCGCGTCGTGACGGTGAGCGCGAGCGTGTAATCGCCGGGTTGCGAGATCGTGCGCTGGCCGTTGATGCCCTGCCCGATGAGCTGCTCATCCAATCGCCAGGTGAACGTCGCGGAGCGTTGCCAGTCGGTCGGACAATCGGCCGAATAGACCAGCAACAGCGGCTCGAAGCCGATGGCGGACGAAACGTGGATACCCACCGCGGCGGCCGGGTGGTCCGGCTTCTCGCCGACTGCGGCGCGGCGTGGGGTCGCTTCACCGGGCGGCGTGGGGGGGGGCGATTCGACCGGCGGCGGCGGCGGCGGCGGCGCAGGCGCGGCACTGGGCGGCGGCGCCGCCGCGATCGTGACGGGCCGTCGCTGAGTCGGCGGGCGGGCGGGCGCCACCGCGAGGCCGTCGGGGGGGCGCGCGGCCCGCGACGGCCGCTCGATCTGGTCGAGCTTGCCGGCCAGCAGGGCCAGGCCCGCAGGGTTGCCGTCGATGGCCTGCCGGTGGAGCAGCACGTCCGACGGTGCGTTGGGGGCGACGCCGACCACGCGGGCGAAGAAATCCGCCGCGGCGTCCGGCGTGCGCTCGTGCGTGCGGCTCTTGATGTTCACCCAGGCGAAGTTCTTGTAGCCGTGTTGCTCGTACCAGCGGATGGCTTCGACCGACTCGTCCTTGCAGATGGGGAAGTCGTACTGGGTGCTCAGCACGAGCACGGGGTGATACAGCGAGTGGGCCGCGAGCGTCGAATCGAGCACGCTGGCGGTGAAATCGCCCTGCCGCACGGCGCAGCACGTGAACCGCTGCGGGTGACGGTTGAGCATGTAGTGGGCCATGTAGCCCCCGGACGAGAAGCCGGTCGTCAGCACGCTGCTCGGATCGGCATGCGTGGTCTGGAAGACGTGATCGATGATCGCGAGGGTGGACAGTTCGTCGGACTTGAAGGCGCGGTTGATTCGCTGGAGCGGGAACTCGCCGAACAGAAAGTCAAACGCGAGCAGCTCGGGGGCGATGACGATGTAGCCGTAGCGGTCGGCCTCGTGCTGCCATTCGAGGGCCTGCATGGGGGCCGTGTCGTACGGCTTCATGCCGTGAAACGTAACGACCAGCGGCCAGCGGCGCTGGGTGCGCTCGGCGTCGCTCAGCTCGACGTAGTGCTTCGGGAAATAGAGGAAGTAGTTGCGGCGGCTGGACGGCTCGGTCAGGTAAAGCTGCTTGCCTTGCCCGCGCGGCTGGGGCACGGCACAGCCGAGGCTGGGGAGCAGCAGCACCGCCGCCCAAAGCGCGTGCCGCACGAACGGCATCAAACGACCTCGGCGGCTGGTTGGCAGGTGGTCGCTGGTGGTTTTGCAGGCCAAGTTTGCCAGGCTCCGTCGGTCCGTGGGTCGCGCAACACGCCGCGCCGGGGTCCGCGAAGGCCGGGACGCGGTTCCGGTCTGCTGTCAGCAGTGTAGCGAAAAACGGCGGGGGATCAACGTAGGCGGTTGTCGCGACGCGTCGCGCACGGCACACTGTCCCGTCGGAACGCGACGCACATGACCAAGTTGATCCACAACACGACGATTATCGCGCCCGCCGGTGCGGCGGTGCGTGTGCTGCCGCATTACAGCCTGGCCTTCGCTGGTGGGCGAGTGAGCGAAGTCGGCCCCGCCGCGGCTCTGGAGCCGCGCATCGCGGAGGGCGAGTTCGCGGAGGTGCTGCGTGCGGATCGGCACGTGCTCAGCCCGGGGCTGGTGAACACGCACCACCACCTGTTCCAAGCACTCACCCGCTGTCTGCCGGCGGCCCAGAACCTGCGGCTGTTCGACTGGCTGCGGACGCTCTATTCGCCGTGGCGGACGCTGGACTACCGCGCAGTCAACCTGGCGGCCAAGGTGAGCATCGCCGAGCTGCTGCTGCACGGCGGCACGACGACGAGCGACCACTTCTACCTGTTCCCGCCCGGCGGCGACGTGCGGCTGGAGGCCGTGCTCGACGCCGCGGAGGAGCTGGGCATCCGCATCCACCTTTGCCGCGGCAGCATGACATTGGGGCACAGCGGCGGGGGTCTGCCGCCGGACGACTGCGTCGAGCGCGATGGCGATGTGCTGCTCGATTGTCAGCGGGTGCTCGACGCGTACCACGATCCGCGGCCGGATGCGCTGCGGCGGATCGACTTGGCGCCCTGCTCGCCGTTCAACGTGACGCGCGAGTTGCTGCGCGACACGCGCGTCCTGGCGCGCGAGCGCGGCGTGCTGCTGCACACGCATCTGGCGGAAACGCTGGACGAGCAGGCGTTTTGCCTGGAGCGTTTCGGCTGCCGGCCGGTGCAGTACCTCGCGGACCTCGATTGGCTGGGGCCGGACGTGTACCTGGCGCACTGCGTGTGGCTGGACGACGCGGAGATCGAGCTGCTGGCCCGCACGCAGACCGCCGTGTCGCTGTGTCCCACGTCGAACATGCGGCTTGGCTCCGGCCTGCCGCGCATCGGCGATTTGCTCGCCGTCGGCGTGCGGCTGGGGTTGGGCGTCGATGGCTCGTCCAGCAACGACGGCGGAAACCTGCTGGCGGAGGCGAAGCAGGCCCTGCTCGTCGCCAGGGTGTGCGCCGCGCCGGCGGCGGCGTTGCTGCCCGCCGCCGCCGCGTTCCGGCTCGCCACGCTGGGCGGCGCGGCTTGTCTGAATCGGCCGGAGCTTGGCCACCTGGAGCCCGGCGCGGCGGCGGACTTCGCGCTGTTTCGCATG
Organism: uncultured Planctomycetales bacterium; assembly: GCA_964394415.1. Lineage (GTDB taxonomy): Bacteria > Planctomycetota > Phycisphaerae > UBA1845 > Fen-1342 > JAGVEP01. The sequence goes on from CAYMXT010000069.1 coordinate 16,775, forward strand.
GACGACCTGGCGTTCACTGGTGCGGTCGCACACGACCCAGTCGCCGCGCTTGTGCTCTGTGACGCCCCGCGTGCCGACCGCGTGTTCGTCGCCGGCCGAGAGGTCGTCCGCGACGGCCGGGTCGTCGCGCTGGACGAGACTGCGCTTGGGCGGGAGTTCAACGACGTGGTCGCGGTACGCTTCGCCTTCCCGCAGACGTAGATGAGTATGCACACTCCTTGGGTCGCTGCTACCGCGGCCCGCCCCACTACGGCGACGACATCAACGGGTCTGTGGCGCTGCTGAGTGTGCCGTGACGCTGGGCGGGGCGGTGACTTCGTCCGCCGTGACATACTGCCGCGGCCCCATCGACGTGTAACGGCAGAGGATTTCGTGTTCGCGGCAGCCGCAGTGGGTGGCCAGGGCGGCTTCGCGCAGGCCGCCGCCCAGCAGCACGACCTCGTCGCCGGGCTTGTCGCCGGCGTCGACGCTGACGAACGACGTGTTCATGCCGACTTCGAGCAGGCGCTGCGGCCGGCCGTTGACCAGCACCGGCCCCGCCTGCACGAGATTGCTGTAGCCGGCGAGAATGACGCCGACGCGGGGCCAGCGAAAGCCGGTGTAGCCGACCGGCCCGCTCGTGTCACGCACCGACTGGAGCCGCGTCGTCACCCGCACGGCCCCGCGATACAAGGCCAAGCCCGGGCGAACCGCGTCAAACCACGCCTCCGGCTGGCCGAGCAGGCACGTCGCCGCCGCATGCACCGGCCGCCCGCGGCCCGCACACGCCGCACGCAGCCGCACGATCGCATCCAGCGTGACGGCGTGGGAGAAGTAGTCCGCGACATCGCAGCGTGCGACCAGGTCATCGAGATCATCGGGTGGGCAGCCGAAACGCTGCATGCCGGTGTCCACCTTGATCGCGACGCGCTGGCCCGCGAACTTCGCCGCGGCGGCGCGGTTTGCGACCGCCGGCCGCAGGTTCAGCTCGCGAAACTCCGCGGGTTCGCCGTCCGGTGGGCCGAGCACGAGGCCGGGGCGTCCGACCTCGCGGGCCTCAGGCAGTGAGAAATACGCGAATTCGCGGACGACGCCGGCGAGGACGTCGGCGACGCGCGGCGCACCGAGGCCGTAGGCGTCGGCCTTGATTACGGCGATCAGCTCGACGCCGGTTTGCCGGCGGATCGCTTCGGCGGCGCAGCGAATCTGGTCGAGGTTGATGGTGACTTGCAGATGGGGGGAGCGCATCGGGGCCTTCATCTCGCGGACGTCCGTGTCCGCGGGAAGGAGTATACCTGCCGCAACCCGGCGGACAAGCCTGCGGTCCACGGCGTTTCGTCGGCGTCGTTTGCCAGCCCGGCTGGTTGGTGCTACAAAGCTGTGTCTGGCAGCGTTCGCGGCGGACTGGGTTGCACAGACGGATCGTCTGTGCTCCACGGGATTGAC
>CAYMXT010000070.1:0-18182 GCA_964394415.1 uncultured Planctomycetales bacterium
AATCACCGTGCGCGATTCGGCAGCGCTGATCCGAGCCGACCGCGCGAGCGGTCGCGAGTTTGTCCGCGAGCTTGCCCTCGCGGTTCGGATGGGCGCCGCCCATTCGCGCGCGTCCATTTAGTCCGTGCTCGGTCAGACATTGCACCGCGGCGGCGAAAGAACCCACGCCCGGTAGCACGACGCGCTCGGCGGCGTTGATCGTCTTGGCGTCGTCGTTCGCCTCGGCCTCCGTCTCGCAGCGCCGCAGCGCCGCCAGCACCGAGGCCAGGTTCGCCGTGCCGGTGCGGACGACGACGACCGGCGGACGCGACGTCGAACTCAAGTCATCGACGTGCATGTCACAGAACTCCCTTCGTGCTGGGGACCGCGTCCGAACCGTCGCGTGCGACGGCCATACGCAGCGCGAGCGCGACGGCCTTGAAGGCGGCTTCGGCGCGGTGGTGGTCGTTCGTCCCCGCCAGAACATCAACATGCAACGTGGCGCGTGCGGCGCTAGCGAGCGAACTCAGGACGTGCGACACGTTCTCACACGCCAGCGTGCCCAGCGTGTCGCGGGTGAGGCCCAGTTCGACGCGTGCGAACGGCCGGCCGGACAGGTCCACGACCGCCCGCGCGAGGGCCTCGTCGAGCGGGGCATACGCGCCGCCGAAGCGGGCGATGCCGCGCCGCTCGCCCAAGGCCTGGTCGAGGGCCGCCCCGAGCGCGAGCGCACAATCCTCGGCGGTGTGATGATCGTCCACGTGCAGGTCGCCCGTGCAACGCAGCCGCAGGTCGAAGCGTGCGTGCCGCGCCAGCGTCGTCAACAGGTGGTCCAGGAACCCGACGCCGGTCGCAATGTCGGATTCACCGGAACCGTCGAGATGCAGCGTCAATTCGATGTCCGTCTCGGCGGTCTTTCGCCGCAGTTCTACGCGTCGTTCGTTCATGGGGAGAGTTCTCCAAACACTTCGCGCAGGGCGACGGTGAGCCGCGCGAAGGCGGCCGCGTCGCCCGGGCAGGTGATGCGAAAGCAATCCTCGAGGCCAGGTCGATCGGGAAAGACGCGAATGCCGATGCCCCGGCGGGCGAGGCCGTCGCGCAGCGCGAGCGCCGCCGCATGCCGCGCGAGGACGAAGTTGCCCTGCGACGGTTGCGGCGCCGCTCCCAATTCCGTCAGTAGTTCGGCAAGCTGCGTCCGCTCTTGCTTCACGCACGCGACGAAGGCGGCCACCGTCGCCGGCCCGCGCACGAGCCATGCCGCCGCAACGGCCGCGGCGGGACCGGAAACGGCGTAGGGGTTGCCGGTGATCCGCAGCCAGCCGATGAACTCCTCGGGACCGAGGGCATAGCCCACGCGCCAGCCCGCCAGGCCCCACGCTTTCGAGAACGTCCGCGTCACCAGCGCGTTCGGCAGACCCAACGCGACGGGTGTGAGATCCTCGTCGGCGAACTCGGTGTAGGCGAGATCCACCAGCAGCAACGCCTGTGGCGCGGCGGCCGACAACCGCCGCAGGTCGTCGGCCGTGGCGACGGCGCCCGTCGGGTTGTTCGGCGAGACTACGACGATCATCGCCGTCCGCGACGACAGGCGGGCCAGCACCGCGTCGGTCGGGTACGGCCCCGCGGGCCAGGCGATTTCGCACACGGCGGCCCCGGCCAGCCGCACATAGCGCGGCAGCATCTCGAACGTCGGCAGCGGCAGAATGGCCTCGCGGCCCGGCGCGAGCACCACCAGACACGCGCGATACAACGCATCGTCCGCGCCCGCGGTGGCCAGGACGTTTTCTCGCGGCACGGCAAACCGCGCCGCGAGTAATTCCTCAAGCGCCGCCGCGTTCGGATACCGCCGCCACAGCTCGCGCTCGGCGATGGTTGCGAGCAGCTCCGCCGGCGGCGCGGCCCCCTCGTTCGCGTCGAGCCGCAGATCGGTCGGATACGCCGGTTTCGGCGGGGCGTACGCGCGCAAGCCAAACAGTCGTGGTGCGGGTGTAAGTTGGCTCATGGCACAATCTGCGCGATTTCGGTGACGACGATGTCGGTCCCGCCACGGGCCTTGATCGCGGGGATCAGATCAGGCAATTGCGCCCGCGGGGCCGCGACCTTGACCGCGTAACCCGCGTCGCCGTGCAGGCGGGCGATGGTCGGCTCGCGCATGCACGGGAGCACCGCGACCACGTCCTCCAGCCGCTCGGGCCCCACGTTCACCTCCAGCATCACCCGCTGCCGGGCCTCGAGCACCGAGCGCAATAGCAGCACCAGCCGCTCGATTCCCTCACGGCGGTGCGGATCGACGAGGGCGGCGCGATGGGCATACAGCCGGGTCGACGAACTCAGTAGCTCCTCAACCACGACCAGGCCGTTGGCATCCAGCGTCGACCCGGAGGCGGTCAGGTCGACGATGCAGTCGGCGTCCTCCGGCGGGTGGACCTCCGTCGCGCCGTACGAACGCACAAAGGTCGCGTCCAAGCCGCGCCGGGCGATCCACGCGTGCGTCAGCCGCTCGTATTCCGAGGCGACGACGAGCTTGCGGCGGGGCCACCGCCCGTTCTCCAACAGCTCACGCGGCGCCGCCGCGACCAGCCGCACGGGATCGAGGCCGGTATCCAGTAGCTCGACCAGGTCGGCCTCCAGCTCGGCGACCCAGTCGGCCCCGGCGAAGCCCACGTCGCGTGAGCCGACGTGCAGCATCTCGACGATGTTCTGCGGCTTGAGAACCTTGGCTTCGACGCCCGGCAGCGAAATCGCCGGCCGATACGCGCGGGCCCCGAAGCGCAGGTGGATGCCAGCGGCGGCGAGCAGTTGCACGACGCCGTCGGCCATGCGGCCCTTGGGCAGCGCCAGACGCAGGTTGGTGTGATTCGTGACGCCCATCGAGCGGTCTCCTGCTGGCGCCGGACCCGCTCGCTGCCGTGGAAAAGAAAACGGCACCGACCGGGGCCGGTGCCGATGGTTCTGCTTCGCTTCCTAGCTCAAACCATCACCCAGCCCGCCCTCGCGCGTGGCGATGATGCGGATGATGCTGGCCGAGCTGTGCCATGGACAGTTCCATTGTCTGACAGTATGCCGGGGCTCGCCGCGCGAGTCAAGGGCCAGTCTTGTCCGTTCAGCGCAGCGGCGCCGGACGCCGATAGCGACGCCGCGCAGGGCGGTTGAAGTCCGCCGTTCGACTTGACCGCGTGCTCATCATGCCGGTCGTCGCGCCCGACATCCATGCCCGCTTGCAACGCGCGACGTTTCGCGCGGAGAACACCGCGTCCTTCGCGCTGACCGCCTTTAGCACTAGCAGCGCGATCGTCTCGGGCGACCTGAACTGCGACGGCGTGGTCGACTTCGGCGACATCAACCCGTTCGTGCTGGCGCTCAGTGACCCGGCCGGATACGCGGCCGCGTTCCCGGACTGCAACATCCTCAGCGGCGACTCTTGAGCCGGGCGAAGGAACTGGCCGGCCTGTTCCCGTCCCACGACTGCGCGGCGTGGCTCGGCCATTCGGAGAAGATCGCAGGCGAGTTCTACCGGCAGGTGACCAGCGCACACTTCGAGCGTGCTACGGCCCAGCAGACGCAAGCGTGCAGCGCGCTGCACAAGGCGCTGCGCAGCAGCGCGAAATCGCGTGGAACGGCGTCCTCTGACGAAGCGCGTGAAACGATGCAAGTCGCGAACAATAAGGCACTTGGCGGAGCCCCCGTGAAGGGGCGGTTGGGCGGCAAGGGACTCGAACCCCTGACCTCCTCGGTGTAAGCGAGGCGCTCTAGCCGACTGAGCTAGCCGCCCGGGCACGGCCGGTCGCCGGGGACGCCGACGCAGCTATCATAGCGGCGGGTTCGCTGCCAGCCCAACTACTCAGGCCGTGTTTCCAGGATCTCCGGGCCGGGGCAGCACGAGTGTGCGGGGTCCCGAGCGGTGCTCTCAGTGTTTGTGCAGCAGTGCCAGGACCTCCGCCCGCGTGCCCTGGTTGCTGTGCATGATGCCGCGCAGGGCGGACGTGACCATGATGCTGCCGGATTTCTTCACGCCGCGGCAGGTCATGCAGGTGTGGACCGCCTCCAGCACGACCGCACAGCCCTTGACGATCAGCCGGCGGGCGAGCATGTCGGCGATCTGCGACGTGAGCCGCTCCTGCACCTGCGGCCGATGGGCGAACACGTCCACCAGCCGCGCGAGCTTTGACAGCCCGAGCACCTTCCCGCCGGGGATGTACGCGATGTGCGCCCGCCCCTCGAACGGCATCAGGTGGTGCTCACACATGCTGTTGAACGCGATGTCGCGCAGCACCACCATCTCGTGGTGGTCCTCGTCGAACATCGCCTCCAGGTGCTGCTCCGGGTCCTGATGCAGGCCGGCGAACAGCTCGGCATACGTCCGCGCCACGCGGGCCGGCGTCTTCTTCAGCCCCTCGCGCTGCGGATCCTCGCCGATCGCGAGCAGAATCTCGCGCACCGCGCGCTCGATCCGCGGCTGGTCGATCTCGAACTTGCGACCGCGTTTCGCACGCATACGGGTCTAGCGGGCCTCACGCCCCGCGATTGCGGAGGAACTCGAGCAACAGCCGCACGCCGAAGCCGGTCGAACCTTTGCACAGCGGCCCCTTGCCGTTCTCCTCGTTCGCGACGCCGGCGATGTCGAGGTGCGCCCACGGCACGCCGTCCTTGACAAACTCCTTGAGGAACATGCCGCCGACGATCGTGTGGGCGTCACGCTTGCCGGCGGAGTTCTTGATGTCGGCCTCGGTGCTCTTGATCAGCTCGCGGTAGTCGTCCCATAGCGGCAGCCGCCAGAGCCGCTCGTGGACGCGGCGGCCGGCCTCGCCCAGGTCGGCGGCCAGCGTGTCGTCGTTGCTCATCAGCCCCGCCGCGGCCCGCCCCAGCGCGACGCTCACCCCGCCCGTCAGCGTCGCCAGGTCGATCAGGGCCGTCGGGGCCAGCTTCTCCTGGGCGTACCAGAGCGCGTCGCCGAGCACCAGCCGCCCCTCGGCGTCGGTGTTGTTCACCTCGACGGTCTTGCCGCTCATCATCCGCAGGATGTCGCCGGGCAGATACGCCTTCTCCGAGACGGCGTTTTCCGCCGCCGCGATCAGGCCGACGAGGTTGCACTTCAGTTTCAGGTCGGCCGCGGCCCGCAGCACGCCGAGCACGACGCACCCCCCGCTCTTGTCGAACTTCATCTCTTCGAGCCCTTGCGAGGGCTTGATCGAGTACCCGCCGGTGTCGAACGTGATGGCCTTGCCCACCAGGACGGTGCGGGCCCGCACGCCGCGGGCGCCGCGATACTCAAGCTGAATCAGGCCCGAGGGGTGCCGGGCGCCCTGCCCCACGGCGAGCAGTCCGTTCATCTTCAACTTCTTGAGCTGCGGCGCGGTGAATACCGTGCAGCGCAGCTTGCGGCTGCGCGCCAGGTTGCGGGCCTCGTCCGCGAGGGTTGCGGGGTTGATGACGTTGGCCGGCTGGTGGGCCAGCCGGCGCGTGTAGTTCACCGCGTCCGCCGCGACGACGGCCCGCTGCACCTCCGGCAACCCGCGCTCGACCAGGCCGCTCTCGCTGGCCCGCAGGTCCACGCGGATCTTCGGGGGCGTCTTGTCCTCGTCCTTCTTGTACTCAGCGAACTTGAAGCCCGCGAGCACCATTCCCGTGGCCCATTCCGCCGCGGCCTGCTCCACCCCGCACGTCAGCAGCCCGTCGAGCCACAGCGTCGCGCTGCTCAGCCGCTCGGCGACCAACCAACGGGCGGCGTTGCCCGCGGCCTTGCGGACCTCGTTCGCATTGATCTTCTTCGCGTCGCCGAGGGTGACCGCGAGGATGCGCCGACAGGCCCCGCCGCGCGTCGTGTGCAGCAGCAGCCCCGCCTCCTCGCGCAGTTCGCGTAGCGCCAGCAGCTCTGAGACGGCGTCGTCGCAGAGTTTGTCGACGCGCGTCGCCAGCTCCATCGGCGGGTGCGGCTTGGACAAGAGTGGGACGAGCAGCACGTCGCCCGCCACGGGTCCCTTGCCCCCGCCAACGAAGCTGAATTGGGTTCCATTTGGCGCCATTGCTGCCCTCATGGTCGTCACCGCACGGACTGGTCACGCCCGCGGGCCGCCCCCGGCCACGGGAGCGACTGTGCGGCCAAGCAGTCTACTCCGTCGCAGACGCGCCGAGAAGGGCAGGGTCCCGGTGGCTGCGGGGCCGGCGACAGGCACCCGCGGACAACCGCCGCGAGCCTCGCGATGGAGGGCGTGATTTCGCTGACGGTCCTCGCACCCCTGCGCCCGTTCGCTCGCCGACATCCGAACCCCGCACGCGAGCGCGGGGCGAGATGGGCGAGAAACACGCACGCTCACGCTGCTCGACTCTGCATCACCCCGTGGCGGTTGCGGCCCGGCTGAGGCTTGCCAGCGCTGCGCGCTTTGAGCATACGGCGCGCTGCGCGGATCGCTCCCGCGCAGCTATCGCTTGGGTCGCGGGGCCCAGCGGTCGCGGCGGCGCGGAACGGCGTGCCCCGGGGCAACCGTCGCTGGGTTCGTCCCGGCAACGTCAGACAACCGCCGCGGCGAGCAGGCCGATGGTCTGACGCCACTGTAGCGCGGAACGCGGGTCGCGACCCAACGCCCGCGGGCGTTCGTGGGGCGATGTGTTACGACCAGTAGGGTTGCGTGGACCAGAGAGCCAGGCTGGCGGCGACGCCAAACGCGAATACCCACAACGCCGTAGCGACGTAGCCGCCGATGGTTAGCTCGCGCGGCGAATAGGGGCCGGCGCGCGGTCCGGGCGCCAGCCCCCCGCACCGCGAGGTACGGACCACGACGGGACTCATCCTTCCACCCCGTAGGTGACCAGGTGAGCTACCCAGTTCACGAACTCCAGAAGCCAAAGTGCGAAGGGCATGACATCGTCCTTGTTATAGGACTTGCGCGCAGACCGTCCCCGGCTTGCGTCTCGTCAGCGCCTCTCTTCCGAGCCCCAAAAGGTCGAGTTGCTTGGCAGCCGCAATGGCCGTGCTTCGCCGAATGAGAAGATCGGCAAGATTAACTGTAGTCTGAAGTTAAAAATGGGTAATTTGAATGGTGGCGCAGCATCTGCGCATTGCGCTCCGCGTAGACCGGCAACGGTGGCGTAGGCGGGCGGGGCGCCCAGCCCGCTCCTGGGACGGGAAGGCAATAATCAAACTGGAATCTGGAATACCCCGCGGGTGAACGCAGGCGGCGCGGTCCGGGCCCGCACGTCGGAGCCGGCCCGCGTAGCATGGTAAGATCCACCGGCAGCGGTCGCACGGCGCGGCCCGAGGACCGAGAATGTTTGGTCGCTGGCTCTTTGTGCGACTCAACGCGGCGGAGAAAGCCCTCCGCGACGGACGTCTCGACGACGCCTGTCGGGCCGTCGAGCGGGCCGACCTCCGCGAACACCCCCGCGGTCAGAAGCTCCTGGAAGACCTCGTGCGGCCGCTGGTCGCCCGCGCCCGGCTGGCGCGGCAGGCCGGTCGACCGAAGGATGCCATCGCCGACCTGGACCGCCTGATCGGCTGGGGGCGAAACACGCCGGAGGTGCAGGCGCTCCGTGCCCAAATCGTGGCGGAAACCAAGCAGGACGCCCGCGCGGATGCGGCGGACAAGGCCGCGGCGCAGCGGGCGGCGGACCTGCTCCGGGCGGGACGGCTGGACACGGTTCGACTTGACTTAGACAACGTCGGAGACGCGCAACGCCGGGCGGCCCTCGCGAAGGAGCTCGAACGTCGGGCGGTGCGAGCGGAGGAGATCGCGACCCAGGCCGGACAGGCCCTGGATCGCGATGATCTGCTCGTGGCGCTGCGACTGTGGCAGGATGCGATTCAGCGGCACGGCCGGTCTGCGGAGACCGACGCGGTGGCCGGTCGGCTGGCGGCGTCGTGCGGCGAGACGGTGTTACGTTGGCTGGGGGAGGGGCAGATTGACCGGATGCTGACGGTGCGGGCGTTTCTGGAACCGCTCACGGACATGGAGCCGGGCGTCGCGGAAGCGGCACGCATCGTCGAGCTATGCGAGCGGGCGACGGACCAGCTCGGAGCCGGCGACTACGCGGGGTTGCGGAACACGCTGCTGCGGCTGAAGGCGGTGCGCGACGGTGTAGCATGGGTGGATGGCGCACTGCGAGCCCTCACGGAGATGGCGACCGCACAGGACCGCTTGACGGCGTCGCCGTTGGGATTGTGTGCGTCGCGGGTGGTGACAGGTGTGTTTCACCGGCAAGACGGTGGTGCCACAGCTCAGCGGCAGGATGCCGGTGCCACAGCAGATGGGCTGCGGTTTGATCGGCCCTTGCTCGTGCTGGTCGATGGGGTGGGCAGCGCGTTGCTCGTGGGCGGCGAGCGTGTGCGGTTGGGTCGCGGCGGTAGCTCGACGCCGGTCGATGTGCCGCTGCCCGGCGACCTGCACGCGCACCACGCGGATATCATCCGCAAGGGCGAAGACTACTTCCTGACGGCTTACGGGCGCGTGGAAGTCAATGACCGATGCGTGGAACACACGCTGCTGCGCGATGGCGATCGGATCGTGCTGGGCGAGCAGACCAAGTTCGTATTCAACCGGCCGAGCGCGAAGAGCCCGTCGGCGGTGCTGCGACTGTCGCACCGCAATCGTCTGGCCCAGGACGTGAGCAACGTCATCCTGTTCAACGAAACGTGTCTGATCGGGCCGATGCCGAACTGCCACCTGCGGACGCACGAGGGGCAGGACCAGGCGGTGTTGTTCGTGCGCAGCGCAGCGCGGACGAGCGGCGCGGCACTCTATCTGCGCCAGACCGCCGGTGAGGATTGGCCCGCGGCCCCGGTGCAGGCGGTGTGTGCGGGTCAGACGCTTGATTGCGGCGAAATCCGGCTCACGGTCAAGCCGTATACGTGGACGTGTTGAGCTGAGGAGGAACCGTGGCGTACACGTTCAAGCATGGTGATCGCCCGCTCGAGGGCGTGACGGTGCAGCGGGCCGTCGGGCGCGGCGGCTTCGGCGAGGTCTACTACGCCCTCACCGACTCCGGCAAGCAGATCGCGCTGAAGTACCTGCGCGAAAACCCGGAGATCGAGCTGCGCGGCATCGGCAACGTCATGAACCTCAAGAGCCCGTACCTCGTCACCATCTACGACGTACGGAGCAGTACCAGCGGCGATCCGTTCGTCATCATGGAGTACGTGGGCGGGCCGTCGCTGCGCGAGCTGCTGAACGCTGAGCCGGGCGGGTTCAGCGTGCAGAAGGCCGCGTTTTTCCTGAGCGGGATCGGCAAGGGCCTCAGCTATCTGCACGAGCGCGGCATCGTCCATCGCGACCTGAAGCCCGCGAACATCTTCTATGACGACGGCTATGTGAAAATCGGCGACTACGGCCTGAGCAAGCACATCTCCGTCAGCCAGCACAGCGGGCAGACCGTCAGCGTCGGCACCGTCCATTACATGGCCCCCGAGATCGGCTCCGGGAGCTACACCAAAGCGATCGACATCTACGCGCTCGGCGTGATCCTGTTCGAGATGCTCACCGGGCGGCTGCCGTTCTCCGGCTCGAGCATGGCCGAGATTCTCATGCGGCACGTGCGCGACAACCCGGACCTGAGCGGCGTCCCCGCGCCGTTTGCGCCGATCATCGCGAAGGCGCTCGCGAAAGACCCCAACGACCGGTATGCCGATGCCGACGAGATGCTGGCCGCGGTCATGGAGTCGACCGGCCTCGGCGACAGCATCGCCCGCTTCGACGTCAGTTCGCTGGCCCACGTGCCACGCGACGTGGATGCGGCGGATGTGGCGGAGACCGTCACATCGCCGCGACCGCCGCTGGTGCCGCCGCTCGATGTCCGCGCGGCGGCGCCGCCGTACGTGGCGGCGAAACTCCAGCGGAAACTGGCGCACCTGAATCACAAGCTGGAGCAGAAGGCTGCCAGGCTGGAGCGCAAGTTCGGGCGGCCCGCCGGACGGCCGGAGCGGCCGGAGGCGGAGGGCGCGCTGCCGAAGGTGAATCGCCGCGGGCAGATCTTCATTCTCATCGCCGTGACCATCGCGATTTCGCTGGTGCTCGGCATTCTGTCGGGTGGGCCGGGGAAGACCGATTCGCGCGTGGCGGCGCTGGCGTTCATGATCGTGGGCGGGGTGGTCGGGCCGCTGGTGACGCACCTGAACATCCTCAGCCGCTGGTGGTCGCGGTCGACGGTGATTGACCGACTCGCGTACGCCAGCGTGGGGGGATTGTGCATGTTGCCGGGGTTCGGGATCGCGACCGACGAGGTCAGTTCCAACCTGGGCCGCTGTATCGTGGGACCGCTGGCGGCGATGGTGCTGTGCGACTGGGGCCGGCGCCTGGACCACGGGCGGCAGGGACGGGTCGACGGCTGGGCGGCGTTCTGGCCGGCGATCATCGGTCTCGTCGCCGCCAAGATCGTTGATGCGGATGACTACGCGTGGACGGCCGCCGGCCTTACGGGGGCGATTTCGCTCTTGACGCAGGCGGCGGCGAGCATGTGGCCGTTGCCGGTGCGCGGCGGGAGTGGGTTGGTGGACGGCGCGAAGCAGGACTTCGCGGTTCCACGTGGCGTGGGCGTCGCGCCCGCGCCGGAACCTGGTCAAGCCAATGCGCGTCCGACGCCGGCTGGTGCCGTTGCGGTTCCGCCGCTGCCGCCGGCAGCGCCGGCAGCGGTGGTCGTCACGGCGCAGCCGTCGTTCGCGGGGCGGACGGCGAACGCGGGCGTGGGGTTCGTGGGCAAGCTGCTGCTGGTGGGCGGCCTGGTCCTGGCGCTCGGACATGGACCGTTCGTGGCGCAGGCCGAGAAGAACGACATGGTCCAGGTGGACGAGGACACGCTGCGCGTGGTGCAGCAGGAGATTCCACCGGCCATCGCGTTGGCACCGATGATCGTCGGTACCATCCTGCTGCTGGTAGCCCGGCGGAGCGGCGGGGCCGGACACTTCGTCCGCGGGGCGATCGGGTGCCTGTTGCTGATTCAGGCCGCGGCGGCGGGGGCGATCTGGGCGTATCAGCCGCTGAAACAGCTCTTCACGGCCGACAATCTGGAGGTCGCGCTGCACGGGCCGCAGATGTGGGCGCTGGTACCCATCCTGGGGACGCTGCTGGTCGGCATCTTTCTGCTCCTTTGGCCGAAGTCGGACCCGAACAAGCCGATCGTGATTTGAGCGGAGGCGCGTGGTGATACTCGCCGTTTCGTCGATGTTCTGGGCCGCGTTCGGCCTGGCGATGGCCGGGATCGCCCTGGCGAGCAATCCCCATCGGGGTGCGCGGCGGGGCGGGGCGCTGCTGCTCGGGCTGGTGATTGCGGTGGGCTTCGCAGCTTTCTGGACGAGCGCGCGGTCGGACCGCCGCGCGCCGCGGGACGCGGAAGCGCGTGCGCCGGAGAAGAAGATCGCCCGCGCGCGAGCGGAATTCTCGCGGGCCCGCGACGAAGTGCGGCGGGCGACCAGTGAGTTGCAGGTCACGTTGCGGACAGAGTTGCCGGAACTGAAGGAGCTGGGCCAGAAGATCCGCGACGCGATCGCGACCGGCGTGCGGATCGAAGACCAGAAGCTGGTCTTCGGACGGACGGGTGCAACGCGGGAGCCGCCGCATCCGGCGGAACCGCCGGCGGAGACCGACGAGGAAGCGGACGAAGACGTGCCGGAATGCGAGAGCGCGCTCGCGATTGCGATCGAAGCGACCGGCGCTGACAACCTCGCACGCTATTTTGAAGACCTGACGGAACGTCCCGCCGCCGGCCGCACGGTTGAGCTGCGGCAACTGCGCGCGGCGCTTCTGGAATTGACGGCGGCGGAGCGGCAGGCGTTGGCTGAGCGGATTGCAGAGGACGCGGAGGACGACGTGGCGCCGCCGACACGCGCAGCCGCGAAGCAGACCGAGCAACGCCGGCGGCCGCCGGCGCTCCCGCCGATCCCCCGGGTGCCAGACCTGACGTTGCGCGAGGCCGCGTCGCCGCGGCTGAAAGGGGGAATCGTGGCAGCACTCACCGTCGTAGCGCTCTCGGCCGCCACGGCTATCCTGAAGACCGCGACGCGACGGCACGGCCCGCGGCCGCAGTGAACACACGCGAAGCGAGGCTCCGCGCTCCCCGCCGGTAGCAGCCGCCCCCCTGGCCAAAGGTGTCCGGAATCCTGTCCCGGCTGCGCCGCGGCTGTTGAAGCAGGCCAGCCGATGAGCGACGACGACGTGGTCGCAGCAGAGCGTGCCGTTGCCGTGGGCCGGCTGGCGATCGGGGTCCGGCAGCAGATCCTCGCTCAAGCGCAGCCGCCGCCGTCCGGCGTGCAGGATCGGCGGGTCGTGTCCGTCGTCGGTTTGGGCCACACGTTGCAGCAGGTGGCATGGCCAAGCGGATTGGATCCCCCGGCGCACGTCAAAACCTGGTCACTATCTAATGACGCTGATATTAACGCCCGACGCCCGATTCCCGGACAATATTGACCAAACAGCGGGCCGGTGGACTACGCCTGCGCGGCGGGTTTGACCCAGTCGCGTTTCGGCGGTTTGACGACCAGACCCATGCGGATGGCCTTGGCGCTGACGCGGATGCGGGTGACCCGCCCGTCCACGAGCGCCCGCACCTTCTGGATGTTGGGCTTGAACTTGCGTGGGCTGATTCCGGTGACCTTGCGGCCGACGCCGCCGAGGTACTTGGCTTTGCCACGGCGCGAGATGGAGTGGCCGAAGATCGTCTTCTTGCCGGTGAACAAGCATTTACGGGCCATGGCAACCTCGTACCAAATCAAACGGGTATCGCAACCCAGCGAGCCCCGTAGTTTAGCGGTAACGGTGGCGTGCGTCAAACGGCCTGAAGCCGAGTTGCAGGTCGCCGCAGCGCGGCATCTGGCGGGGAAGCCGAGTCGGAGTTAGAGTACCCCCCACTTCGCGGCCACGCGGTCGCCGCATCGCAGGTACCACAGCGCGGAGAATATGCGACCATGAAGAAGACTGCCCCGCAGTTGCCGGAACCTTACTCCTTACGAATAAACAAGTTACGTAACGAGTTGGCTCGCCGCAAGCTCGACGGGTACTTCGTCCAGGAGCGCATGGACCAGTTTTGGCTAACCGGTTTCACGGGCGAGGACGGCGGCGCGGTGGTCACGCGGAACGCCGTCGTGCTGCTGACGGACGGCCGGTTCGACGAAGCGGCCGACCGCGAATCGCCGTTTGCGAAGAAGGTGCTGCGTAAGAAGCGTGATGCGCAGACGAACGCGAAGGAAATCAAGAAGCTGCGGATCCAGAAGCTGGGCTTCAATCCGGGGCACATGAGCGTCGCGGATTACAACGATCTGAAGAAACACCTGTCGCCGGTCAAGCTCACGCCGGCGGACGGCATGATCACCCCGTTCCGTGGGATTAAGGACGCCGGTGAGGTCGAGCGGATGCGGGCGGCGATTCGCGTCGCGGAGCAGGCGTTCGAGCGCGTGCGGGCGTGGCTGCGGCCCGGGTTGACCGAACGCGAGATCGCGGCGCAGCTTGTTTACGAGATGCAGCGGTTGGGCGCGCAGGGCGAGACGTTCCCGTCGATTGTCGCCGTCGGCCCGAATTCGTCGCTGCCGCACTACGAGCCGGGTGACCGTCCGCTCACCGAGAACGAGATTCTGCTGGTGGACTGGGGGGCGCGCGTCGGCTGGTACGGCAGCGATTTGACCCGCGTCTTGTGGCTCGGCAGCATCGCGCCGGAGCTGAAGAAGATCTTTGAGATTGTGCGCGAATCGCACGATCGGGCCATCGCGGCGGTGCGTCCCGGCATCAAGACGCATGACGTGGACCGCGTGGCGCGCGAGGTCATTCGCAAGGCCGGCTACGGCGAGCGGTTCAACCACGCTACCGGCCACGGTTTGGGGCTGGTCGCCCACGAAACGCCGCGCGTCGGCAAGGGCACGAAGATCAAGCTCGAACCCGGCATGGTGATTACGATCGAGCCGGGCATCTACCTGCCGGGGCTGGGCGGCGTGCGGCTGGAAGACGACGTGCTCGTGACGGAAACCGGATACGAAGTGTTGTCCACGCTGCCGGTGCAGTTTTCTTAGCGGGCACTTCTCGCCGTCTCCTGAAACCTGCTTCGCCGGAGAGGCGCCATGAGCCAGAGCAAGAAGGACTCAAACGGCCGCGCGGGAGTGAAACTCGCGATGGACATTGAACAGATCAAGAACCTGATCGAGCTGATGGTCGTCAACGACCTGAGCCGCATGGAGCTGCGCGAAGGGGACGCCCACATTCTGCTGCGCCGTGGGCAGCCGGTGGTCGCCGCGCCGGCGCTTGCGGCGGCCACGCCGAGCGTGGCGCGCGGCGCCGCGTCCGAGGCGGCGCCGCCGGTCGCGGCGGAGCCGTCCGCGAACGAGACGTACATTCGTTCGCCGATGGTGGGCACGTTTTATCAATCGCCGGACCCCGAATCGCCGCCCTTCGTGACGGTGGGCAGCGTGGTGGAGCCGAATTCGGTGGTCTGCCTGATCGAAGCGATGAAGGTGTTCAACGAACTGAAGGCGGAAGTTTCGGGACGCATTACCAGGATCCTCGTGAAGAGCGCGCAGGCGGTCGAGTTCGACCAGCCGCTGTTCGCCCTCGCTCCGGCTTGACAAGCAGGAAGAAAACCACAGAGACACAGAGACACAGAGAATGTCGGGACAGAGATCCGGAGAGCGAGAGGGCAAGAGAGTGACAAAGCATGATTTCGCGGGCGGAGCGTTCTTGATCTCTCGGTCTCTTTTTCTTCTCCTCTCTGTGCCTCTGTGCCTCTGTGGTTAATCTGTGGGGTCGTGAAGGGTACCGATGTTCAGTCGCATTCTGGTTGCGAATCGTGGTGAAATCGCGCTGCGGGTCATCCGGGCCTGCCGCGATCTGGGCATCGAGGCCATCGCGGTATGCTCGCGGGCCGACCGCGACGCCGCGTACCTCAAGCTCGCCCACGACGCCATCTGCATCGGACCCGAAGCCGCGGGGCAGTCCTACCTGAACCCCGCGGCGATCATCTCGGCCGCCGAACAGGCCGACGTGCAGGCCATCCACCCCGGCTACGGTTTTCTGGCCGAGAACGCCAAGTTCGCGCAGATGTGCCGCGACTGCCAGATCGAGTTCATCGGCCCCAGCGCCGAGGCGATGGCCATGCTCGGCGACAAGGTCGCGGCCCGCAAGCTGGCCCGCGAATCGAAAGTCCCGATCGTCCCCGGCAGCAGCGGGGCCATCGAGAACGACGACGAGGCGGTCGCGCTGGCGGCCAAGATCGGCTACCCTGTCATGATCAAAGCCGCGGCCGGCGGCGGCGGACGCGGCATGCGTCCGGCCCACAACGAGGCCACGCTCCGCACGAATTTCCGTCACGCGCGGGCCGAAGCCGAGGCCGCGTTTCGCGACGGCAGCCTGTACATCGAGAAGCTCATCGAACGCCCGCGGCACGTCGAGGTCCAGTTCCTCGGCGACAAGCGCGGCAATATCGTCCACCTCTGGGAACGCGACTGTTCGCTCCAGCGCCGCCATCAGAAGCTGGTCGAGGAATCGCCGTCGCCGCACATCACGGCCCGCACGCGGCGCAAGCTGTGCGAGGCGGCGGTGCGGCTGGCGCGGGCGGCGGGTTACTACTCCGCGGGGACGTGCGAGTTTCTCGTGGACGAGCAGGGCGGCTTCTATTTCATGGAGGTCAACGCCCGCATCCAGGTCGAACACCCGGTGACGGAGCTGGTCACCGGCGTCGACCTGGTGCAGTGGCAAATCCGCATCGCGGCGGGCGAGCCGGTGAAACTGCGGCAGGACGAGATTACGCACACCGGTTGTGCGATCGAGTGCCGCATCAACGCTGAGTCGCCGGACGACGACTTTCGTCCGTGCCCCGGACCGATCAAGGACTTCATCCTGCCCGGCGGTCCCGGCGTCCGCGTGGACACGCACGCACATGCGGGCTACACGGTCAGCCCGTACTACGATTCGCTGATTGCGAAGCTGCTCGTGCATCGGCCGACGCGCCCGGCGGCGATTCAGGCCATGCGTCGGGCGCTGGACGAATTCGTGGTCGGCCCGGTGAAGACGACGATCCCGCTGCACCGGGCGATCATGGAGCAGGCCGACTTCGTGAAGGGCAACGTCGACACGCATTTCATCGAGCGCATGCTGGGGCAGGGGGGGCGGTGACCGATACACACTTCGAGCGGGCTATTGCTCAGCAGCCGCAAGCGTGTAGCGCGCTGGACGAGGCGCTGCACAACGGCGCGAAACCGCGTGGAATGGCGCCCCCCGAGACTCCCGCCGAAATCACACAAGCCTCGAAAGGCGATGAACTTACAGGAATACCTAGGAATTCTCGACTGGGCGTTACAGGATTCGAACCTGTGACCTCATGGGTGTGATCCATGCGCTCTAGCCAACTGAGCTAAACGCCCGCGTCGCGGGGCAGGGCCCCAGCGCCACTCTCGCCATTCTCCAAGCCGGGCCGCACCGCGTCAAGTTCCACGGCCGGTTGTGCCGGCGGCGGCAGACGAACAAGCAGTCGCACGGCCACGACGAGACCCAGCCCCGCGGACAGCCACATGAAGAGCACCGAAACCCACCCCGCCAACTCGGCTGCGCCGCCCTAGGCCAACCGCGTGAAGTGGACGTTCCAGACCATGTTGAACGCCAGGTGACAGGCGATGCAGGGCCGCAGCCATCCGGTGCGCCACGCCTGGACGCCCAGCCCAACGCCGGTGTGCAGGGCCAGCGCGACCGTCGCGAAACCGAAGTGGTACAGCGCGAACGCTGCGTTTGTCCGTTTACGCCGCGGGGGCGCGGTCGCACTGCATGGCAACCGCGCCCCCGGACTTGGCTGGGAAAGGCCTGTGAACCTGTCGCTTTCGTCAGCCCGTGTTCAACTCCTTCATCACCAGGCCTGGTCCTGGAGGCAGTGAATCACCTCGCGCCCCGGCGAGTCGGCGTCGCCGAGGGAGTTGTACAGGATGTTCGCCCAGTCGTCGTAGTCGGAGAGGAGGTCGCACGTGGTGTCCCAACAGTCGCCCGTCGTCTGATTGCAGGGGCCATGCACGCGCGCGTGCGGCAAACCGCAGTTCGAATTGGCCCAGGTGTTCGTGGGACGGCAGTTGATGTTCCGCGCGACGACCCCGGGGGGGCCGCCGCTGCCGTTCCAGTCGATGGCCGGGCCGACCCCGGTCACGCCGACGGCTTCGTTGAGGGCGTCCTCGTCGAGGTCGATGTACGCATCCCTGGAGTAATCCAGCGCGCCATCGGGCAGCGCATCGAAGTTGGTGTCGATGCCGCACATCTGGAACGCGTAGTTCATGACCGAGTTGTAGCTGGGCTTGAAGTTGAGGTTCTCGAACCCGCCGTGCCGCAGGTCCAGGTTGTGGCCGAGCTCATGCATGATTGTGTTGCCGATCTTGTTGTCGTTGCCGGTGGCCCACTGGCCCATCGTGACCATGAAGTCGTCGCCGGGCAGCTCGGCCAGCCCGGACGAGTTCTGGTACGCGCCGCCGATGCTGTACTTGTCGGCCACGAGCACGTAGTGGAAGTACCCGTGGCGATTGGCGGCGAAATTGGCGCCCTTGATGGCGTAGAACTCGCCGCCGTTGAAGCCGGCGCCGACGTCGATCGTGTCGTTCCCGCTCGGGTCCAGCACGGCGTTGCCGCCGCCATAGGGGGCCTGGCCGATGTCCAGGTGCAGCGTAATGCCGGTCGTGCCGTCGGGATTGGACACGGGGGCCAGGGCGAAGGCCGTCACCACGCGTGAGACCTGGTTGTCGTGGGGCTTGTTCCGATCGGCGGGGACGCCGTTGGCATGGACCCAGTCAGCCTCGACAAAGATGTCCTTGCGGCATGAATTGGCCCCCATGCCGGGCAGGTCGAGGCCGCCCGCCGTGCCGTTCTCCTCGTCCGGATTTGACAGGGCATCGCCATCCCGGTCACCGGGGTCGTCGCAGGCCGAGCCGTCGCCCAGGTAGAATCCGTTCAGCGCCTGGCATTCATTCATGGTCACGGAGTCCACGCAGCCCAGGTCGGGAACACAGCAGGCCCCGTATTGCTGGATGTAGCACTCTTCGCAGTCCAGCCTGACCCAGTACTGGGGGTTGCCGTCCGTGCAAGCGAACGGCGTCGTGAACTGTGACCCGACCCAAACGTAGTAGCTACTGGGCGGGAAGCAGTCGGTGATGATCGTCGCGATTTCGCACGGGCCGACCCAGACGTACCAGTACTCGTAGCCCACGCAATCGGCACCGTCGTCCTTCAGGAAGAGCAGTTGCAGATCGAATTCGGCTTCGGCCGTCATCG
>CAYMXT010000071.1:0-10092 GCA_964394415.1 uncultured Planctomycetales bacterium
TGTCGATCTTCTCGCCGTTGAGTTCGTCGACGATGTTCTTGATGCGGCTGCCGCGGACGCCGACGCAGGCGCCGACGGCGTCGACCTTGGAATCGATGCTGCTGACGGCGACCTTGGTGCGATAGCCGGCCTCGCGGGCCAGGGCCTTGATCTCGATGATCTGCTCAGCGACCTCCGGGACTTCGAGCTCGAACAGGCGCTCGATCAGCTCGGGGTGCGAGCGCGAGAGGATGACCTTGATCTGGTTGGGCTGCTCGCGGGCCTCGAGGATCAGCACGCGGATGCGTTCGCCGGGCTCGTGCGTTTCGCCGGGGATCTGCTCGCTGCGTGGCAGGAAGCCCTCGGTCCGCCCGAGGTTGACGATCAGGTTGCCGTTTTCGTTGCGGACGACGGTGCCGGTGATGATGGTGCCGCGGCGTTCGGTGAATTCTTCGAGGATGCTGCCGCGTTCGCGCTCGCGGGTCTTCTGGATGATCATCTGCTTGGCGGCTTGGGCGGCGATGCGCCCGAGCACCTGCACCTCGACCGGTTCGTTGTTGACCGTGGCCTTGAACTTGCCTGTTTGCACGTCGAGCTTGACGACGACGGTGGTTTCCTCGCCGTAGTGCTTCTTGAGCGCCCCGCTCATCGCGTTCTCGATGTCGGCGATGAGGGAATCGCGTTCGATGTTCTTGTCGCGACAGATGCTGTCGATGATCCGAATCAGGTCCGGGTTCATACTGCGCCTCACTATTGGCTGCGACCGGCCGTACCAACAAAAACGGGTCGCCACTGCGACCCGCCGGGGCCCGTGCACGGACCCACTCATCGATTGTGTGGTCGCCGCGCACGGCCGCCCGATTCCAGCCGCGCACCTCGGGACCGGGGCGTCCCCCCCCGTCCGGTCAGGCCGCCAACGATCCAAAACCAGTGTACCCGCTTCCCCGGCGGCACGCCAGTAGTTACCGGAGATTATCGCGCCGGTCCGCCCGGGCCGGCGTGTGCCCGGGGCCACGCCTTATGGGATGTTGGCCGACTTTCGCGCGGCGACTTAGGGCGCCTCCGGTTCTGTACGAAGAAAGACCTGTGCGGCCGACGGGCGTTCCGTTCGGCAGCTACCTGAAGCTGCCCCCGGTTTCCATCCGCCAACGGCGGGCCGCGGGTCGTTTCCCTTTTTGGAGGATGCACGATGGCAAGGGTTTTCCCAAAGTACGGCACACTTCTGGTTGTTGGCGTCGTCCTGCTCGCGGGCCCGGCCCTGGCCCAGCAGTATCCGGCCTGGAACAAGCCGGCCGGCACGCCCGGCACGTACGGCACGTACGGCCTCGAGATCAAGTTCTTCGACCGCAACAACGACGGCAAGATCGACCAGGGCGAGTTCAAGACCGGGCAGCAGGTGGCCACCGCGTTCACGACGCTGAACTGGAGCGCGATGGACCGCAACCACGATGGGCAGGTCACGCGCGATGAGTTTGTCCAGTCCTACGGGACGACCCACACGGCCACCGGCGCGATCGGCAAGACCGGCCGCAACCAGGCCACCGACTCGATCGCGCAGACCATCTCGCTGAAGGTCATTCTGAATGGGCTGGCCGCGGACCAGCGCTACGCGACAGAGATCAACGCGCTGCGCAGAGCGGTCTCAAACTGGAACAGCGACGAGATGGTCATCAACTACCTGACGACGCACGCGCAGCAGTATCCGAACCTGCTGCCCGTCGTCCGCTCGTGGGTCTGGCAGTTCCCGGTGCGCCAGGAGCTTCGCCGCAACTTCACCGGCGATACCGCGCGCCCCGCGTACACACAGGCCAAGTTCGCCAACGCGGCCGGCCGCGCGCAGCCCATCCAACAGCGGCAGCAGCCAGTCGGAACGCTGGGCCGCAAGCCGACCCCGATCCAGGCCGCCAACGCCCGGCCCGCGACCCCGTACATGAAGCCGGCGACCAAACCCCATCAGCAGACTGCGTTCAAGCCGGCCCCGCAGAAGCCGCAGAACCAGGCGCGGAAGGCCCCGACCGGCAAGCCGCAGCAGCGCGGCCCGGTCTATCAGCGGTAGTTCACGACCCGCTGGCACACCCGTCGGCCCGGATCGTCACGATCCGCCCGCGCACGTCGAGCCGCACCGGCCGGTTGAGCACCACCGGCACAATCGGCCAGACGTGTCCGAATGAGCGGGTCGTGACGACCGGGACGCGACGCCCACGCGGCAGGTGGTAGCGGAGCAGCTCCAGCACCGCCGGCTGCGTGTCTTCGTGGAACATGTGAAAGTCCCCGATGAGCAGGCCGGCCAGCCGGTCGAGCCAACCGGCGATCTTCAGGGCCGCGAGCTGGCGATCGAGCCGGTAGGGGGCCTCCTTAACATCTTCGATCATCAGCCATTTCCCAGCGGGCCGTAGCCGGCGGCCGAGTGGTCCGCCCACAATCGCCGTCAGCACGGCCAGGCACCCCCCCACCAACCGTACCCGCCCGGGGCGGAGCGGACCGGTCACAAGCCGTCCCTCAAGCGGCCCGAAGTGTAGATGGCATGCCGCGGAGTTGGCCCGCCCCGCGATGAAGTCCGGCAGCAGCCGCCAGAATTCCGCCAGGGCAGCACGGGCGAGGTCCGCGGGCTTGAGCTGCGACGAGAGCCAGTTCGGACACAGCCAGTACACGCCGCGGCCACATGGGTACGACGCCACGGCGTTGACGAGGGTGGTCATCTCGCTGAAGCCAAGCGCCCAAAGGGGGTGCCTGCGGCGCCGCAAGACGTTGAAATCGAGGTGCGGCAGCAGGCGTGCGAAGTACGCTCCGCCGCTCGCCGCGACGATTGCCAGAGTACGGGGATCCTCGAGCGCGCCTTGCAGATCGCCAATGCGCAGGGCGTCATCGCTGCGTCCGCCGTGCCGGGGCCGCTCGACGGCGCGCATGAGCTTCAGGTTGCAGGTCAGACGCAACGGGCGCGGCAGGTGCCGCCGCGCGTAAGCCACGTACTCGGCGACCTCCGCGAAGCCGAAGCGTTGCGCATCGGCGCCGAGCGGGTTGGCATGGGCGATGAGGTGAATTCGGTTCGCGTTCATCTTCTTCTGCGCCCAGCCTCCTGCCGGCTGACGGCGGCGCGCCGCGTCCGGCGAGAAGCGCTCACTCGACGTGCAACTGGAGGCGCTTCAACACCGCCGCGCACGAGCGCCGGCCGTCGAGCCGGGCCTCCAGGGGTTGCGCCAGCCGGACGTGACGCAGGTGGGGCGTCTCGTGTTCCGCCGGCTGCGCGGCGAGCCAGCGCCAGTCGATGAAGCCGGCGTCGGAGAAGGGGTTGACCATCAGGTAAGCGATGCCAAAGGCGGTCAGGTTCTGGAAGAAGTGGCTGCCTTGCGAGGGCTCAACGATGAAATCCTCCAGGGTGGTCTCGACAATGATGCGGGCGGCCCGAATCTGCGCCCAGACGACCGGAATGCCCAGCCGGTGGTGCGAAGAGCCCCAGCGGCCCGGGCCGATCAACATGCACGGCCGGTTGGCCGCCAGCAGCTTGTCATTCAGTTCGCCGATCTCCTGCGCCATCGTCGGCGTGTGCTCGGGGTCGAACCGCTCGGGGCGGACGTAGAGGATGTCGGCCACGTTGGCGATGATCCCGTTGCCCAGCGCGTGCGGGCTGGTGCAGAGCACCTCGTCGGGCGCCAGTTCGCCCAACTCGACGAGGTCCACGTCCGCGCTCGG
Organism: uncultured Planctomycetales bacterium; assembly: GCA_964394415.1. Lineage (GTDB taxonomy): Bacteria > Planctomycetota > Phycisphaerae > UBA1845 > Fen-1342 > JAGVEP01. The sequence continues at coordinate 3,670 of CAYMXT010000071.1, forward strand.
CAAACACGGCCGAATCTGGAGCACCGCGAGTTCCTGCGGCTGACTCTCCAGATTGACCGCGAACTCGATCTCGACGGGGTTGTTCATGCCGGTCCGCCCGATGTGCAGCAGGCGGCGCAGCAGCCCCGCGAGCGGGAAGACGTCGTTCTTCAGGATGTGCGCGAGCGTCACGACGCGCACGCCCGGCCGCGTGATGCCGTCGTAGAAGCACTCGTTCTCCGGCGACCAGACGGAGCCGACGCGCTGGAGCGTGCCGTGCCGCTCCGCGTCGTCGAGATCGAGCGGCACGACGCAGCGGTCCCCGCCGACCATGGCCCCGGACTGGCCGAAGCTGAGATCGACGGCGAAGAACGTGCGCTGCGACTCCGAGACGAACGCCTCGCCTTCGCCGAGCTGCGGTAGCACCTGGGGGTGCGCGGGACAAAAGCGCAACGCCGGGCCGCCCTCGACGACCGTCTTGCCCAGCCCGAGCGCCACGCTCACCACGCCGTCCTCCGGCCGCATGGCCCCGAACGGATAGTAGTTGTACGAGCGGGCCACGCCGGCGAGGTCCGGGTAGCGATATTGCTCGTGCCGCGCACCGACGATGGGCTGGAGAATGACCGCCATCTTCTCCTCGTCGATGCGGTGCGAGGTGGCTTCGAGATAGCGGCGGGTGGCCTGATAGAAGGTGGATGCGTACACGAGCTTGATCGCGACCTGGAGTTCCGCCAGCCGCACCGTCTCGTCGGCGTGGTTGTTCGGCAACATGTGCGTCTCGTACACGCCGGCGAACGGGTGATAGAGCGAGTCTTCCAGCAAACTCGAGGATCGCACCGCGAGCGGCTCGTGCATGAGGTCGAGGAACACGCGCAGGTCTTCCAACACCTCTTCCGGGAACCGCGCCGCGAGGAAGGTCTCCGTCAGCTCCGCGTCTGTGAATTGGCACAGGTCCGCAATGCGAATCCGGTTGGCCACGAGGAACTCGTCGAACACGTCCGTGCCGATGACCACCGAGCGCGGCACGCGCACCAGCACCCCCGGAAACTCGGCGTCGAGCCCCGCCCCGGCCAGCAGCGCGTCCGCGAACGCCAGGCCGCGGGCCTTGCCGCCCAGCGACCCGCCGCCGATGCGGGCGAAGTTCGAACCGGTGTCGAACCGCTCGCGTGCGAAATCTTCCACGACGCCCCGCCGGCTCGAGCGCAGGGCTTCGTGCAGCCCACGCAGCAGGTACCGCCGAATCGCCTCCGGCTCGGAAAAATCGCTCACCCGCCGGGGTCTCATGCGGCGGGCCAGCGCAAACTCGGTCCGCGCCCGAAACCAGGTCGAAAAGTGGTTCCGGACGGCGTGGTACTCGATCGACTCGATCGGCACGTGCCGCAGCACCTCCGCCATGCCGCGCAGGTCGCGGGCCCGGGCCACCTCGCGGCCGTCGGGCAGGCGAAAGACGAAGTCGCCGAACCCGAAATGCCGCAGCATGAAGTTCTGCAAGTCCTCGGCGAGCGTGGCCGAGCGTTTGTACAGAAACGACACGCCGAGCTGCGCGGCCAGCTCGTCGTTGGCCGGGTCGGACGAATTCAGCAGGGCCGGCAGGTCCGGCAGGTCGCGATGGACGTGGCGGATGAACTCGGCCCCGGCCTGCGGGTCGATCCGGCCGGCGCGCTGAAAGGTCACGTCCGAGATGACGCCGAAGAGGTGTTTGCGGTAGCGCTCGCAAAGCCCGACGGCCTCCTCGAACGTCTCGGCGACGAGAACTTTGGGCCGCGCCGCCAGGCGCAGCAGCTTGTCCATGTGGTTGAGGCCGTCGGCCATCACCGCGCGCGTCTGCCGGACGAGCTGGCTGTAGATGAGCGGCAGCAGCGACGAGCGGTAACGGACGGAATCTTCCACCAGAATGATGACGCCCACGTCGCCCTGGCGCGTGTCCTGGTCGGCGTTGAAACGGTCCTCCAGCGCCTTGATGATCGCCAGGAAGATCTTGGTGTCGCCGTGCCAGACGTAGAGGCTGTCGACGTTCAGGCCCTGGCGGCGCTGCGGCGTGAGGCGGGCCAGCTCCCACTCGTTCGCGGTGAGCAGCACCACCGGCAGGTCCGGCCGCACCTGTCGCACGGCGGGCCCAAACTTCGCGATGTCCATGTCGCCCAGCCGCAGGAGCGTGATGACCAGGTCGCAGGGTCGTTCGCGCAGGGCGGCCAGCGCGTCCTCGCCGGTGGAGACGCGTGTGATGTTGGGGGAATGGGTGAGACCGAGGTCCAGGTACTCGGTCGAGATTTTCTCGGTGAGCAGGCCGTCCTCTTCGAGGATGAAGGCGTCGTAGAGGCTCGAGACGAGCAGCACTTCCTGGATGCGCTGCGGCATCAGGTGTGGAAAGCGGCCGCGCCGCCAGTCCTGTCCGCCGGTGTGGTCGTCCGCCGGCCGCCGCGCACCTGAAGTTGTCACTGAGCCGCTGGTCATTCGCTCAACCCTCCGGGTCTAGTGCATTGACTCCGAAGAACCGCAAGGTAACTGGGCGGGGAGCATGGGCCTCCGGCCCGTGCGCGAAGCGGAGCTTCGCGGTCCCCGCGAACCGCGCACGGGCCGGAGGCCCATGCTCCCCACCACGCGAGCACTGCGACCGGTGGCAGTATAGCGGAAGAAGCGAACCGGCCCCCCGTGTAAAGGGCGGTCCGGGTCACGCACCTCACCGGACCGCGGCCCCCCGGGTGTGATTCGTCGTTACTGTGTCGTGCCGCCGGTGGTGTCGCCGGTGGTGTCGCCGGTCGTACTCCCCGTGGTGTCGGCGGTCTCCGGGGTTGCGAGCGTGAAGACCCCGGTGATCAGCCCTTCCGCGATGGAGATGACCCCGGTTTGGACGGCATCGACGGCCGCCAGGCGGAAGCGCTCCGAGGTCTGATCGTCACACCCGGCCACCAGGGTGGCAGTTGACACGAGCAGCGCGAGCGCGGCGGCGGTGGCGCAAGAGCTGCGCGGCCGGCGAGCGCGGCGAGTTCGGAGGGGACGGTGTGCCAACATCGGCGTCTCCTTGCGGCGGTGGTTACACGCCCATAATGATCGGAGTTATTTGAGCACGACCTTACTTTCAGCGATCGCGGGCGCCGACAACTCCCGCCGCCACGTGCCGGGAACGATCACGAGAGCAGGGTTGCTGTTCTGCTTGCGCAAGCTAACGTCGTCCAGGCGAAAGGACGCGGTGGTGAAACTCGTGACGACGTAGAAGTTGGCCGAAGTGAGGGTCCCGGTCCACGTGGGCGTAATCGTGGTCGCGACCTCGGTCCACGACGTCCCGACCAGGGTGCTGCTGCCGTCGAAATTCTGCGTCCCGCTGCCGGAGGCGGTGATTTCGATCCGCGGCCGCATGTTGCGCCAGGTGCTCGCAAACTTGGCCCAGAACTTGACGGAATAGGCGCCGCCGTTTTCGACGACGGCCGTGATGCTCTGCCCCGGGCCGTCCGCATTGTCGGAGCGGCCCGTGACGCTGAGCGACTGGCTGCCGCCATGCACGTCGGTCGTGTCGGCGGCCAGGGTGCAATTCAACGCGTACCAGTTGGTCGTGCCATCTTCCATGTCGCCGTTGAGCAGCAGGTTCCGGCTGGCGGTGGGGGTGGCCTGGACGCTGTAGCTGCGGACCGCCGAGCGCATGGTCGCTTTCGCGTACACCCGGACCGGCTCGTTGGCGTCGTCGGCGAGGTTGCCGTCGGCCTCATCCACCAGGCGAAACGCGCAGGTGACCTCGCCGATCGTCCGGTCGGCGGTCCAGGTGTCGTTCGTGTAGGTCGTGCGCCAATTCGCGGTGTTCACCAGCTTGTTCAGCGTCAGGTCCACATAGGCCTGGGCGTAGAAATCGGCCTTGGCCGCGCTCTCGAGCAGATCGGCGCTGCGATTCGCCAATTGCACGGTCAGCAGGGCGGATAACCCGATGACGGTTACGACCAAGGCGACGCCGAGCACGGCCACGTACACCGTCGCCCGCCGCCGCACTCGTGGAAGCCGCGCGCAACGGCCGAGCGCGGTGCAGCGCGCTTCCGGCGGATGGGGGCCTGCCCGGGGCCGCGGCCGTGGGAGTTGCAAGAGTTCGTTAGTCGGCTTCAGCCGACCGGCGATTGCCACCCACTTCAGTGGGTGGTGTGCAGACACACGAGAGGCGCGTTCACAGCCGGCTTCAGCCGGGCTTGCGAGGAATGGGCCAGAAGCCCGGCTGAAGCCGGCTCCTCGCCGGGCTTTCTGCGCAGTCGATCCCCGCCGACTGAAGTCGGCGGCAGCGACCGGCCGGCTGAAGCCGGCCCTGATGTCAATGCCATTGGCGCAGGGTACTCGCAGCCGACTCAGGACTGGCACGCGCTGCCGACTCACGATCCACCTCCCGCGACGGCGGCGGGATCCCGCCACGACTGGGTGCGCCAGGCGGACAGCCGGGCCACGCGCCGGCCCTGGCAGTTGATGACGACCTCGATCCACTTCACGCCGGTCTCGGCGTCCACGGGCGTGAGCAGGTCGTTCGGATCGACCCACTCCACGTCGACCACTTGCTCGTAGCCGGTGGACTCCGGGACTGTGGTGCCGTCCTTGTTCTGCGGCGGACTGGCGGTCCAGCCGTCATAGTCGTCTACGTCGTCGAACAGGCTGCGGTTGCCGGTGAGCTCATCGCCCCCGATGCCCCACGAGCCGGGGCCGTAGGCCGGGTCGGCGTAGTATTGCGCGAGAACCTCGCCCAGCAACGCCTGCGCCAGCAACAGCCCGCGGGCGCGCTCCGCCAGCAGCGCCTCGCCCCGCCCCGCCGCCGCGACGGTGTTCAGCACCGCCGCCAGCATCACGCTGACGATCAGAATCGAGACCGCCGTCTCCACGAGCGTGAATGAGCGCTGCAAGAACGGGACTCGGGACTCGGGACTCGGGACTCGACTTCGAGAGAGCCACCGCGGCCCGAATCCCGAAGCCCGAAGCCCGAGTCCCGAGTCTCGAGCCACGTTGGCGACTGACGGCTGACGGCTGACGGCTCGCGGCATCACCAGTTCCCTCCCACACGAATCCGCACCCAGTCGAATTGCGCGCCTGGGTCGTTACTCACGGGATACAACTCGCTCAGCCGGCGGTTGTTGTCGGTGTAGCGCGGGTACGAGAACGTCCCGCGGTCCTGGTCGTTGACGCGCACGTTGACGGTGTCGAGCGCGGGGTCCACCAGCAGGCGCAACGACACGAACCCGGCCGCCAGCGACGCGGTGCGAGAAATCTGCGTCGAGCTCCCCGCGTCCGGCTTGGTGTATACCGTCAGCGTCTGCGTGCCGTCGGTTTGCTTGGCGATCTCGGCGTAGATGACGCCGTAGGTGCTGCCGGAGCGGTCCGCGTGCAGCCAGATGCCGGCCCCGCCGCCGGCGGGAGTCGTGTCCTGGAACTTGACCTCGAGATTGGTTAGTTGGGTGAAGTCGTTGCCAGGGTCAGTGCCCAAGGCGCGGTCGGCGGTCCAGACGCCGCCGCTGAGCGTGCCGGGCGTGAAGGGGGCATCATCCGCGGTGACCCAGTCGGGCGTCGCGTCCGCGTTCATGTCGACGGCGGTCGGATCGGTGGAGAAATCCAGTTCCCACACGGCGGCGAGCACCTCTGGTGCATTGAGGGTGCGCACGAGTGTGTCGAGCCGGGCGGCCGAATCGGCGCCGGCGCGCAGCGCGATGTGGACGCCGGTGACGAACTGCCGCGTCGCGGTCTGGGCCGGCCCGGCGGTGGTGGCCTTGCCGTAGGCGTAGTACAGCATGGACTTGCCCGCGTCATAGGTCCAACTGTTGCCGCCGTTGCCGGTCGTGAGGCGTCCGACGCCGGCGTTTCCGTCGTAGCGGACCTTCGCGGCATTGCCGGGACCGGCGGAACGGCGTAACACCAGGCACACGCCCTGGCTCGTTTTCAGACCCGCCACGCTGCTGTACGCCGCCTCGCGCCAGGCGTGCGACGACGACATCGATGACTCGAGAATCGACACTTCCTCAAGCACGGTGGCGGTGGGCTTTTTGTTGGGGTCCGCTTCGCGAATCGAGACTCCCAGCGTGGCATCGGCGCCGCCGTCGGTCTTGGCCATGAATTGCACCCGGTCTAGGCGCCATCCGAGTGCCCCGACGGGCAGATTGCCCGCGGCGGGCGCCAGGTACTGACCAATCCAACCTTTGTCGTCAACGGTGAAGTCCGCACCGCTCACCGGCGTGGGGTAAGACGCCAACAGTAGTTCCGCGCCTTCCACGGGCGGACCGGGATACGACTCGGCCACGCTACGCCGGTCGTAGCTCAAGTCGAATTGCTGCACGTTCTCGAGCACGGTCGTGGCCGCGGCGTGGTTGTACTCCAGTGTCAGCGGGTCGCCCGCCGCCCCGGACCAGGCGTAGCGCAGACACTCGGGCGAGCCGTCACCGTCGCGATCGGCGACTGTGAACGTGATCGCGTGCGCGCCGCGCTCGGTGATGT
>CAYMXT010000071.1:10102-14489 GCA_964394415.1 uncultured Planctomycetales bacterium
TGATGTGCCAGGCGTACTCCAAGTCCGCCAGCAGGCCATCGGTCCACCGCCGCTGTTCGAGCACGCGGAGGCTGTTGCGGTTCTCATCCGGCAACGCGCGCGTCGCAAGCACGACTGCCGACGACAAGCCGGCCATGAGAATGCCCACAATGGCCACCGTGAGCACCAGCTCCACCAGGGTGAACGCACGCCGTTTTCGCGCTGCTACGTGTGCCATCGCGCCGCTGCTCACTTCATCAGCTGCTTGATCTTCGGCGCCGGCAAGGCGTCCGGTTCGGAGATCGTCGCCCGCCCCGTGGTTCCGGCCACCGCCACCTTGCGAAGTTGGTCCCCGAGTCGCAGAAACACGTCGCCGCCGCTGTCCGGTACGCCAAAGCCGTCGAAAATCAGTTCTTCATCACCCCCGAACTCGACTTGCACGATCGCGACTTCGTAGGGCGCTTCGCCCAACGCCATCTTGTACGTGCTCGCGGGGTGGGCCGGATCCGGCATCCCGCTCAGGACATAGCCGCTCGACCCACTGTCGAACTGGACGCTTTGCGAGGAACTGAGCTGTCGGGCACGCTGCTGCGCGAGCGCCAAGTCACTGACGATCCGCCGGGCCGCCGCGTCCAGCCGGTTGCGCATGTACGTATTCGAAAGCCGCGGCACCGCCACCCGGGCCAGGATGCCGAGAATGGCGATGACCATGATCAGCTCCAGCAGCGAAAAGCCGCGCAAAAACGGCCTGCGCCGCCGGCGAAATGTGGGTTCCGGTCGCATCGTAGTGCGTCGTCGCAACGACACCGGGTTTATCGTCCGCGGCGGCCGCCTACTTCGCTCGCGCCTGGCGCGTCGGCAGGGGGACCGCAAGTCCCGGTTCGCCAGGAGTGCTTCGCGTCCGGATGCGCCCAGCTCCGCAAAGCGGCGATTCTCCGCCCGCCGGCCACGGTTTCCTGAACCCGCCGATAATCGCGCTCCGATGTAAGGGGATATCGGAACGACTTGGAAGCGCAGGTCGACGGCCCACGGCCGGCGCCGGACGCTTGCCGGAGGACCGAATTCGTGTCGCGGAATGCCCCCCTCCGCGGGTCGCCGCCGGCGGCTCGCCCAGCGCGCCGTTCGTGTCGGTGGGCGCAGGCGGTGCTGCTATGCGTGACGGCGTACGCGGCGGCCCAGTCGCCGCCCCCGCCGTCCGCGCCAGAGCCGGTTCCTCCGCCGGGTCTCGGCCAGCTCACAAACATGCTCTCCCACCTGCTGCGTGCCGGCCCGCCTGGGTCGACGCCAACGACCGAGCCCGCTCTTGCCGACACCCCGGCGGAGGGTCCCGCGCGGATTACGACGACTGCGGATGGTCGCCTGGATCTGCACGTCCGCGACCTGGAGATCGGCACGGCCCTCGAGTTGCTCAGCTACCAGGCGCGGGCTAACATCGTGACCAGCACGTCGGTCACCGGCCGCATCTCCGCCAACCTCTACAGCGTCACCCTGGAGCAGGCCCTCGACGCGATCCTCCGACCCAACAAGTTCGCGTTCCGCACGCTGAACGGCGGCGTCTTCATTGGCACGCCTGAGGAACTGGCCGCCCTGGAGCCGCAGACGACGCGCGTTTTTCCGCTGCAACATCTGCCCACGCCGGAGGCCGCCGCCGCCGTGCGGGCGGTGCTCGGCTCGTCGGCGACCGTCGTTGAGGGCGGTGCGAAGGACGAAGGCGCCGCCGCGGCCAGCGCCGGCGAAGCCGCGATGGGGTCCGCGGGCCGCAATTACCTCATCGTCACCGACCACCCCGACCGGCTCGCCCTGGCGGAACAGGTGCTCAAGGAAATCGACTGCCGGCCGCAGCAGGTGCTCATCGAAGCTACCGTCCTCCGCGCTACGCTGAACGAGCAGAACCAGTTCGGTATCGATTTCTCGCTGCTCGGCGGGGTCGATTTCCAGAACGTCAACAGCAGCAGCGACGCCTCGACCAACCTGCGCACCGGCGCGCTGCCGCCGCGCGAGTTCCAGGACACGACCTTCAATTTCAACACCAACTTCGCCGGTCAGCAGATCAGCGGCGGTCTCAACCTGGGCCTCATCAAGAACAACATCGCCGCCTTCATCCGGGCGCTCGAACAGGTCACGGACGTGATCGTCGTCGCCAACCCCAAGATCGTCGCGCTGAACCGTCAGGAAGGCGAGGTCATCGTCGGCCGCCGCGACGGCTATCTCACCACGATGGTGACGCAAACCGCCGCCGTGCAGAAAGTGGAGTTCCTCGAAACCGGCACGCAGATCAAGTTCCGCCCGGTCATCAACCCTGACGGCACGGTCCGGCTGCTGGTCCACCCGAAGGACAGCAACGGCGGTCTTACGTCCGCCAACCTGCCGTTCGAGGAAACCACGGAAGCCCATTCCGACATCCTCGTCCAGGACGGCGACACCGTCCTGATCGGCGGCCTGTTTCGCGAACGCACGGTCAACACGCGCGACCAAATCCCCGTTCTCGGCGATGTGCCCGGCCTGGGCCTGCTGTTCGGCAGCCGCAACGACCAGTCCATCCGCGAAGAGGTCATCATCCTGCTCACCGTGCGTGTGCTCAAGCAGGACGAACAGGAACGGCGGGAGTTCCGCGAGCTGGCCGACGACATCGAACGCATCCGCGTCGGTAACCGCCGCGGGCTGCTCGGCAGCGGCCGCGAGCGGCTGGCCCAGGCCCACTACCAGGAGGCCCTGGGGCAGCTCGAACGCGGTCATCGCGGGCTCGCGCTGCTCAACCTCCGCATGACGCTGCACAACCAGCCGCGGCACGTCGCCGCGATCAAGCTCTACGAGCGCTTGCTCGGCGAGCGCCTGTGGGACGAGGAGGGCACGCGGATGCGGACGTTCATTTGGGACCTGCTGAGACCAGAGCCGCAACCCGGCCCGCCGCCGGCCGAACCGGTCTTCGGCCGGCCCGCGGCCGCGGCGTTGCGGGGCGCATGGGCCTCCGGCCCGTGTTCGAATGATGACCCCGTGGCCGAAAAGGAACAACCATGACGCGCTACGGTGTCTTTCTGTCCTGCATCCTCGTCTTCGCCTGTCAGAGCACGCAGCGCGAAGCCCGCGAGCAGGCCGCGCAGCGCTGGGACCGCGCGCGGGCCGACGTGAAAGTCAAGCTCGCCGCCGACCAGTTCGCGGCCGGCGACATTCGCGGAGCGTCCGCGCAGCTTGCCGAGGCCTGCCGCCTCGCGCCCGACGCGCCTGATTTCATCCCGCTGCGCGTGCGCGTCCTCCTTGCCGAGGGGCAGCTCGCCGCGGCGGAAGAACTGCTCCGCGGCGACGCGGCGGCATCCGAAGCGCAAACAGCCGACGTGGCCTACCTGCGTGGCGTCGTTTGCCAGCAGCAACAGCGCTGGGACGCGGCCTGTGCCGCGTTCGAGCAGGCGGCGGAACTGGCCCCCGACGACGTCGCGTACCTCGTCGCCGCGACGCAAGCGCGGCTGCAACTGGGACAACCGCAGGCGGCGCTCGAACACCTGACCGCCGGAGCGGAGCGGCACGGCTGGACGGAGACGTATCAAGCCACACTGGCCGAGTGCCACGAGCAGCTCGGCGACTGGCCCGCCGCGGCGGCGGCGTGGCGGCGCGTCGCGGGGGCCGCCGGCGTTGACGCCGAGCCGCGTGCGCGGCTGGGACTGGCCCTGTTTCAGGCGGGGCGGTACGCAGACGCGATTCCCGAGTTGCTGCACGCGACCGCTGCGGCGGCGACGGGCGAAGTCGCTGTCTTACGTCTTGGGTTGGCTGAGTGCTACTTGAACGTCGGCCAAGCGGCGCTGGCCCGCGCGCAAGTTCAGCTCGCAGCTCGCGCCGCGCCGGATGACGTGCGCGTCTTCACGCTGCTCGCACAAACCCACGCCGCGTGCGGCGATTTCGACCTCGCCCGGCAGGCCGGCACGCGGGCGCTGCGCTTGGCCCCCGACAATCCGCGTACGCTGGAGCTGGCCGCCGCCCTGGCGTGGCGCGCCGGCGATCAGGCCGCCGCTGCCGCCGCCGCGGCGCACCTGAGCGCTCGCGACCCGGACAACCCCATCGCCCGTCACATTCTCGCGCCCGCCCTCGTGCCGCAGCCGCGTCGGCCGTGAGCGCGACACGACTCGCCCGGCTGGCAGCATCACGAACCGAGTGGAACATACGGGGCTGGGTCGCGCAGGCCCAGCTCCGCGAACGCCGCCCCTCGAAGTCGGCCACCGTAACACGGGCAAGCCACGGCCCGGCGAACCGGCTTACTCCATCGGGAATTCGGGTCGGATTCGCCCTTGACAGCCGCGGAGAAGGCGGGTAGACTTCACGATAAGATAGCTGTGGTAAGGTGCGATGCCTGGGGCTACCCTTCTGGGGCTACCCTTCTGGGGCTACCCTTCTGGGGCTACCCTTCTGGGGCTACCCT
>CAYMXT010000071.1:14589-18133 GCA_964394415.1 uncultured Planctomycetales bacterium
TCTGGGGCTACCCCCCCCTGGCTCGCGGACGAGACGTCGGCTGCGCAGGACGCACGACGCGCGTGTCGTGTATTGGAGCGCTGCGGCGCTCGAAGGGAGTTTGTGCGCAAGTCGGTACAGGTGATGTTGTGTGTTGCCGGCGTGCTCGTCGCCGCCCTGTCGTGGCAGCGCGCCCGCAATTCAGGCGTTTCTCGGCCATACCGCGACCGTCCGGCGAGCCGTCCCAGCGCGGACGCGAGCCGCGTGCCTCGGCTGCCGGTCGGGGAGCCGCAGCGTGGCGCGGCGCGCCCGCTGCCGCCGCCTGCAACAACCTCGCCCGGTGCCGCACTGGCGTTCCCGGAAACGGCGGCGCGCCCCGCGCAGGCGCCACGCCCAGACGATTCCATGCCGTCGGCGCCGGGGTTGCGGTCACCGCCTGGGCAGGTGATCGAAGTTGCGCCGCACCTGTCGGGTGGCGAGACCGGCGGTCAGCCCACCCGCACGGATGATCTCAAGGAGCCGGTGATCGCGCGCCCGCCGCCGTACCCGGTACAGGGCGTCTACTGGGAATACAAGGCGGCCCAGGCGACGCCGGAGTGGTCGCGCGACGAGGCCCTGCGACAAACGTGGCGTGAGCGGCTGGTCGCTGCGGCAGCGAAGTACGACGATGATCCCTGGGCGCCGGAGGCGCTGTACCAAGCAGCGCTGCTCAGTGACCCGAACGCAAACGAGAAATGGGAGCTGCTGGCGCGCTGCGCTGCGCACCCGCTGGTGTTGGCAGGCACGAAGGTTTTCGCCTGCGGCGAGCTCGCGGGGCGGGCCGCCGCCCTTGGCGACGCCGTGACGGCCTTTGGCCACCTGGACGCGATCACCGCAACGGTGCGCAGCTCGCCCACGGTGCGTCTGCGCGACTGGGCTTACGATCTGTACGATGTTCTAAGGCGAAAGGCCTGGGTGCTCTCAGCCTGCGGTCTGACGACCTATGACGGTCCCGGTGCCGATTTCGGCAAGAGCCAGGCGGACTTCTATACAGAGGCGCGCGCGGTCCTCGTGGAGATGTCCGACGCCATTCCCGACGCCCCGAGTCAGGACGCGGGGCTTCTGTGGACGCAAGCGCAGCAACTGGCCAGAGAGGGCCGGCGAGAAGAGGCCGAGGCCGCGTTCGACCGACTGCTGGTACACCCGAGCGCTGGCAGCGTTGCAGCGCTGACCATGATCCGCTTCGCCAAGGTCGAGGCCCTGTACCCAGAGATGGGTTGGGACTACCTGCACGCCCTGGAGCGCATTGAAGCAGAGCTGCCGCCCGATCGATGGTCGCAGACACTGTCCATGAACATCGCCTTCGCGTACCGGATGCTGCATTTGGGAACTGAGACGATCCGGCGTGTTGAACCCCGCTTTCTGTCCGAAGCCCCGGAGGATGTGGCTTGGCGCAACAAGTCCTCACTCATCCACGGGAGCTTGCTGTGGGCTTTGGGCCATGCCTACAGTTGCAAAGACGTGCGCGACTACGACCGCGCGGTCTACTACCTGCAAAGGTTGCTTGGTGAACACCCGGAGCACTCCATGTGCGAACCAGCGCGCGCGAAGCTGGAGGACTTGTACACCCGGATGAGCTCAGTAGAGACGACTACATCAGACGAGGATCACTGAGGAGAAGCACATGAACGGTGTGGGCCTGCGAATGACATCGGTTGGACTCTGCCTGTTTGGAACTTGCGCACTGGCGTGGTTTGCGCAAGCGGAGAACCAGTCGTATGACGTCATCTCCCAGTGCGGGTGCGCTCAGCCCAACCTCGATCCACCGCTCGGCTGCAGTTACAATTACCAGTGCCGCGTTCACGCCGGTAGTGTGACAGACCAGGTCTACGGCCTCTACTTCGAGGTGGCGCGCGTCACCGCCACATGTAGCAGTTGCACCTCGAACTGCTGCGAGCTGCCGCCGATGTACTGCGTGCATACACTGAGCCTGGCCGAGACGGAGACCGGGACCGTCAGCGGAGCCGCCAGCTTCTCGACGGGATTCCAGGGGCACATCAACTGCCTGCTTGCGGGGGGCATCCAGATCCAGAGCGAGGCCCAGTTCAACGCCGGCTACACGAACAGCACCACCGTTTCGGTAACCCGCAGCGTCGCGTGCGGCTCAACGTCATTTCCCTCGTGCCTTCGAGTCGATTACCACATGATCCTGAAGCAGTCCGAGCGTTCGGCGCGCACCCCCCTGTATCACACTTGGTACGCCAGCCATGACTGCTGGGGTAGTCCACCCTCCGAGTGGATGTTGGTGACCTTCTGCGAGAACAACCCGAACGGCTGGGCCGCGATTACTGGCTTCAAATCGGCTTCGAGCTTCTGTAACGAGGAACTCGTCGGCTGCGGCGGCGATACTACGATCGATTGCGACGAGACCCCCGGCCCCGGCGGCGGCGGAACCGCAGGGTAAGCAGCGCACCACGCGCGGCGTACAATCCGAACCCGGCCCCGTCCAGGCGCGCCGGGACGGGGCCGGTCCGCCGATCGGCTCCGTCACGCACCAGGCCCTACGTACGGCACGGGGTCGCGCAGGCCCAGCTCCGCGAACGCCGCCAGACGAAACCGGCAACTGTCGCAAAGTCCGCACGCCCGGCCGGCGGGGTCGGGGTCGTAGCAGCTTCGCGTCAGGCTGTAGTCAACCCCCAACTCCAAGCCACGCCGGATGATCTGTGCCTTGGTCAGGTGCAGCAGCGGCGTGTGCAGGCGAACCGGCCGCCCCTCGACCGCGGCCTTCGTCGCCAAGCCGGCCAGCCGCTCGAACGCGGCAAGGTATTCGGGGCGGCAATCGGGGTAGCCGCTGTAGTCCACCGCGTTGACGCCGAGGTAGATGTCCGCTGCCCCCCGCACCTCCGCGAACGCCAGGGCGTAGGCGAGGAAGATCGTGTTCCGCGCGGGGACATACGTCACGGGGATTTCGCCGGGCGCGGACAAGCTACCCTTCGGTACCGCGATATCCGCCGTGAGCGCGGAACCGCCGAACACCCGCAGATCGATGTCCACCAGCTTGTGCTCACGCACGCCGGCCGCGGCGGCAATCCGCGTGGCGGCGTCAATCTCGATTGCGTGCCGCTGGCCGTAGCGGAACGACAAAGCGAGCACGTCAAACCCGTCCGCGCGGGCGATCGCGAGCACCGTCGCGCTATCGAGCCCGCCGGACAGAAGCACAACCGCTGGCTTGCCGGGTTGCACGACGAGACTCCAATCGAACGCCGGACCTCAGCAGCGCCGCATCGGGGAGCATGGGCCTGCGGCCCGTGCGACCCGCGTACGGGCCGGAGGTCCATGCTCCCGGGGCTGGATGGTAGGTCGCACGGGCTGGAGGCCCATGCTCCCGTGGCGTGCCGGCGCTTCCAACGTACATCCTACGTACTTTCACACACCAGCCCATCGTACGCCAGGGCCATGCCGTCGGGCAGCTCGGCGCTCGTCAGGGCGTGGTGCAGCCGATGGGAAATGTGCGTGAAAAAAGTCCGCCGGGCGTCGATGCGGCGGGCCTCGGCGATGGCCTGCTCGAGGTTGAAGTGCGTCGGAT
>CAYMXT010000072.1:0-18102 GCA_964394415.1 uncultured Planctomycetales bacterium
ATGCTACCCAGCCGTGCTCGGCGGCGCCAGGTGTCGCAGGCGATAGCGGGCCCAATTCGCGGGCCACGTGTCGCGGGCCAGATCCAGGCAGCGCTGGTACTGGACCGCGGCCTGCGCTTCGTCGCCGCGCTGTCGGGCCAGCTCGCCGGCGAAGAAGTACTCATCTTCGCGAAAATCGGCGGCCCGCGGGCCGAGGCTGCCGAGCACGCTGTCCACGAGCGTCGCGACCGCACTCTGCCGCTCGATCCCGGCGATGACGCGGGCCGTCACGCCGGCATACGTCGTCGCCACCAGGTCGCCACGCCGATTCCACGGGTCGGGGTCGCCGATGCGGGCGGCCACGGCGCGGGCCTCTTCGGTCCGGTTCGCGAGCAGCAGAGCGGCGACGTGCTGCAAGCCGATCAGCGGGGCCAGCGCCGGCTCCAGGTCCGGCCGGGCCTGCACCGTCGCCAGCTCGTCGGCGGCACGGTCGTGGTCCAGCGCCAGGTAATCGGTCGCCGCCAACTGAGCCAACGTGCGCGCATCGAGCGCGCCGTCGAGCCGCTCATACGCCGCGTGCAGCCACGTGCGGGCCAGCTCGAAGCGCTCACCATCATACGCCGCGGCCCCCAGCCGCAGGTACATCGGGCCGTCACACGTTGATTGCAGTGCGTCCAGCCAGGCGGGCGGTACGGCGAAATTCGCGCGGCGCAACGCGGTTTCGAGCACGGCAAGCTGCGCCCAGATGCCGCGGCCCGGCGCCAGGTTTCGCAAGTCGCTGGCCGCCCGCCAAGCCGTGTTCATGTCGGCGTCGGCCAGCGCATGGGCCGCCCGCTGTTCATGGGCATACGGGCGATTCTGCTCCATGATCGCGTTCGCGGCGGCGTAGCGATATTCGTACACGCCGGTCTCGTAGCTGAGCAACATCGCATCGGCCCGCTCGCCGATCCAGGCGGCGAGCGGGGCCGCGGTGGCCGCCGGCAGCCGCCACGTGGCCAGGCTTTCGCCGGTCGCCGGGTCGAACAGACGAATCGTGCCGTCCGCCGTGCGGAGCAGCAGTACATCATCGTGCGGATTGAACGACAGGGCGCTGACGGCCCGCCCGACGGGCAGCCGCTTGCGGACCTCGCGCTGCGCAACCGAGATCAGGCGGACGATGCCATCCTCGCACGCGGCCGCCAGATACTCCCCGGTGCGGTTGAACACGACGCGCGTGGGCGGCGAGTCGAGTTGCAGCCACGGGTCGGGGGCCGGCGGGCGGCGGTCCGGTTCGCGCCGCACCCGCGGCTCGACGAGCAGCAGCTCGCCGCTCGAACGCGACACCAACAGCCGGTGCGTTCCGGGCAGAAAGACGATGTCGCGCACCACGGAGCCGCCGAACGGCACCGGCTCAAATCGCCCCGGCGGTCCGGCCGGCTCATCCCAGCGACGCCAGGCGACCTGCTGCCGGTCGCCGGCGGCGTTGCGGGCCAGTACGGCCACCAGCTCGCCGTCGGCACTCAGCGCGACGCGCTCGGGGACGGTGTAAGCCGGATCAGCCCAGCGCAGCGTGCGTGCCGTGTCTTCCCCCAACGTCAGAAAGCGGAGCACGGCGCGGTCCCGAATGACGGCCCGCCGGCCATCGCCGCTGAGGCCCAGGGCGAGTTCTTCGTCACCCAGGTCGAGCAGGCGGGGCCGCAGCACGGTCCGCGGCTCCGGTGAAAGCGCCGGGGCGTACGCCAGCACCTGCCCGCGCCCCGCCGCCAGCAGCACGGCCGACCCGTCCGCCGCCGCCGCCCAGGTCGGGGCCGCGCCGCCATGGATCAGACGCCGTTGCTCGACGCGGGTCGGCTCGCCGAAATACGCGAGCGTGCCGCGGTCATCCAGCGTGACGACCGCCCGCTCATTCACGGACAGGCGCAGCGCTTCCAGCCGCTCAACCGTGTGGTTCAACGTGCCCACCTGTTCGCCGTTGTTGTAAACCGCCAGGCGCCCGCTCCGCGTGCCAAACACCACCAATTGGAGGTCGGTCTTCAGGTCGAACAAGTCCCAGTCCGGTGCGGCGTCGATGAACTTGGTCCAGGCGGCGCCCGCCTCGTCGGCCAGGCTGGTCACGGGTGCGAGGTATACGGCGTCGGCGAGCACGGCGAGCGTGGCGTCGGCGTCGAATCGCAGGGCACGCGCCGGGGCGCTGCCGGTCCAAACGACGCGCGCGGTCACCGGGTCGACGGCGGGAATGTCGATCAATTCCACCCCGGCGGTCGTCGGAACGGCCAGCTTGCGGAGAGCTTCCACGTAGTCGCCCGGCCCGCGCGGACTGCCGCGTAGCGCGCTTGTGCGCTGAAGTTCGCCGTGCGCGCCGCCGTACACATCAACGCTGCGATGCCAGAGTGTCAGCAGCTCCTGTCCGTCGGAAAGCACGTAGACCGCGTGTGTGCGGGCGCCCTCGGGCAATTGGGCGGCCACGTCGGGTGCGCTCGCGCCCGGTCGCCAGGCGCGGGCCCAGCCGTCACCCACGGCCGCGAGCGCACCGCTCGCGTTCAGGTTGAGCTGCATCACCGGCCCCGGCGCACGGACCCAGCTCAGCAGCTTTCCAGTTTGCACCTCACGCACGGCGATCGTGTCCGCCGTGGGGCACACCGCGGCCAGCTTGCCGTCGGGCGAAAGCTGCCCCAGCCCGGGCAGGCCGAGGTTCAGCGGCAGCGCGCGGTCCTCGGAGGTTTGCACGTAGTAGCGCCGCAAGGCCCACATCGTGGCCGGCCCCGGGGCGACCTCGAACGCCTGCCAATAGCTGTCGCGGGCCTCGTGCAACTCGCCACGGCCCAGTGCCAAATCACCCCGTTGAATGTGCTGGCGGACGAGCGCCCGCCGGAGGTTCTGTTGCGCGAGCATGGCCTCGGCGGTCCGCTCGCGGGCCTGGACCAGGGCCTCTTCCTGCCGCCGGACGGCCACGCGCGTCTCGTCGGTTTGCCGGTCGGCGCGCTGCCGGGCGTCGCGTTCGCGGCTGAACAGAACCGCCAACGACACCAGGAACGCCAACAGAACCGCCAAGCCGGCGCTCGCCGCCGTGGCCTGCCAGCGGTAACGGCGGAGCGTCTTTTTCAGCATGTACCAGCCGCTGGCCCGCTTCGCCTCGATCGGCTCGCCGAGCAAGCGGTGCCGCCAGTCGCGGGCCAGCTCGCCAGCGGTCTGATAGCGGCGGGGCGGCTCTTTTGCGAGCGCTTTCAGCAGAATCGTCGCAGTTTCGTCATCGATCACCGCCGCAGCGCCGGTCTGACAGCGTTGCCCGCGCGGCGGAGCCGGGTCGTCCTGACTGATGCGCGTGAGGACTTCCCCCAGCGGTCCGCTCACGTCGTACGGGGGGTGCCCCGTCAGGGCCTCGTAGAAGATCACCCCCAGCGAGTACACGTCGGACCGCACGTCCACGTCGAGCGACCCGGCGGCCTGCTCCGGCGACATGTACGCGATCGTGCCGAGCAATTGCCCGCTGGTCGAAAGCACCCGCACCGTCGATTCGCTCGCCGTCACCGCGTGGACCGGCTTGGCCAAACCGAAGTCGAGGATGCGCGGCTCGCCTTCCGCGTCGACCAGGATGTTCGGCGGCTTCAGGTCGCGGTGAATCACGCCCCGCTGGTGGGCGTAGTTCACCGCCAGACAGACCTTCTCGAACAGTTGCAGCACGTCGGCGAAGCTCGGGCGGCGCTGGGCGACATAGCGGTCGAGCCGCACGCCCTCGATGTACTCCATCGCGAAGAAATAACGATCCTGGCTCAGCCCGGAATCCAGGATCGTGACGATGTTGGCGTGCCGCAGGGAGGCGGCCAGCTCGATCTCGCGTTCGAAACGCCGCCGGGCAGTCTCGCCGGCGAACGGGCCTTCGAGCAGGACTTTCAGCGCGACCTGGCGTTTGGTGCCGAGCTGGATGGCCCGGTAGACGATGCCCTGCCCGCCGCGGTGCAGCTCCTCCTTCAGGGCGTAGCCCTCGATGCTGGGGCCCAGCGGAACGACCGGGGTCGCGGGGCCGCTGTCGGACCGCGAATCGGGCGGCGTGACGCGGGTCGGTTCGTCGCCGCTGCCGGAGCCGTGCGAGCCTGACGCCGCGGCGTGAGCGTGCGGCTCGGCCGCGCCGGGCTGCGAGTTGTCGGGCGGCGGATGTGACATCGTGCGAACCGCGTACTCAGGTTCCAAGTCCCGAAGCCGGAGATTCTAAGCGCCCCGCGGGGCTTGGTCACTCACCGGCTGTGGCGCCTGCGCCTCCAACCGAGGCCGGAGACCCGACGTTGCCAGATCGTCCGCATCCCCGCACGCCCAGCGCGCCGAACTGGAGGCCGCAGGTGGCGCGCTCTGGAGAGCCGAGCACAATGCAAAGACCGGAGCAGTGGATCCCCAATAGCACGGATCCCGGAGACATGCAGGCGCGGCGGACTGAGGTCGATGACAAGCGCCGGCGGGCTGACGCCGGCCCGTCTACCGTGTCACACACGCTGGGTGGCACAGACTCGGGCCGCTCGCGGACCCCGCCGCCGGGCGGTTCGCGTCCATGCAGTATTACGCTAGAATCGCCGCCCACACGACCTGTGTGTCCGTAATGCTGGAAGGACGACGATGAGCCCGCTGGCGATGACGATCCTGCTCGTGGGGACCCTGGCCACCTTTGCTTATTCCGCCTACCGCCGCTGGCGGCTGATGCTGGTCGCCCGGCGATCGGAATGCCGCTGCGACCAGGTCGGTGCGCGGCTCATGGGTGTGCTGCGCTACGTGTTCGGCCAGCTCCGCATGCCCCGTTACCCCGGCTCCGGCTGGGCACACATCCTCGTCTTCTTCGGCTTCGGCGTGCTCCTGCTGAATTCGATCCTGCTTTGGACGCGCGGCTACGTCTGCCACGGCAGTCCGGTGTATGACCTGTGGCTGTTCGGTCTCGACCAGCCGCTCGGCCGGCTTTACGCCTTCTTCCGCGACATCTTCACCGTGCTCGTCCTCGCCGGCGTACTCATCTTCTTCTACTACCGCGGCGTCGCCCGGTTGAAGCGCCTCACGCTCAACGTCGAGGGCCTCCTCATCCTCGGCATCATCTTCACGATGATGGTCGCCGACCTGGTCTACGAGGGCGTGGAGATCAACAAGCACCACGGCGGGCAGTTCCTGGCCGCGATGCCGTTCGGCTCGCTCGTGGCCCGCCTGGTCGGCGAGAGTGACGTGCTCTGGAAACTCGGCTTCTGGCTCCACTCCGCGCTCGTGCTGATCTTCCTGAACCTGTTGCCGTACGGGAAGCACTTTCACGTCCTGACCGTCATCCCCAACATCTTCGCTCGCAGTCTGACGCCGCGCGGCCGGCTGGCCCCCGTCGTTGACATCGAGGGGCGGCTCGAGCGCGAGGAGCCGCTGGGCGTCAAACGGATCGCGGAATTCAGTTGGAAAGAAGTGCTGGATTTCTACACCTGCACCGAGTGCGGCCGCTGCTCCGACCAGTGCCCGGCGACCAGCACTGGCAAGCTGCTCTCGCCCAAGCACCTGACGATCGAGCTGCGGGATTACATGTATCGGAATGCTGACGTGCTGACGGCGAAAACCGCCTCGGCGGAAGCACTACTCTCCGGCGACACCGCCAGGACGCCGGTGCCACCGCCGGATGACGCGCACCTCCTCGTCCCCGCCGTCGTCAAGCCCGAGGTCCTCTGGGCCTGCACCACGTGCAGCGCGTGCGAGACCGAGTGCCCCGTCTTCATCACTTACATCGACAAGATCGTGGACCTGCGGCGGAACCTGGTGATGGAGCGCGGCGAGTTTCCCACGCAGCTTCAGACCATGTTCCAGGCTCTCGAAAACGCCGGCAACCCGTACAGCTTCCCCAACGATCAGCGGGCCGAGTGGGCGCAGGGGCTCGACGTGCCGCTCATGGCCGAGAAGTCGGATGTCGAGTACCTGTACTGGGTCGGCTGCGCGGCTTCGTTTGACGACCGCGCCCGCAAGGTCGCTCGGGCGTTCGCCCAGCTTCTCAAGACCGCGGGCGTCAGCTTTGCGATCCTCGGACCCGAGGAACGGTGCAACGGCGACCCGGCCCGCCGGGCGGGCAACGAGTTCCTGTTCCAGATGCTCGCGCAACAAAACGTTGAGGTACTCAACAACTACAAGGTGCGGAAGATCGTCACCGCGTGCCCGCACTGCTACAACACGCTGAAGCACGAGTATCCTGACTTCGGCGGACGGTTCGAGGTGGTCCATCACAGCGAGTTGTTGGCTGAGTTGGTGCGCGCCGGCCGACTGCGGCCGCAGAAGCGGGTTGATACGAAGCTCGTCTATCACGACGCCTGCTATCTCGGCCGACACAACGAAATTTACGACCCGCCGCGCGACGTGCTGCGAGCGATCCCCGGCGTGCGGCTGGCGGAGGTGCCGCAGTCGCGGGATCGCGGGATGTGCTGCGGGGCTGGCGGGGCGCAGATGTGGAAGGAAGAAGAAGCCGGCCACGCGCGCGTCAATCACACACGTGTCCGGCAGCTCATGACCGCGTTGCCGCCGGGCGGCAAGGCGGGGACGATCGCGACCGCGTGCCCCTTCTGCAAGACGATGCTGAGCGATGGCCTGGTGGACCAGGGGCACGAGCAGGTCACGCAGCTCGACATCGCGGAACTGCTGTGGCGGGCGGTGGAGACGGCACCGGCCTAACGAGCTTGGTGCGGCGCTAGTGCCGCATTACAATTCGCGCAGCCGAGGTCGAAGCACATGCTAGCGCGTACCCTGTTTGACCCACCTCCGCCGGACGCCCGGACGAGCGCGGCACGCCGAATCCGCGTTCAACTTGTCGATCAGCTCGCGCGAGAGTTGTCGCCCAGCGCTGTCCCAAACGGCTCGGTTGTCGCGCTGGCGCGGGCGATGCAATTGCCGGCCACCGTCGTTCGTTCCGCCACCCTTCGTACCAGCCGCGGTGCGGTTGTCGTTGGGGATTGCCTGCCGGTGCTGTCGCAGATCCCGGACGGCACGTTCGATCTGGTCATCACGTCGCCACCCTATGACGGGCAGCCCAAGTACGGCAACGGTGAGCGCTACGATCGCGCCTGGTACCGCGAGTTCTTTCTGCCAGTGACCCGCGAGATACTCCGCACCCTCAAGCCGCACGGCAGCTTCGTCTTGAACTACCGCTCTAAGCGACAGGGTAATGAGCGCGGAACCCTGCAATACGAGTTGGTTTTCTGGCTGCGAGAGCAGGGTTTCTTGTTGTGTGAAGACTTCGTCTGGGGAAAGCCTTCGCCGCCGCCGGGTCGGTTCAAACGGTTTCTCAAGGACGCTATCGAGTACTGCTTTCAGTTCGCCAAAACCCCGGCGTGGCAGTTCTTCCCCGAGCAGTGCCTGTCGCCGGCCCGCTGGGATGCGAAGGACCGTGAGCGCCGGAAGAAGCTGGCGCATAACTTCTTGCGCGTGAACGCCCCCTCGGGGCAGGGGCGCAAGCGAGTTCAGGCGGGACCCGATTGGGTGCGACCCTCGAATCTGCTGCACTTCGAGGCCGAGTTCAGCCCCAATCCGACGCGCCACCCGGCCCGTTTTCCGATTGATCTGCCGCTCTTCTTCATTCGGCTATTGACCAAGCCGGGGCAGCTCGTCTTTGATCCGTTCGCGGGCACGTGTACGACCGCGGTGGCCGCGGAGCAGCTCGAGCGCCACTGGTTCGCTACGGAGATTGACCCACAGTATGTGGCGGTCTTGCCGGACCGCGTTGCACACCAACGCTAGGAGCGGAGGGACGTTGGAACCCGCCCAGGTCATCGACTAAATCGACGCGGCCGCAGACTGGAACACGCGCGTGGGGCTGGTGCGGCGGATACCGGAGGAATTCGGAACCGCCGCGCAGCCCGGCATCTACTCGCAGCTCGCACAACGTGTCTATTGTCCCAGTCTGGAAGCGGAGTTCGCCTACGTCCACTGGCGCAGCGAGTACGAGTTGCCGGAGATTGAGACCGCGTACAACCTCGCGCTCGAGGCGACCAACGGTTTCTCAGCGGTGAAGCGGGAGGAGCTTCGGGACGTGCTTGCGAAGCACCCGCAGACGTTGCGCGTCTTCCGCCTGCTGCTGGGGTTCACAACGCAGGAGCTCGGTGAGGCGTGCGCATTGGCCGCCAAGTCGCTTCAGCTTGCGACCGTCGCCGCTACGGCACTGACGGCCGCAGAGCGCGGACGACGCCTCAGTCTTGACTCGGCGTTGACTTGTGCAACCGTGATTGACCTGACGATGCGCAGAGAGCTCTTCCCGGCCAGGCCGGGTAATAGTGCGCTTCGTCTGAAGGTCGACAAACCCGACACCATCCAGGGCTGGGAGAGCGTTCGCCGATACGCCGCGGAGGGCGTGCCGCTCGTCGTGTTGCTTCATCAGCGAGCCTATGGTGGAGCCTTTCGTCAACTGCTCGACGCCACGAGCAGCGCCCGAGGAGACCTGCTCGAGGAGCCGGTTGAGGATCTGTTCATCAACAACGGAATTCCGCACATCCGAACGGGGACCGGCAACCAGCCCGAGATTGAGGCGCGGTTTGGCCTGACCGTCAGACCGGCGCCGGATTTCGTCGTGTTCGATCCTGATACCGGCGGCTTGCGGGCCGTGCTCGAATGCAAGGTAGCCAATGATGGCGGCACCGCCCGCGATAAGGCGGCGCGCTTCCGCTCCTTGCGAACGGAAGCCAATCGCCTCGGCGGCGTGCCGCTGTTTGCCGTTCTTGCCGGTAGAGGCTGGCGCCGCACGGCAGATGCGTTGGGACCGGTCATTCGCGACACCGACGGCCGCACGTTCGGGGCGGGCACGCTCGCCCGGATGTTGGAAACCGACCCGTTTCCTTCGCTTTGCGGCCGGCGCGCGGCAAAGTAGCCCAGTCGATCCGTGGCGCGCACAGGTTGGCCGGCTCTATCTTGCGGAACTGCTGTGGCAGGCCGTCCAGCCGTAGGGGTACGCGGCCTCACGCGGCTTCGATCTGGCCCGCGAAGGCGGGGGACATATTGACCTGGACACTTGGAGACCCGCAGAGTTCGCACGTGCCAGCGCTGGAGGCCCCGGGACCTCCAGTGGGATGATGCGGCCGGCCAGGCCCTGGTTGATGAGAGCGAGCAGACGACCCGCCAGACCCCGCTGGCGTGTGGCGCCGGCATCTGCGGCGCCGGCGTCGGCGGTGGCCTGCCCATGACGGTCGCGGGGCTACTGGGCCTCAAGCTGCGTCGCCGCTACGCACGGTGAGCCGCGTTGATGAGCAGATTGTCAATCAGCCGCGTCCGGCCGAACCAGACCGCCAGCGCGGTGAGCACCGGGCCATCGATGCAGCGGATGGGCTCGAGCGAGTCGGGGTCCACGATGCTGATGTAGTCGATCTTCGTCGGCCGCCCTTCGTCCACTATCCGGCGCATTTGGCGGACCACCTCGTCCACGCCGCGCTCGCCGGCCGCGACGCGGGCCTGCGCGTCGCACAGCGCGCGATGCAGCACCAACGCCCGCGGACGCTCCTCCGCCGAGAGGTAGGCGTTGCGGCTGCTCAGCGCGAGGCCGTCCGGCTCGCGCACCGTCGGGCAGCCGACGATTTCGATGGGCAGGTCGAGGTCCCGGACCATCCGCCGAATGACGGCGAGCTGCTGGGCGTCCTTCTGCCCGAAATACGCCACGTCCGGCTGCACGATGTTGAACAGCTTGGCGACAACCGTGGCGACGCCGTCGAAGTGCCCCGGCCGGCACGGGCCGCAGAGCGTGTCGGTCAGCCCGGCGACGCTGACGGTTGTGACGGCGTCGGGCCGGTACATCGCCGGCACGTCCGGGATGAAGACGAGGTCGGCGCCGGCGGCCTGGCACTGGGCAAGGTCGCCGGCTTCGTCGCGCGGGTAGCGCGCGAAGTCCTCCTGCGGGCCGAATTGCGTGGGGTTCACAAAGATGGTGACGACGACGAACGTACCGTCGCGTGTGGCCTGCGCAATCAGCGATACATGGCCGGCGTGCAGACAGCCCATCGTCGGGACGCAGCCGATCCGCCGGCCGGACCGCCGGGCGGCGGCGACGGCCGCACGCGTGCGCGCGATGTCGCGGACGACTTCCATCGCGGGCATTGAAACGCACGCGGCGCGTGGCTGCAACGTGCCCCTCCGCATATCATGACCCCGCGCGGGTGGCGGCATGTGTCGAGCGTGATGCCTCTGCCGTGGCGAGCTGGCGCAGTTCGGTACCGCTTCGTGGTGCGCCGCTTACGTCTGGCGCCTGCCACGGGTGTCGTCCGCTGTTGCGGACTCCAACCGTTCCTACAGCCCGGCACCCCTGCGGGGTGCATGCCGGTGCGGTGGCCTACGCAGTACGCTAGCCACTTTGGACCGCGAAGCCGCGCTGGAAACACGACCATGCTAAATCACCGTGCGCGATTCGGCGGCGCAGATCCGAGCCGACCGCGCGAGCGGTCGCAAGTTTGTCCGCGAGCTTGCGCTCGCGGCTCGGACAGGCGCCGCCCATTCGCGCACGTCCATTCAGGCACCGTGCGATTCATCGTTGTCTGGGTGGCCCTCGGTGGCGTCGCGTTGGCCGCCGGCGCGCCGTGGCTGGCGCGCGGCGCCGCGGGGATGGTCGCGACGGACTCGCCGGAGGCGTCGCGGATCGGGGCGGACGTGTTGCGGGCCGGGGGCAACGCGTTTGACGCCGCGGTCGCGGTCTCGTTCGCTCTCACCGTTGCCAGTCCGTCGCGGACGGGAATCGGCGGCGGGGGGTTCCTGGTTGCCTGCGATGCACGCGAAAAGCGCTTCATCGCGCTCGACTTCCGCGAGATGGCCCCCGCCGCGGCCACGCGCGCGTACTACGCGCAGCTCACGGCGGCCACCGCGGACGGCCCGCCGCCCACGATCTACGGCGGCAGCGCGGTGGGCATTCCCGGGCAAGTCGCCGGTCTGGCGGAGATTCACAAACGGTTCGCCACGCGGCCGTGGGCCGAACTGGTGCAGCCGGCGCTGCGGCTGGCGGAGACGGGCTTCGTCGTGGACGAGCACTACGTGAGCGCCTGCCGTGAGACGTTGGCGGACTTCGAGAAGTGGCCGGTGCTCAAAGAGCGGCACGCGACGATCTTCCGCACGCTGCTCGGCGGCGGCGAGCCGCCGGCGGCCGGCACACGCCTGCCGCGGCCGGAGCTGGCTGAGGCACTGAAGCTGATTGCCGCGAACGGCCCCGATGTGTTCTATCGCGGGCGGCTCGGCGAAGCGATGGTGCGGGCGGTGCGCGCGGCCGACGGCGTACTGATGAACATCGATCTCGACGGCTACCGCGTCCGCGAACGCGAGCCGCTGCGCGCGGCGTACCGCGGATTTGAAATCGTGACGATGCCGCCGCCCTCGTCCGGCGGCGTGTGCCTGGTGGAGACGCTCAATATCCTGGCGTCCTATCGCGACGCCGGCGACGCGAACATCCCGGCGTGGAAGCTCGTTCAGGCGCTCAAGCACGCCTTCGCGGATCGCGCGCGGTGGCTGGGCGACCCGGATTTCTGCAAGCTGCCGCTGGAGCGACTGCTCAGCCGCGTGTACGCCCGCGAGTTGGCGGCGCGAGAGCCGGTGTCGCTCGATGAGTATGGCACCGCGCAACTGCCGGACGACCAGGGCACCTCGCACTTCTGCGTCGTCGATCGCGCGGGCAACATTGTCGCCCTGACGGAGACGATCAACGGGACGTTCGGCTCGCTCGTCATCGCGGAGCCGTACGGCATCCTGCTGAACAACCAGATGGACGATTTCGCGACGTCGCCGGGGAAGCCCAACCTGTTCGGCCTCGTGCAGGGCGAAGCGAACGCCGTCGGTCCGGCGAAGCGGCCGCTGTCGAGCATGACGCCGACGATCGTGCTCAAGGACGGGCGGCCGGTGCTGGTGCTCGGCGGGGCGGGCGGACCGCGGATCATCACGTCCGTCCTCCAGGTGCTGCTCAACGTCGTCGACCGCGGCGCGTCTTTGGAGGAAGCGATGTCCACCGTTCGGTTGCACCACCAGTGGAAGCCCGATGAGGTGTACTTCGACCGCGAACCGCCCGAGACGCTGGCCACCCAATTGAAGGAGCACGGCTTGATCATCGGCACCGCCCGCAAGTTCGGCGTCGTGCAGGCCATCCAGATTCTGGACGATGGGACGCTGATCGGGGCCTGCGACCCCCGCCGGGGCGGAAGGCCGGCGGCCCCGTGAACGCCGCCCTCCGCACATGGCTCGCGCGCTGCACCGCCGCGCGGATGCTGCTGGTGCTCGTGGGGCTGGGGCTCCTCTGGCGCGTCGCGCGCTGGGCGTGGGGCTTTCCGATCTGGGGTGATGAGGCGTTTGTCGCGGTCAATTTCGTCACGCGCGACTACGCCGACCTGGTCCGCCCGCTGGACTACGGGCAGATCGCGCCGCTGGTGTTCATGTGGGTGGAGCTGGCCGTCAGCCGCCTGCTCGGACTGTCGGAGCGTGCCTTGCACCTGGTGCCCACGCTGGCCGGTCTCGCGACTGTTCTGCTCTTCTGGCGGTTTTCGCAGCAGGTCGTGCCGCGCCGCGCGGCCATGCTCGCGACCGGCATCCTCGCCGCGTCGTACTACGTCGTCCGGCATGGGGCGGAACTCAAGCCGTACGCGACAGACTTGCTGATCTCCCTCGCGTTGACGATGCTCGTCTGGAGGGTCTGGCAACAGCCCCGCAACGCGGCCCGTTGGGCGGTTCTGGTGTTCGCCGGCGGGGCGGCCGGCTGGTGTTCCTATCCGGCCGCGTTCGTGCTCGTTGCGGCGGGCGCCGTGCTCACGTGGTTGCTCGTCCGCGAACGGCTCCGCACGTCCACGCTCGTCGGCTGGCTCGCCTTCGGCGTCGCCACGGGCGGCAGCCTGGCCGCGATGTACTTCGTCTACGCGCAGCCGCACGCGGAAGCAGCCTCGCGCCTGACCGAGATCAGCATGTGGGCCAAGACCTTTCCGCCGCTCGACGATTTGGCAAAGTTCCCGCTTTGGCTCTTCGGCATTCACGCGGGCTTGATGCTCGCGTATCCCCACGGCGGGACGGCGCCGGGCAGTATCGCCACGTTGTTGCTCGTGATCGGCGGGGCGGTGATGCTCGCGCGGCGAAATGGACCGTTAGTGTTGTTGCTCCTGGGCCCCCTCGTCCCGACTTTCGCCGCCGCGGCGGTCAAGGCGTATCCCTACGGCGGCTCGGCCCGGACGTCGCTCTACATGGCGCCAGCCTTTTGTCTGCTCGCAGGCATTGGGTTGCACTACCTGCTAAGTAGGCTCCAGCGACTCGGGGCGCGGTCCGCCGATGGTCGGGTCGTCCCGGCCTCGCGGCGACCTTTCCCGCTGCGTGCTTCGCTGCCCGTAACGCTCGCGGCCCTGTGCGGCCTGCCGCTCGGCGGGATGATCGGCGACGCCGTCCGCCCGTACCAGTCCCTCGAATCCCACAAGAGCCGGGCAGCGGTGCAGCAGCTCGCGGCCCAGGCGCGGCGCGGAGACCGCTGGGTGGTCTTCAACTCGCCCGAGCGCGTGGGCTACGCGCCGTGGCTCGGCGAATCGCGCGGCGTCGGCGGACAATTCGTCTTCGACGTGCTGCGGTTGCACCCCGTGCCGCTGGACTGGGCGCCCCCGGCGGACGCCATCTCCGCCGACGCGGGCCGCGTGTGGCTCTTGTCGTACCGCGGACCGAAGGCCCCGTGGCCGGAGGAGCTGCTCACGACCTACGTCGCGAAGCTCACTGCGCGGCTGGGCCCGCCGACCCACGAGCGGCACGTGATCAAGACGAAAAAGGAGGGTGTTGAGGCGTTGGACGTGCATTGCTTCGCCCCCGCGGGCGTGTCCGCAATCAAGAGCATGCGAAATCCGCAGATCACGCGGATGGACGCGATCAGCGCACGTACACCGGCACCTCCAACTTCTCGGCGTCCCCGTCCAGCGTGCCCCGGATCTCAACGCCACCGACGGTCATGCTGGTCTGGCCGGTCGGAAGTGTGAATTCCAACTCGACCTCCCACAGCCCTTGCGCCTCAACGCGCCGGACACATTTCACCGCGCCCGCCACGCCGCGCAGTTCGGCCGTCACGTTGACGAGCGTGACATCCGACCGCGGGCGTAGCTCGATCACCCGGCGGATCGTCTGCCCGCGCGCGCTCGCGCGGTCGAGGTAGAGCTCCGTCGGGCGGCACTCCACCAGGTTGATGAACTGAACCTCGACCGGGATCTTGAGCACGGCCTCGGGCTCGGCCGTGTGTAGCGTCAAGGTCGCGGTTCGGCTCTGGCCGCTTTCCAGCGGCTCCGCCCGGAGCACAATTTGACGCGCGTCCGCGGACAGCTCCGCCGTGAGCCAGTCCGCCGACGCTTCGACCCGCGCCACGCGAATCGGCGCGTCGGGCTCGGTGCAATCGACGGCCAGTGCAAACATGGCCCGCTCCGTCCGCCGGCTGGTGCTCATGACAACCTTGGACTCGGACAGCCTGATCGGCAGCGCCACCACGTCCAGCGTCACGTCCGCCTGGATTTGCGGCCGTTCCGGATCGGTACCGAACACCGTGAGCTGCACGGTCCGCCGGCCGGTTGTCGGACCCGCGTCCACGAAACCCTCTAGCGTCGTCGCTTGCTGCGGATGAATCCGCCTTTCGCCCAGCGTCGGCGTCGAACACGCGCACCCGGTCTTCACGTCCAGAATCTCCAGGTCGCCGTCGCCGCGGTTTTCGAGGCTGAAGCGGTACGCCGCCTGCGACCCGGCGTACACGCGCCCGCAGTCGAACTTCGACGGCTGCATGAACATCTGCGGCTGCGGCGCACCCGCCGGCCCGGCCAGGCCGATGGGCCGCGCGGACACCAGCAACGCCGCCCCGGACCAGCGCGCTTGCCAGTCCCGGGCCGCGTCGCGTTCGTACGAGTCCGCGCCGACGAGTTTGAGCGTGTCGCCGGCTACTACGACGGCGGAGAAATGCTCCTCCGCGCGCTGACCCTCATTCTCGACCGCCCGCAGGTGGACGATCGCGGTGCGCACCCCGGCGTCCTGCATGATCTTCCGCAGCACATCGGGGCCGTTGATCACCTTCACGGCCTGCGCGTGCGCCCCGCAATCCCGCGCGAGCTGCCACAGCCGCGACAAGTCCAGAGGCTCGGTCGGCGATTTCAACCCCGCTTTCGCCACGAGGTCGGCGTAGCGCACTTTCACGCTGTTGAGTTCCAGACAAACGTACACCGCATCCGTGCCGCATCCGGCGGTCCAGCGGAGCGGAATGAGCGCCTGCCCGCCCAGGGTCGTGAAGCGCGCCTCGTCGGCGCCCGCGGCCGGCCGACCGCCGAGTGCGGCGACGAGCCCAATTGTGCAGAGCAACCCACGGATGTGCATGGTGCATCTCCCGCTCAGAACGCGCAGCGCCAGCCAGCGCTGTAGCGGCCGGCGCCCCGGCCGGCCGGCGGGGGCTGGTTGGCCACGACCGCGCCCTTCGGCCTCCGACGTCCGACACGGGGGTCGGACGCTACGGTCGCCGCGGCGTTCGCGCGCCGCTTCGCCATTTCCACACACCAATTCCAATCGCCGCGACGCAACCCGCGCCCACCGCCACGGCGGTGGCGGTTGCGCTAGGCACGAGTGGTTGGCGAGCCGGCTCGGTCGTCGATGGCGTCTGCTCTGGTTGCCGTACCTGTACGTCCTTCACGGGCCGCGTCGCGGTTGGCCGCGTCGGCGCGGGCTGCGTGGCCTCCGGGGCCTCCGCCGGCTCTGGCCGCGTTTGCGGCCTCTTGGGTTCGAGGATTTCCTCTGTCGGTGTTGTCTCCATCGCCGCCGCGCCGTGGGGAATCGGCAACCGGCCCTGGAGCGGCGAGGGGGCGTCGTCGCGGGATGCTGCTGCTGTGTCAGCGGTCCCTGGCGTCGCCGGTGCGACTGGTCGCGGTGATTCCGGCTGACCGGGCTGCGGCCGTGGGGCGGGTGACGGCGCCGGCGCGGGAACAGGGTACTCTGCGGCCCGCGCGGCAGCCTCGGCGAGTACTTCCTCTCTTTCCTTCGCCGCGGCGAGCGCGGCCTTCAGGTGCAACGGCATGTCGTCGTAGAGGTACTCCTCGCGCGTCTTGGCGTCGACAACACGTGCCCCTTTGCGAACCCCTAGCCCCTCGAACTGGAAGACTTGGGTGTCGATCTGTTCGTTGACGCGCACCGAGTCCGGGGCCACGTGATAAACGGCGCACTTGTCAACGGCTCCATCCAGCGCGAACTCGGTGTACTTAGCGTCCCTAACGAGCCAGGCGCTCCCGACCTTCATGTACTCAAACTCCGCCGCTTCTGTGATTCGGCCGTCGCGGCGTTTCACACGCGATACGGGATTAGCGCCCTTGTCCAAATCAACAATGGTCTCGAACGTCTCCGTGGCACCGTTCTGCCCAGAGATCGTCAAATGTATCTGGTACAGACTACTCCCAAGCCCCGTTACCGCGAGCGACCGTCCCGGATCACCTCGCTGCGCTAGCTCCACCCAGCGATCAATGACCTCACTCGTTGTGAGACCGTACGTCACTCCGTTGCACGCGAACGCAAGATCCTCGTCCCCCCGTTGCATCATCACGACCATATCGCCATCGATCTCAAGCTGATTCAGCTCGACTTGGTAAAGCCACGTCCGGTCCGCCGTTACGATCTGCCGAGTTGTCGTCTGCGGGGTTCCATACCGGCGCAGAAACTCGGTCCAGCCCCCTTCCCGCTCCATCTTCTCGTGGCTCATGATGTGGTCGGCGTAGGGTACGTTGTAGTTGACTTCGCCGGATTCGGTCGTAACGCGATCGGCTGAAACGTCAAAACGACAGTTGACGGAGTCCTTCCATACCGAGAGCGTGCGCGTTTGCGACTTGTACCTTTCGTTGGTAATCGGGTCCCACTGCCGCTCGAACCACCTGCCAGTCCGGACAACCGTTCCAGACAGTTGCAATGACTGGATGCGCGCTTGGTTCTCCCGACAGGCAGCCGCGATCACGTGCAACGCGTCGGGGATCTCGCCGTCCGCGGTCCGTGGCCAAGCCGGCCACGACGCGAGGATTGCAACTGCGCCGATCCTCGCGCACAGTCCACCGGGGCGCACTCGGGCGCTGAAGGTCACACCCATTGATACACTCCGCGCGCTGCGATCGCCGCAGCCGGAGGAATGACGGTCAACTCAAGCGATCGACCCTTGCCCTCACGGATTCTGTTGCGGTGGGTTCACCGGCGTCGGCGCCGCCAAGCAAACCTCGTTCTGTACAACGCAAGTACCGGTTTGGCCGGCCTGACAGCGCGCGAGCACGGCGTTCCAAACACAGGCCTCCCACACATAGCACGTCGTCGGCCCCGTCACGTTGCACCCCCCGGTCTGTCCGCAAGGCGTCCAACCGCCGCAGTAAGTGGGCATCGTCTGCGGATGCCATCTGAGCACATCAGAGGACTCGCACCCAGCTTGAGTCGTCCACCACGAGCAGACGGCGTTCGAACCGCTGCATATCGTGTAGTTCACTGTGGCCGTGCAACAAAGCGGCATTTGCGACCCGCGGTACCGCGCCGCCTGCTCCATCGAGAGCAGGACGAAACCCTCCGTCTGGTCCGTTCCTCCGCCGGCGAGCGTCGGCGACCGGCCCGCGAGCACCACCAAGCCCACGATACCCAGAGCCACGCCGACCGTGAGCCGCTTCCTGTGATTCAGCCAAGTACACATTGATCCACGCCTCCTTTCGTTGCCGCGCTCGCGACAACAACAAGTTCCGCCGCCAATCCGAGACGTGGGCCCCGTCGGGCCCCGTCGGGCCCATACGCTACTATGTAGTTTAACCGGGTCTTGTTTGCCGTCAAGCCTTTTGTGTCGAGAAATCTCCAGAATTGTTGGAATGCTCGTAACTATCGGCAACGCCGAGGTTTAGTGGTCGGCATCCGAACCCGCTACGCCAGTGGCGGGCCGTGGTGCGCGTGGCCCCTTTGCCCCGGACTTGCGTCCGGGGTTCGGATGCGGGCCCCGGAATCGCCTGCTGGGTTCGGATGCGGGCCCCGGAATCGCGTCCGGGGTTCGGATGCGGGCCCCGGACTTGCGTCCGGGGTTCGGATGACAGCCCCGCACTGGCGTCCGGGGGTCGGAGCGGCGCCCTCCGCGGCCGCCGCCCCCCGTTCGCGACCCCGCGCAACCGGCCGCAGATCGGGGCGCAACTACGCCGTGCCGCGGCGGATGACCGT
>CAYMXT010000073.1:0-7111 GCA_964394415.1 uncultured Planctomycetales bacterium
GCCCATTCCGTACAATTACGAGTGCTAGGCGCGGCTGCGCGAGGCGCGGGCCGCTGCCGGTGCGAAACCAGTCGAGCGGAAACGGCGCCAGGCTCGAGTGCTTGCCTGCTTGCAACCTGATATTCGGTCCTCACACCAGGCGGGGAAGCGATAGATCTCGCTTCGGGAGGCCCGGTCGGGTGGCTAAGTTTGACACCCTCCGGTTCGGCTGCTATGCTGTGGGTATGCCAGCGAAGAACGGTCGCAACGTCGCCCTCACCGATGAACAGGACGCGCTCATCGAGCGGCTGGTGAAGTCCGGTCGCTATGCCTCGGCGAGCGAAGTCGTCCGCGACGGGCTTCGGCTGCTCCAACGTGATGAAGAGGCTCGGCTGCTCGACAAGTGGCTCATCGAGGGGCTGACGCCTACCGAGGAAGCGAGCATTCCGCCGGATGTTCTGAACCGTGCCCGCGAGACCATTCGGGCCAAGGTTCGCGAGGGCCTCGACGAAGCCCGCCGGGGTGAGCTCGTGGATGGGAAGGAGTTCTTCGCCCGCTGGAAGACGCGGCTTGAATCTGCCGCTTCTGCCCCCGACAAACCACGCGCGAAACGGCGGGCTTGACCGGCGCGTTCATCCTCACCCCGGTCGCATGCCGCGACATCGACGGCATTTTCGCATACGTGCTCGAACAGAGCGGCCCGCGCCGGGCACTCCACGTGCATGCCAAGCTCTACGACGGCTGCGCGACAATCGCTGCGCAGCCGAATCTTCTCGGGCACATTCGCGACGATCTGGCGGACGAGTCGCTTCGCGTTTATCGCGTCTTCTCGTTCCTCGTCATCTACCGGCCGGAAACGAAGCCGGTGCAGATCCTCCGCGTGATTCACGGCGCCCGTGATGTGCCGAAGGCGTTTGAGGAGCACGCGTGACGCTCCTTGGTTGACGGAACCGGGGGTCCGCCGGCGTTCTGGTTACGGGTCAGTGCGGCTCCTCGCGCGCCAGGTTGCGGTTCCAGGCGGGGATTTCGACGACGACCGGCTGCGTGCCGTTGGGGACGCATTGGCAGCCGAGCCGCGACTGCGGCGTCAGGCCGTAGGCCTCGTCTAGCTGGTCGGCTTCCTCGTCCCCCGCCTCGTTGCACGTATCGAGTCCGCGGCGCACGATGACGTGGCACGTGGCACACGCACACACGCCGCCGCAGGCGTGATCCAGCGCGATCTTGCTGCCCAGCGCGATGTCGAGGATGGACCCCGGCAGGCCGTGGCCGCTGTAGGGGATGCGGGCCGGATCGACCTCGATCACATGCTCGTGCTTGTGCTCGTCGATGATGGTGAGCGCGTATTTCGCCACCGGTCGCGAGACGAGCGTCGCTTTCATGTAGGGGTTTTGGCCGCCCATCTCAGTGCCTCAACGTGGAAACGTGCGAAGGTGGGAACGTGCGAACGGTGGTGCCAGCGGCGCCATTGGAGCCGTCGAGGTCGCGGACCGTTCCCACGTTCTCACGCTTTCACGTTCCCACGTTCCCACGTTCCCACGTTCCCACGTTCCCACGTTCCCACGTTCTCACGTTCCCACGTTCCCACGTTCTCACGTTCCCACGTTCTCACGCGTGCTCCTGAAGTGCCGCCCGGATGCCCAGTTCCGCCAACCGCAGCGTGCGGTGCCCGAACTCGGTCAGCGCGCGGTGCAGGGCATCGAGATCGTCGGTCTCGGCGGCCAGCTTCCGCAACGCGGCCAGCGCCGCTTCGATCGCGGCCCGCTCCGCCGGCTCCATTTGCGTGCCGACACGCGCGAGCATCTGCTCGGTCTTGTGCAGGTCGAACTCGACCTGGTTGCGCAGGTCGATGCGGCGGTGCGCGTCGATGTCGGCGCGGGCGTGGGCGATGCTCGCGCGGGTCATCCGCGTCACCTCGTCCCGCGTCAGGCCGCGATTCGGGATGATCTGAATGCCGGCCTGCTGGCCGCTGCGCTGCTCGCGGGCGGACACGTTCAGAATGCCGTTCGCGTCAATCAGAAACTCGACCTCGACCTTCGGAAACCCGGCCGGCATCGGCGGCAGGCCGTCGAGCACAAACTCCGCCAGCGAGCGGCAATCGCGGGCCAGCTCGCGCTCGCCTTGGAGCACGTGGCACCGGATCGCCGTCTGGCCATCGACGAAGGTCGTGAACATCTCCGTCGCGCGGCAGGGGATGGTCGTGTTCCGCAGAATCAGCTTGCCCATCGCCCCGCCCATCGTCTCGATCCCCAGCGACAGCGGCGTCACGTCGAGCAGCAGCATGTCGGTGTGCCGCCCGCTCAGAATCGCGGCCTGGATCGCGGCTCCCAGTGCAACGACCTCGTCCGGGTTGAGGGCCGTGTATGGCGGCCGCTCAAAAAACTCGGCCACGCGCCGGCGCACCAATGGCGTGCGCGTCGAACCGCCGACGAGGATGGCCTGGTCAATACCCTGCGGCGTGAGGCCGGCGTCGCGCAGCGCGTGCCGACACAACTCGAGCGTGCGCTCGACGTGCCCGGCGATGAGCTGCTCGTATTCGTCACGCGTGATCGTCCGGCGATAGACCCGCCCGCGGCCCAGGTCCAGCTCGAAAACCGCCTGGCCCAATTCGCTCAGCCGGATCTTCACGGCTTCCGCCAGCGTGCGCAGGGCCTGCTTCGTGCCCGGCGCACTGAGCGCGAGGCCGAATTGCTGCTGAATCTCCCGCGCGACCAGCCCGATGATGGCGTGGTCGAAATCATCGCCGCCCAGGTGGGTGTCCCCGGCGGTGCTGAGCACCTGGAACACGCCGCCCTCGAGCCGCAGGATGGAAACGTCGAACGTCCCGCCGCCGAGGTCGTAGACCGCGACGGTTTGGGCGGTGGACGCGGCGCAGCGCTCGGCGTGGCTCGTCGCACAGGCCGCGGTCGGCAGCACCAGACCGCGCGTCGTCGTACTCGGCGTCGGCCCGGTCGGCGGCTCGGCTTTGACACCCAGGCCGTAGGCGAGGGCGGCGGCGGTGGGTTCGTTGACGATGCGGACGACCTCGAGGCCCGCGGCCTGGCCGGCGTCGCGGGTGGCCTGGCGTTGGGCATCGTCGAAATACGCTGGCACCGTGATGACGGCCTTGCGCACGGGCCGGCCAAGGTGCCGTTCGGCCCGCTCACGCAGCGTGGCGAGGATCGCCGCCGAGATCTCCTCCGGGCTATAGCGCCGCCCGTCGATCTCGACCTGCAACGTGTCGCGCGGTCCCGCCTGCACCGCGTAGGACAGAAACGGCTGGTCGGCCGTGATGTCCGCCAGGCTCTTGCCGATCAGCCGCTTCACGGAGTACACCGTCGTGTGGGCATTCTCAATCGCATGCTCACGGGCGGGCCAGCCGATCGTGAGCTTCGGCGGCGCGCCGTCCGGGCCCGGCGTGATCGCCAGCACCGACGGCACCCGACCCTCGCCGCGCTCGTCGCGCACGATCTGCGGGCCGCGCTCGTCCGCGTAGGCGACGAGCGAGAACGTCGTGCCGAGGTCGATGCCGACGATGAGGTCGTCGCTCTTCATGGGTGTTTAACCACAGAGGCACAGAGGCACAGAGAGGAGTTGAGAATAGCGAGTAGCGAGTAGCGAATTGTTCGGGGCGCAGCGCTGCCGAGAAACTCGCTACTCGCTACTCGCAACTCGATACTCACAGGTCCGCCAGCAGTTTCTGGTAGTACTTGATCGAGTTCAACGTCGCCCGCAGCCTCGTGCGCAGAAAGTCGTCGCCGGGCAAGTGCCGCGCCAGGTTCGCGATTTGCTCGAGAATCAGGCCGTGACGCCGCTCAACTCTGGCCCGACACGCGGCCCGCGCGCCCGGGTCACCGGCGACTTGCACCTCTTCCAGCTCCTCCCGCAGCGTCAGCGTGTCCACCAGCACACCATCGAGGACGCGCTTGTCCGCCACGGCCGTCGGACCGCCGGCGAGCTCGAGCAGGTACTCCGCGCGCAGCACCGGGTCGGCCAGCACGCGCTGGGCTTCGTTGAGCTGGGCACTGAGGTGGACGCTGATGGTCTGGTCACCGTGCTCGCCGTGGTAGTCGGGATGGACCCCGCGGGCCGTGGCGAAGTACTTCTGTCGCAGCTCGCCGGGGTCGAGGTCGAACGTCGGCGCCAGGCCGAGCAGCTCAAAGTGGTTCAGCCCGTCAGCAGGATAGAGACAGCGGCAGTTGTCACAGAACAACCGCGAGGCCAGGGGCTCGTCGCAGGCCGCACACTTGGCCGGCGACGCCGGCGCCGCTCGTTCGCACGCGTCCGACATAATGCTGCCCCGCAGAGTGAGAAGACGCACGCGACGCGCGTCAGGCCGAATAGCTCGAGCCGCAGCCGCAGGACTGCTTGGCGTTGGGGTTCTTGAAGGTGAACCCGGCGCCCATCAGCCCTTCTTCATAGTCGATCGTCGTGCCGTCCAGGTTGCCGACCATGAAGCTCTTCAGGTCGCAGACCACGACGATGTCCTGTGACAGATAGATCTCGTCGGTTTCCGCGATCGGCACGTGCTGTTCGTCGCGGAGGTCGAGCACGTACGTCAGGCCGCTGCACCCGCCGCCTTTCACGCCGAAATACAGGTATTGCGAGGCCGGGTTGGGCGTCTTGAGCATGTATTCGCGCACGTACTTCGCAGCCAGCTCGGTCAACCGCAGGCCCTGCCCCTCGGCGGACGGCTTGGCCCGCGCGCGGGCGGCCACCTGCGTGCCGGGGGTGGAATTCGCGGTCGCGGTCTCGGGGGTCAGGTTCATGCGCCTTGCACTCCAATCTTGCCGTTATTGGTGACGCGGGCTACGCCGCGCTGATCGTCACGCCGTTGCCCTTCTTCGCCTCGCGCTTGGCCTTCAAATCGGCGATGGCGGCTTTGACGGCGTCCTCGGCGAGCACGCTACAGTGAATCTTCACCGGCGGCAGGGCCAGCTCGCGCACGATGTCGGTGTTCTTGATCTCCAGGGCCTGGTCCAGCGTCCGGCCCTTCAGCCACTCCGTCGCCAGTGAGCTGGACGCAATCGCCGAGCCGCAGCCGAACGTCTTGAACTTGGCGTCCACGATGTTCTCGTGCTCGTCGATGAGGATCTGGAGTTTCATCACGTCGCCGCACTCCGGTGCGCCGACAATGCCCGTGCCCACGTTTTCCTGCTGCCGATCCAGGGAACCGACGTTGCGCGGGTGGTTGTAATGATCGAGAATCTTGTCGTTATAGGACATCAGCGAAGCTCCGTTTACCGGTACGACACGCTGGATTCACCTGGGTCGCTAGCCGTGCGCCCATTCCACTTTGCTCAAATCGATGCCTTCCTGGGCCATTTCATACAGCGGGCTCATCGCCCGCAGCTTCCGCACCGCCGCCACGACGCGGTCGATGGTGTAGTCAATCTCGTCTTCCGTGTTGAATCGCCCGACCGAGAAGCGAATGCTGCTGTGCGCCAGCTCGTCGCCCACGCCCAAAGCCTTCAGCACGTAGCTCGGCTCCAGTGACGCACTCGTACACGCCGACCCGCTCGACACCGCAATCTCGCTGAAGCCCATCATCAGGCTCTCACCCTCGACGTAGGCGAACGAGACGTTCAGATTGCTCGGCGTCCGCTCGGTCGGGTGGCCGTTGAGCGTCACGTAATCAAGCTGCGAACTCAAACCGGTCCACAGCCGGTCGCGCAACGCCGCCAGCCGCGGCGATTCGGTGCCCATGTGCTGCCGGCACAGCTCCGCCGCCTGCCCCAATCCGACGATGCCGGGGACGTTCAGCGTCCCGGAACGCATGTTCCGCTCGTGTCCGCCGCCGTGAATGAGCGCCTCGCAGATCACGCGCGGCCGCTTCCGCCGCACGTACAGCGCGCCGACCCCTTTCGGGCCGTGAATCTTGTGGGCCGACAGCGACAGCAGGTCGATGCCCATCGCGTTCACGTCAATCGGCACCTTGCCGTACGTCTGGCAGCAGTCCGTGTGGAACAGAACGCCGCGCTCCTTGCACAGCTTGCCGATTTCCGCGACCGGCTGAAGCGTGCCAATCTCGTTGTTGCCGTGCAGGATCGAAACGAGGACCGTGTCATCCTTGATCGCGTCCGCGAGCTGCTGGAGATCGACGCGGCCCGCGGGATCGACCGGCAGAAACGTCACGCGGTGGCCGTGCTGCTCGAGGTATTTGCACGGATCGATGACCGCCTTGTGCTCGGTCACTTGCGTGATGAGGTGCCGGCCCTTCTCGGCGTACTTCTCGGCGGCGCCCTTGATCGCAATGTTGTTACTCTCGCTGGCGCCGCTCGTGAAGATGATCTCCTTCGCGTCCGCGCCGATCACTTCCGCGACCTGTTGCCGCGCCTGCTCAACCCCCTCTTCGGCCTCCCAGCCGAAGGCATGGCTGCGCGACGCGGCGTTACCGAATTTCTCGCAGAAATACGGCCGCATGGCGGCGAAAACCTGCGGATCGACCGGGGTCGTGGCGTTGTTATCGAGATAAACCCGCTTCATTGTGCAACTACCTGCGGCAGCTCGGTGCAAACCGGGGCATGTTCGTCAAACGCCAGGTCGGCGATCGTCACCTCATCGAGAAACTGCCGCAACTTGAGGTGGACCTTCACAACCGACCGGCGGATCGTACAAGATTGAGTCAGGCCGCAGCGACGATCCTCGCGTGTGCTTGTACAGCGCACCAGATTGACCGGCCCCTCCACGGATTCGATCAGCCGGGCGAGCGAGACCTCGTTCGGAGCAGTGTTGAGCACGTAACCCCCGCGCGCCCCGCGGACCGAGTTGATCAACCCGGCCCGGTTCAGCTTCTTCATCACGTTCATCAGCAGGGCGAGCGGGACGCCGTGCTCCTCGGCGATGTCGCGTGCGCTGACCACTTTTCGCCCGATGCGGGCCAGGTGGCACATGGCGATCAGCCCGTATTCGGTTTTCCGCGTGAGGGTCAGCATGCACGACTCCTGCAAGTGCTGCCCAGAATATAGCATCGGGTGGGTACTATTTCAAATCGAATTCTTTCCTGCCAGGTACCGGCCAATGGCGGCGCTGGAATCAGAACGCGAAGCGCAAGCGAGCGTAGCAAGGCGGGCACGGCGACGAACCGTTTGCAGCAATACCGGAATCAGAACGCGAAGCGCAAGCGAGCGTAGCAAGGCGGGCACGGCGACGAACC
>CAYMXT010000073.1:7211-10171 GCA_964394415.1 uncultured Planctomycetales bacterium
GTTTGCAGCAATACCGGAATCAGAACGCGAAGCGCAAGCGAGCGCAGCAGGGCCGAGTACCCCCCGCATGC
The DNA here is from genome assembly GCA_964394415.1 of uncultured Planctomycetales bacterium. GTDB lineage: Bacteria > Planctomycetota > Phycisphaerae > UBA1845 > Fen-1342 > JAGVEP01. Next base: position 7,283 of record CAYMXT010000073.1, read on the forward strand.
GTACACGGTGGCTCCACAGCGCTAGCTTGCGCGTCGCGTTCTGAGCCCGACCCAGCACGGCCGCAAACGGTTAATCGGTCCGATAACTGCTCACCGGCCCGCCGTCGCTTTTTGCGCGGCGCGTTGACAGTCGCCCGGGGCACGTTATGCTTACTGTGTATCGTTGATTGGGAACGATTGAGGGTAGCGGATCGCGAAATCATCGTTTCATAGCCGTTATCTCTGACGATCATCGCTTTCAGCCCTAATTCGTTACTTTTCCGCGTTCGTTCCCACCTGAAGAGCATCCAAGCCGTGTCATCCCAGTGCGGGACGGCGCGCCGGCGATCGGTGCGCGCGGCGGCGGGTGCTGAATCAACTAGTTTGTGAACCACCCGCGGCGTAGCTGTTGCCCATACGGCTACCAAGTGTCGGTCTGCGTTGGACTGATAACTTGCGACCGCGGATCAGGACCAGACGGCAAGCTGGTCGCGGAACGGTTCCGCGGCGGGCGAGCCTGGCGGACGCTAACGGAAAATCGCTCTTCTAGTTTACTACGTCACCCCCGCCGCTCGCTTGGTTTGCGGGCTGGTCCGGGAACAGGACATGGGACGCTGTAGGAGGTTTTCAGTGTCACGGAGAAAGGGTTTCACACTTATTGAGCTGCTGGTGGTAGTCGCGATCATCGCCCTGCTGATCTCGATTCTGCTGCCCAGCCTGGCGCGCGCCCGCGAGATTACCAAGCGGGCCGTGTGCGCATCGAACTTGCGCGGTGTCGGACAGGGCATGAAGGTGTACGCCAACGAGAACTTTGACTGGTTCCCCGTGGCGCCCTTCGCGGAAATGGCCACGACGCCGGCCCAAAACCAGATGAGCGTTTTCTTCACCGAGAAAATGGCGAACAACCTCATGTCGCAGGTCACGTCGGATTGGAACATGTACGTCCATCCGAGCCGGTCGCTGTTCATGCTGGTCATCGCCGGCACGTGTACGGCCAAGCAGTTCATTTGCCCCAGCGCCGGCGACAACGAAGACGACATGCGAAACCACCTCGGCAACCAGAAGGTCGCGGCGCAGCCGGGCACCAACCGGTTCGATTTCCGCGGGTATCCGTACCTGAGCTACGGCTACCAGCTTCCGTTCGGCCCGCGTGCGAAGCCGAACGAGGGCCTCGATCCGCGAATGGCGATCGGGGCGGACAAGAGCTCGTTCTTCACGGCGGGTACGGCGCAAGGCGATGACTCGTTCTACACCCCGGATATGTACGCGACGCCGGGCTCGGGTGGGCAGGGCATCCAGCTTCCTGGCGACGTCGGCGGCGACGCCACTTCGATTCTCAAAGCCGACAGCGAGAAGTGGCGGTCCTACAACAGCCGCAACCACACCCAGGAAGGTCAGAACATCATGTACCTGGACAGCCACGTCGACTTCGCGAAGCGGCCGATCGCCGGCGTGAACTTCGACAACATCTACACGGGCCAGATTCCGGATGAGTACACGATGGAGGCGAGCCTCCTCGGCCTCGTGCCGATCGATCAGCAGGGTCCGCTGACGGCGACGGACTCGATCATCGTGCCCTGACGCACACAGGCGTCGCATGATTATCGCCGCTGGGGCGGGGTGTCGCAGGACGACACCCCGCCCCGCGTCGTTTGGGAACTGGGGTCTGGTCCGAAAGGGGGTCTGATAGAGCTGAAAAAGAGCTAAAAAGGGGACACTACTGAGAGCTAAAAAGGGGACACTACTGATTTGGATCTGGGAGCTGAAAGAGCTAAAAAGGGGACACTACTGATTTGCGCCGTACCACAAATCAGTAGTGTCCCCTTTTTGTACGCCTTTTTGGGATCCTCGCTGTTTCATGTGTGAAAAGGGGACATGTGTGAAAAGGGGACACTACTGATTTGCGCCGCACCATAAATCAGTAGTGTCCCCTTTTCGTACGCCCATAAATCAGTAGTGTCCCCTTTTCGTACGCCCCTTTTTGTACGTGCCACGAATCAGTAGTGTCCCCTTTTTACGGGCCCTTTTTACGGGAACGGTGCTGCCGGGTTGCGCTGCTACGGCACACGCCGACGGGGCTTCAGCAGCCCCGCCACGCAGAGCGACAACAGCAGCGCACTGCTCGCCGGGCACACCGCCACCGTCACATCCGAGCGCCCCGCTTGCTCGGGCGCGTTCGGATCGCTTCCATCGATTTCGCCGCTCTCAGTCGGCGCCGACGTCGTGGAGCTAAAAAGGGGACACTACTGATTTGCGCCGTACCACAAATCAGTAGTGTCCCCTTTTTGTACGCCTTTTTGGGCTCCTCGCTGTTTCATGTGTGAAAAGGGGGCATGTGTGAAAAGGGGACACTACTGATTTGCACCGCACCATAAATCAGTAGTGTCCCCTTTTTGTACGTAAATCAGTAGTGTCCCCTTTTATGGGCACGGTGCTGCCGGGTTGTGCTGCTACGGCACACGCCGCCGGGGCTTCAGCAGCCCCGCCACGCAGAGCGACAACAGCAGCGCACTGCTCGCCGGGCACACCGCCACCGTCACATCCGAGCGCCCCGCTTGCTCGGGCGCGTTCGGATCGCTTCCATCGATTTCGCCGCTCTCAGTCGGCGCCGACGTCGTGGAGCCGAGCGCGTCCTCCGCGTTGCCCAGCACGTTGAGGAAGTGGTCCACATCCGTATCGCCGGCGTTCGGATCGGTGCCCCGCATCAGGTTCAGCAAGCCGCGCAGGAACGAGGCGCCGAGCGGCCTTTCGGCCTCGCTTTGCTTGTCCTCGCACACGTCTCCCAGACCGTCCGAATCCGTATCGGCCTGGTCGGGGTTCGCAATCGTCCGGCAGTTGTCCACGCAGTCCGCCACGCCGTCGCCATCCGTGTCGGTGTCGGGCGCGCCGCAACCGCACGTCCCCGCCGCG
>CAYMXT010000073.1:10271-17930 GCA_964394415.1 uncultured Planctomycetales bacterium
GCCGTCGCCATCCGTGTCGGTGTCGGGCGCGCCGCAACCGCACGTCCCCGCCGCGAGCTTCAACGGATCGAGCGGGCAGCCGTCGGTGCAATCCGGGGTGCCGTCGCCGTCGGTGTCCGTGTCCGGCGTGCCACAGCCGCAGGCGCCGGGCGCAGTCTTGAGCGGGTCGTTCTGACAGCCGTCGCGACAATCCGGCGTGGCGTCGCCGTCCGAGTCCGCATCCGGCGTGCCGCAACCACACGCGCCGGGCGCGGTCTTGAGCCGATCATCGGGGCATCCGTCGTGGCAGTCCGGCGTCCCGTCACCATCGCGATCAGCGTCCGACACGCCGCACCCACACACTCCGCCCGCGATCTTGCCGGCGTCGTCCGGACACGCATCGAGGCAGTTCGGCGTGCCATCGCCGTCCCGGTCCGTGTCCGCCACGTTGCAGCCACACACCCCCGGCGCCGTCTTCAGCGGATCGCCCGGACAACCATCCCGACAGTCTGGCGTGCTGTCGCCATCGGAGTCGACGTCTGACACATTGCAGCCGCAGTCGCCGGGGATCGTCTTGAGGCGATCGGTGGGGCAATCATCACAGGCATCGATCGTGCCGTCGCCGTCGCTATCCGGATCGCAATTGTCCGGCTTAAGATTGCCGTCGCAGTCATTGCCCGCGAGTTGGCATTCGTCCGGCACGGCGTCGCCGGCGCAATCCGCGCTTGTGCCATCCAAGACGTCGAGGGCATCCGGTACGGCGTTCAGGTTGCAGTCCGCGTCCGAATCAACCTGCGCGAGATTCAGGGTCTGCCCGGACAGATCCCGGTACACGATCACGGGCAGGCCCGACGGGAGATATCCCAAGCGGCTGTTCTGCCCGGCGTTTCCGGCTTGCACCAACAGCGTGTGCCAGGACGTACCATCGTGCCACGAGAGCTTCAGACCCGCGCCCTGGTGCCAGTGCGTGATCGCCGCGCGGCCCAGGGGGAGCACATTCAAACACGTCGTCCACCCGGCATCGGTGTCGTCGTTGACTACCGCGCTCTGCCAGCTCGCGCCGTCGAAACGGGCGTATTGGAGCTGGTCGCCTGGCCCGCGGAAGCTGATCGCCGGCTGCCCGAGCACCACGCCCAGCCACGTGTCGCGCCCGGTGTCGCCGGCGCCATCCACGATGGCGTTCGACCAACTGCGCTTTCCATCGTCGTACACGGCGTATTTCAAGTCGCCGTTCGTGGCGTCGTAATAGCTGATCGCCGGCTGGTCGAATTCCAGAAGTGCCAGGCTGTTGTACGCCCCGACGTCGCCGTCCGTGTCAACGGCCGTGGTTTCCCAAACCCAGCCGTCGTACCGCGCGAAGCGCAGGTCGCCGGAGGTCTCGTCGGAATAGCTGATCGCTGGCAACCCCGACGCCAGAATCGCCAGACTGTTGTACCGCCCGGCTCCGGGGGCTCCATCAACTACGTCGAGGATCTCGAGGGACCACTTGTCCGGATCCAGGGTCGCGAACCAGAGCTGCCCCGCGGGACCATAGAAGCTGATCGCCGGCACACTGGACGACGTGATCTGAAGGCTGACCTGCCCATCCCCGGCGGGCGACACGGGCCCCGCGAACCAACCCTGCCCCGCCAGCACCCCAACCCAGAGCCACCCGTCGCGCGTGTACGCCACCGCCGGCGAACCACTCGGCAAGAATGCCAGACTTACGCCGAACTCTCCCGCGTTCGCGCCGGAATCCAGCACCGTGACATCCCAACTCGCGTGAACTTCGGCGGCCAGCCACAGCGCAAGCACGCCCGCCAACACGGCCCGCCGACGCGAGCGCCCGACGGGACTATTCAGGTAACTTGTCATCGCGTTTCTCTGCCTCACCCAGGACAATGCCGTCCGGTCCATTATACGCTCCCGCGAATCCCGACAAATGGGCGGCGCGCAATCTTAACTTGTTTGCTTGCCGGAACTTGGGACTTCGATCCAGCCCCGCAGGCACGGTCGTGTGCCATAAGCCACGCCGCAGCCAAGATTTACCAGCGTGGACCCCTTGCGTCGCGGCCCGCTTCCGTACACATTATGGGCCGATCCCCGCGGCGGAACCCGTTTCAGGGCCGCACCGGATAGACCGATATTCCTGCTGAGCGCTCGGCCCGGCGCGGTTTCCGACCCAGCGAGCGGCGGTGTGACATGATTGAGAAGGCGTGCAATCTGTGGATTGAGCCCGCGGAATACCGCTGTGTTCTCACCAGCGCCGCGGTCGCCAACGGCGAGGCTCAGTTCGACTCGCGCTCCGCGGTTGAGGCTGCGGGCCGCTTCGCGGGGCTCGCCACCGATCTCGGGCGCCTGCTCTCGGCGCGCGGGAACCACGTCCACCTGATCCGCCCGGGGCTGTGCTCGTTCCCGATCAAGCAGTTTCAATGGTCGCTGCCCACGCTGGCGGTCATCGAGCGCAGCGCCCAAGAGCTGGTCGCCATTGTCGGGACCGCGAAGACACTCCTACCTCGCCCGGTGACCGACCAGGACAACCCGAACTGGGAAACCGTCGCCAAAGCCCTCAGCTTCCTGCCGGACAACGTCGTAGTCGTCAGCTAGATGGGCGTGCGCGAATGGGCGGCGCCTGTCCGAGCCGCGCGCGCCAGCTCGCGGACAAACTCGCGACCGCTCGCGCGGTCGGCTCGGATTTGCGCTGCCGAATCGCGCACGGTGATTTAGTCCAAAAACAAGCGTCTATTGAAGGCCGTTTGCTGGGGCGACCAACTTCAAGCACATGAGGGCAGACGCGCTGCGCTGCGCGGGCGTATAAAATGACAGATGATGCCTGTGGACGCAGACGTGCTGGTGATCGGCGGCGGACACGCCGGCGCGGAAGCGGCCTGGGCGGCGGCCAACATCGGCGCGCACACGCTGCTCGTCACGCATAGCCGCGACGCCATCGGGCGCATGTCGTGCAACCCCGCGATCGGCGGGATCGGCAAGGGGCAGATCGTCCGCGAGGTCGACGCGCTCGGGGGTCTCATGGGCGTCGTCACGGACGAGACCGGCATCCAGTTTCGCATGCTCAACAGGGGCAAGGGCCCCGCTGTCTGGGCGCCGCGGGCGCAGGCTGATCGCGAACTGTACGCGGGCTCGGTGCGGCGTTACCTCCAGAACTGCCCGAATCTCGCGATCGTCGAGGGGAGCGTCGAGCGGATTCTCACCGAAGCGCAGACTTCGGAGCCGCAGGTTTCAACCTGCGCGCCGCACCGCGTCACGGGCCTCGCCTTGCGGGACGGCCGCATCATCCGCGCGCGAGCCGTGGTCGTCGCCACCGGCACTTTTCTCCGCGGCCTCATGCACATTGGGGTGGACCAGACGTCGGGCGGACGCATCGGCGAACCCGCCGCCGACGCGCTGAGCGACGCGCTGCGCGCCGTCGGCCTCAAGCTCGGCCGTCTCAAGACCGGCACGCCGCCGCGCATCGCACGCGACAGTGTCAATTACTCTTGCCTGCGTGAGCAGCCTGGCGACGATCCGCCGCGGCCGTTTTCGTTCATGAGCGACCGCATCGCGCAGCCGCAGGTTTGTTGCTGGCTGACGGCGACGAATGCCGCGGTCCACGACGTGATCCGTGCGAATCTGCACCGGGCGCCGTTGTACACCGGGCAGATTCAATCGACGGGGCCGCGCTACTGCCCCAGCATCGAGACGAAGATCACGCGCTTCCCCGAGAAGCAATCGCATCAGATATTTCTCGAGCCAGAGGGCCGCGACAGCGAACGCATTTACGTGAACGGCATCAGCACGTCGCTGCCGATTGATGTGCAGGCGGAAATCGTCGCGCGGATTGCCGGACTCGAACGTGCGCGCGTCGTCCAATGGGGTTACGCCGTCGAGTACGACTTTGTGCGGCCGGAGCAGCTCACCACTGGTCTGATGGCGAAGTGCGTCGCGGGGCTGTTCCTCGCCGGTCAGATTTGCGGGACGAGCGGTTACGAGGAGGCGGCCGGGCAGGGCGTCGTAGCCGGCATCAATGCTGCCCGCGATGTTGCAGGGATGAAACATATCGTTATAGGACGAGACCAGGGCTACATAGGCGTGATGATCGATGACATCGTGACTCGGGGCGTCGTCGAGCCGTATCGCATGTTCACGTCGCGTGCTGAGCATCGCATGCATTTGCGGAGCGACAACGCCGATGCGCGTCTGACGCCGCTTGGACGAGATGTCGGCTTGGCGAACAACGACCGCTGGAACCGGTTCCAATTGAAACAAGATCGGCTGCTGGCGCTGCTGGGGGCTATCGACCGGGAGCGGTTGCAGGGCCTCAGTGTGCGTGATTGGCTGGTTCGACCGGAAACAGACGCCGAACAGATTCGCGCCGCGTTGCCTGGAATCATGGCCGTGGCCGGTGATTCGGATGTCTGGGAGCGCGCGTTAGTCATTGTTAAATATAGTGGTTACATTGAACGTCAGAACAGAGCGCTGGATCGGTTTAGAGAGCTGGAGAGTCACTCGATTCCGCCGTCGCTCTGCTTCGAGGCCGTTCCGCACCTACGGCACGAGGCGGTAGAGCGCTGGTCCATCGTGCGCCCGCAAAGTGTCGGCCAGGCAGCTCGCGTGAGCGGGATCAGCCCGGCCGACGTGAGCGCACTCCTGGTCTTCTTGGCAGGCCGTCGCGGAATGGACCCGAGCTCGGTTTCGTGACGATAAAGTTAAGATTCATTTTGCCTGGACTTCCTGGATGTGCTATATTTGTCAATATGGGATATCTGGGAAAGGTGCGAGCTAGATGGCCAATAACGATTCCAACGGTCCACTTCCGTTCAAGAACGTCTTCACGACCGGGGAAGTCGCGGACATTTGCAGCCTGAGTCAGCAGACGGTGATCCGCTGCTTCGACAACGGTCGGCTGCGGGGGTATCGCGTGCCCGGGTCGCGGTTTCGGCGGATTCCGCGCGATGCGCTGATCCAGTTCATGAAGGAACACAACATTCCGCTGGATCAGCTCGAGCTGGGCAAGACGCGGGTGTTGGTGGTGGACGACGACCCTGCTATCGTGGAAATGCTCGTCGAGTTGCTGGAGCGCGATGGCCGCTTTGAGGTGCAGACCGCCGCGACCGGTTTCGATGCCGGGTTGAAGACACGCGAGTTCCGCCCGGATGCGATCGTGCTGGACTACATGCTGCCGGACATCAACGGCAACGCGGTGTGCCGGAGCATTCGCAACGATCCGACCCTCCGCGACGTGCGGATCATCATCGTCTCGGGTGTGATCGATCGCGAGCACGTCGATCGGCTGCTGGCCGACGGAGCCGACGACTTCATTCAGAAGCCGTTCAGCGTCGAGCAACTGGTTAACCGCATTACCGAGTTGGTCGGCGTGCGAAAGTAGTGGATCCACGCTTGGCCGACGTAGTCGAATCCTCGCCGGACCTCGTCCTGTCACACCTGGACAGCCTGCCCACGCTGCCCGCGGTCGCGCTGCGTTTGCTGCAACTGACGGCGCAGGAGGACAGCGACGCGCACGACATTGTCCGGATGCTGCGGGGCGATCAGTCCCTGACGGCCAAGATCCTCTCCGTGGCCGGCTCGGCCGCGGTCGGGGCGCGCGAACCGGTAACCACGCTAGAGAAAGCGGTGCCGCTGCTGGGCTTTGCCGGGGTGCGCAGCATTGTGCTGGCGACGGGGGTGTTCGATTGCTTTGGTGGCAAGCGCGAGGCCCGGGCCGGGGCCGCGTTCGAGCGGCTGGAGTTCTGGAAACACGCGCTCGGCGTGGCATGTGCGACGAAGCGTCTGGCAGAGTTGCGGCGCGACAAACGCACGGCGCCCGACGACGCCTTCGTCGCGGGGCTTCTGCACGACCTTGGCAAGGTCGCGCTCGACACCGTGTTTCCCAAAGCCTATGACCGCATCGCGACACAAGCAGACCATAGCCGCGGGGACATTGCGGACAGCGAGCGAGCCGTGCTGGGAGTAGATCACACCGTCGCGGGCCGCCGGCTGGCGGAGCGTTGGCGGCTGCCGCGCGAGTTGCAGGAGGTCATCTGGCTGCACCACCTGGCCGGCGACGCGTTGCCGGCTTCCGTCGCGCGGCCGGCGTTGATCGGCCTGGTGCAGCTTGCGGACACGCTGGTGCGAGAACAACGCATCGGTTACTCCGGCAATCATGTGTTCTACGAGCACTCGCCGCGCCTGGCGGAGCGGCTGGGGGTGCCGGCGGAGCACCTGGCTGCCGTCGTGGACAGTCTCGCGGCGGACGTGGCGGCGTGGGCGAAGCTGCTGGAGCTGGATGCGGAAACGCCGCAGGCCGTGTACGTCAAAGCCATGACCCGCGCGAACGCGGAGCTGGGGCGGCTGAACGCGGACCTCGCGGCGAGCAACCGGCGGTTGGCGGCCGGGGCGCGGTACTTCCGCGCCCTGGCGGAATTCGAGCAGCGCCTGGCGGACTGGGCCGATCCTGCGGCGGTTGTGGCGGCGCTGGTCCGCGCCGCCGCGACGGCGGTGCAACGGTCGAACCTCGGGGCGTTCGGCGTGCGCGACAAGGGCGCGACGATCGATGTGTCGGTGCTGGCGGGCGCCGAGGCCGAACCGCACAGCCAAACGACCGCGGCGCCAGCCGAACTCGCGGCGTGGCTGGCCGAGCCGCACCGCGCGTGGGCAGGGCATGTGATCCCGGCCCCGGCGGCGGTGCGGCAGTTGTTCGTGGCGGCGTGGGGACCGGCGGAGCGGAGCGGGGTGTGGCTGCTGCCGATCGTACACCAGGCGCGCGTGACGGGCGGCATCGTCTATGCCTCCGACGCGGATGAACCCGCGCGCTTCGCGGAAGAAGGCGAGGAACTGCGGGCGTTTCTGGCGAGCCTCGGGCTGGCCCTCGGGCGGGCCAACGCCCAGGCCGCTGCGCAGCGGCTGTCCGAAGATCTGGCCGAGACCAACCGGCGCTTGCAGCAGGTACAAGGGGCGCTGTTGCGCTCGCGGACGCTCGCGATGATTGCGGAGATGGCGTCCGGTGCGGGGCATGAGCTGAACGGACCGCTTTCAGTGATTTCGGGGCGCGCGCAAATGCTCAGCGCGCGGCTGGAGGATCCGGAGGTGCGGCGCGCACTCCAGGCGATTTCCGAGAAAGCTCACGAGTGCAGCGGCATCGTGAGCGAGCTGATGGACTTTGCCCGGCCGCCGACGCCGCAGCCGGCCCCGGTCGATCTGCACGAGTTGCTCAGCGAAGTGCGGGCGGAGTTGTTGCAGGAGAGTGGATTGCCGGCCGCGCGGCTGCGGCTCGAAACGCCGCGCGAGGCGACCGCGGCCGTGGTGCTGGGCGACGCCGAGCAGCTTGCGATCGTGCTTCGCGAGCTGCTTCGCAACGCCTGCGACGCAGTCAGCGAGAACGCCGGCACGATTGTGCTGCGATATCAAGCGGCCCTGCAAGACGACACGCTGGAGGTGCTGGTGGAAGACAGCGGCTGCGGGATGACGCCCGCCGTGCTCCAGCGGGCGTTTGACCCGTTTTACTCGCATCGCGCCGCGGGCCGCGGGCGCGGCCTGGGCTTGCCGCGGGCCTATCGCATCAGCGAGGCGCACGGCGGCCGGGTGTGGCTGGAAAGTCACCCGGGCGAGGGGACCACGGCGCACGTGTTGCTGCGGGCCGCGCACTGAGAAAGGCGACGCGCAAACGCGCGCGGACCTGCAACCTGCGTAGCGGCCCGCGGCTCC
>CAYMXT010000074.1:0-8084 GCA_964394415.1 uncultured Planctomycetales bacterium
TTTCGCGTCCTTGGCGAGCTTGACGGCCTTCTTCTGGTAGTCGATCGCTTCCTTCTTCTGCCCGTTGTCCCACAGCGCACGAGCGTACGTGTCAACAATCGCGGCCTCTTTACCGTCGCAGGCGTCGTACGCCAGCTTCGCGACACGCAGGGCGAACTTCAGGTCGCGGTGCTTGATCCCAGGCTCATCGAGGATCGTCCAGGCAAGCTGGTTCAACACCATCGCATCTTCCCCGACCGCGGCGAGCGTTTCTTCAGCCGTCTTCTCCAAGTTGGCCGGCTTTTCCTCGGCGGAGGCCAGCTCGAGGTACTGGCTCAGGGCCTTCTCGGTCTTCTCGCGCTTCTCGGCTTCGGTCCGGCGGTCCTTGTCTTCTTTCTTGGCCTTGGCGACGTCCCACTCGCCAGCCAGAACCTTCTCAAGCACCGGCTCGGCGTCGTCGGGGTGACCGAGCCAGACCAGCTTGCCGGCCTTGTCCACCAGGAAGGCGGTCGGGATGCCGTCGCACTTGAACTCTTCCATGTACGCCTTGTTGGTCGCGCGGTCCTTGTCATCCAGCGCGACGGCGTACTCCATCTTGTCGCCCTGTTCCTTGACGAACTCATCGACCTTGTCGCGCGTCTTGCGCTTCTTGTCTTCGTCCACGCTGACGCCGATGACCACGACGCCCTGGTCCTTGAACTTCTTCTGCATCTCGGTCAGGTGCGGGATCGACCGGCGGCAGGGGCCGCACCAAGTCGCCCAAAACTCGACCAGGTGGATGTTCTTGCCCTTGCCGGCGGCCAGGTCCACCGGCCCGCCCTTGAGCCACCTCTCCACTTTCAGCGGCGGAGCGCCGTCGCCCAGCTCGGTGGCGAACGTGGGCAGCGCGAGCAACAATCCGACGGCGGCAGTCGCGATCATCAAGCGGTGTAGACGCATGGCTAGTCCTCGCAAGTGGGTTTCGTTTCAAACACTGGCAGCCGCGGGATTTTACGCGGAGACGGGCCGGGCGGCGAGTCCAGAACGCGCAGCGCTAGCAAGCGGCCCGGTCCAGGAGCGCACCGCGCGGTGGTGCGCGGTCAGACATCGCGCTTGCTTGCGCTGCGCGTTCTGAAAACCGGTTCACGTCGCCGCGCGGGGCGGAGCGGCCAGCGGCTTCTTCGGCTTCAGCCCGTACATGTCGGCCAGGTTGAACACCAGGGCGATGCCCCACACCGCGGCGATCACGATCGGCCCCCATTGCGTGAGCAGTTCTTTCTGCGCGGGGAACGCCAGGTGTACGACGCCGATCGTGCCGGTCCCCGCGAGCGCGGCCCCCACCGTCGCGGCCAGCAGCGCACTGGCGGCCCGTGGCACGAGCAACCCGAAGATGAACCCGGCCAAGCCCGTGGCGATCGCAATCGTCAGCGCACTGGCTTGGAAGCTCGGTACTTGTGCCGCCAAATACGACCAGGCCTTCGCCAGCTCGGCCTGCACGGCCGGGGCGCTCGTCACCGGCTCAGCATCTTTGAGGGTGACGAGTTGTGTCGCCGGAGCCAGCTCCTCGGACAGGTACTTCTGGAGCGGCGCCCGCAGCGAGTGGTTGCCGTACAGACCCAGCCCGATCGACATCACCGACGTCGCGACCAGCAGCGCGACCCACACGCGATAGAGTGCAAACCCGAGCCCGAGTCCGATGACGCCGCCCGCGACGACGGTCGGCCACAACGGCGTTCCAATCGCCGCGGCCAGGAACGAGGCGCCGTAGCCGCCGACGAAGGCGAACGCGAGCGCGCCGAGGATCGGCGCCAGCCGGGCGCCGAAGACCAGCAGCACCAGCCCGCCCGCCGCACAGATAGCGAGCGCCAGTATGGCGACCCAGCCGACCTCCGCCGGCAGGTGCTGGCGGAGGGTGTCGAACAGCATTGTTGAAAGCTCATTCGCAGGCACGATCAGCCCTCCCTTATCTGGGCTTCGCCAAGAGGTTCACCACAGAGACACAGAGTACACAGAGAAGAAAGAGAGCAGGCCACAGGTGTGGAGGCACGAAGGGACGAAGGCGCTTGTGCCTTCGTCCCTTCGTCCCTTCGTGCCTCTCCTTCCGGCATTCTCTGTGTCCTCTGTGCCTCTGTGGTTCTATTCAACGGCTCTTGTAGGCCCAGCGCCGGATGCCGTCGGCGCCGCGGACATCGTAAATCCAGCCGTCGGGGAACTGTCCGCCGTGTTCGCTGTACAGGGCCCGCAGCATCTCCAGCTTGCGCGTCGCGTGGGCCTCCACGTCAAACTCCGCCCCCGGCGGCAGCCCCCAGGCCACGTAGCTCTTCGGATAAACCGTGCGCAGCCGCAGCTCGCCGTCGTAGCTGTCCTCGCGCCGGCGGAAGTTCCCCACGTCCACCGCCCGCAGTGCGGGGCGAAACGGCACCTCGCCGCGGGCGCCCGCCTCTTTGAGACACCGCACCAGTCGCAGCCCCGCCGCCACATCGTCGCCGACAAACGCCTGCCCCTCTTCGGGGACCGAACCCGCGGTCCCCGTGATCCGCAGCCACTCGTTCCAGTAGCGTTCTTCGACGTACGCCGTGAATTGCTTGTGCGGCAGCCGCACGCCGTTCTCATCGACGAGGTAGACGTAGCCGGCCTTCTCGATGAACGCGAACGGCTCGCGATACTGGGCCTGCACGCGCACGCGGCCGTCGGCCAGCCGCGTCACGCGCTGCACCTGCGCGACCCACGGGGATTGGGCCAGCCCTGCGCCGACGCGGCGGACCAGGTCGGGATCGTCCACGCTATCCTCGGCCCGCAGGCCCGTCGCGGCGGCAAGCTGCCGCAGGATCGGCTGACTGGCATCGGTGCTCAGCCAGAGCGGCAAATCGACCCACTCCAGGCGGCAGGGTTGGCCCGGCTGCGCGGCGTAGACCTGCGTCTCCAGCGTGTGCAAGCCCCAGGCGACGCCGGTGAGCGTGCCCAGCCAGCCGCACAGCACCAGCCCGCGTCGCCAGCCGAACCAGCGTCGTGCGGGCGGCATGGCGGGCGCTTCGCGTTTGCCGCGCCTCAACGCCATGTCAGGTCCTCGTGCGCCATGCGCACCAGGCGTTCGACGAGTTCGTCGAACGGCAGGCCCGTGTGGGCCGCGGCCTTGGGTACCAGGGAGTGACTAGTGAAGCCGGGCAACGTGTTGATCTCCAGAAACCAGAGCCGGCCGGTGCGGTCGACCATCCAGTCAACCCGCGCCAGATGGCGGCAGCCCAGGCGGTCGAACACGCGCAGGCTCAAATCCTGCGCGCGCTCCAGCAGCTCCGCCGGGTGGCCGGCGTCGAACAGGTATTCGGTCGCGTCGTCCTCGTATTTCGCCGTGTAGTCGTAGAAGCCCCGCTTCGAGCGGATGCAAATCGGGGGCAGCGTCCGGCGGCCGACGATCCCTACGGTGAGCTCGTCGCCGTCGATGAACTGCTCGACCAGCGCGTGCTGGGAGGCCGCCAGTGTTTTCCGGACTGCCGGCGGAAACTCGTCCGGCGTGCGGACGATCGTCGTCGCGACGCTGCTGCCCTGGTCGGTCGGCTTGACGATGACGGGCAGCGCAATGTCCGGTCGTGAGCGCGTCGTCAGTGTTCCGGCGTCCCACACTTCGTGCGCGGGGGTGTCGATCCCGTCGGCTGCGACGAGCGCCTTCGTCGCGACCTTGTCCATCGCGGTCGCGGAGGCGGTCGCGTCGGAACCCACGTAGCGCAGCCCGCGGTCCTGCATCAGCCGCTGCACCGTCCCATCCTCGCCGAACGGGCCGTGCAACGCGGGGAACACCACGTCGGCGGGCTCGTCGAGCGCCGCGAGGTCGTCCGGCCCGATGTCGGCCACGAGGACCGCGTGTCCGCGCCGCCGCAGCGCCGCCGCAATCGCCGCACCGGACGCGAGGCTCACTTCGCGTTCGGCGCTCGGCCCGCCGGCCAGCACGGTGATTCGCAGGGTCCGGGTTTTCATGGGTGCCGCCGAAGCGGTCGTCGCGGCAGGGTCAGCGGGCATGGCGTGAATCCGTTCACCAGATATCGACTTCCGGCTCCAGCTCGATGCCGGTCCGCGCCCGTACGCGTTCCTGCGCGAGCGTGATCAAGTCTAGCACGTCCGCCGCCCGCGCCCCAGGGTACGCCATGATGAAGTTCGCGTGCCGTGGGCTGATCTCGGCCTGCCCGCGGCGCGTGCCCTTCAGGCCCGCTTCATCGACCAGGCGACCGGCGGCGTGGCCGGGGGGGTTCTTGAAAATGCACCCGGCCGACTTCGCGGACACCGGCGGCTGCGTCGCGTACTTTTCGTTCCAAATCTCGCGGAAACGCTCCATCGCCGCCGGAACGTCGCCCGGCGACAATTCCAACGTCGCCTCCAGCACGATCGCCCCGGCGAGCCGCGCGTGACGATAGCCAAAGCCGAGTTCGCCGTTGCCCCGCACTTCGACCTGGCCCGCGGGAGTCAAGACGCGGGCGCTCGACACGAACTGGGCCAGGTAGCCGTACTTGCCGCCCGCATTCATGCGGACCGCCCCGCCGACCGTGCCCGGGATGCCCGCGAGAATCTCCAGCCCCACCAGCCCGCGGGCAATCGTCTGCCGCACCAGCCGCGGGAAATCGACCCCCCCGGCGGCGTGGACGCGCGGGTCGTCGAAACGTGTGACTTCCCACGCCGGTTCGGAGAGCTTGATGACGGCGCCGGCGAAGCCCTCGTCGCGCACGAGCACGTTGGCACCCTTGCCGAGCACCCGCCAGGGCACGTGATGTTCAGCGCAGCGACGTAGGATGGTCGCCAGCTCATCTTCGCTGCGGGGCGCCAGCAACCAGCGGGCCGGGCCGCCCAGCCCGTACCACGTGTGCGGTGCCAGGGGCACCTCAGGCTGGCAGATGGCCTCCAAGCCGCTGTACCAGTGCATCGGCGACCTTCCAGATGTTGCCGGCCCCCAGGGTCAGCACGACATCCCCAGGCCCCGCCTCGCAGGCCAGCAGTTCCACGATCGCGTCGAACTGCGGCACGTACGTCGCATCCCCGCCACGGCGGCGGATTTCCGCAACCAGGTCCTCCGCGCAGACCAGCTCGCGCTCGCGCTGCGTGTCGCGGACGAAGTAGATGTCGGGCACGAGCACGCGGTCGGCCTGCGTGAAGCTGCGGGCGAAATCCTGGAGCAGGAACCGCGTCCGCGAGTGCTGGTGCGGCTGAAACACGCACCACAACCGGCGCGGCTCATACCGCTCGCGTGCGGCGGACAGCGTGGCGCGGATCTCCGTGGGGTGGTGGCCGTAATCATCCACGACGCGAAGACCGCCCACGTCCCCGCGCAGCTCCAGCCGGCGGTGCGCCCCCCGGAACTCTGCCAGGCCGCATGCGATTTGTTCCCATGTCAACCCGCAATCGCTCGCCAGGGCGGCGACCGCCAGGGCGTTCTGCACGTTGTGACCGCCGGGCAGTCCGATGTGAACGCGGCCCAACTCGGTGGCGCCGTGGACGACGCGAAAGGCGTACGTGCCGTCTTGAAGCACCAGGTCGGTCGCGCGCCAGTCCTGCGCCCCGTTCAGGCCAAAGGTCTGCACCTTCGCCGCCACCTGTGAACAAAGCAGACCGCACTGCGGGTCTTCGCCGTTCAGCACGAGCAGGCCGTCCGCGGGCAGGCCGCCGGCGAACGTCGCGAACGCGTCGCGAATCGCGGCCAAGTCGCGGTAGCAGTCGAGGTGGTCCTCTTCGATATTCAAGATCACCGCGCGGCGCGGACGCAGGTTCAGGAACGACCGGTCGAACTCGCACGCTTCGGCGATGAAGTGCGGCCCGTCGCCGACACCACTGCCGCCGCCGAGTTGCGGGACCGACGCGCCGATGACGAAGCTCGGATCGCGTCCGGCCCGGCGCAGGGTGAACGTCAGCCAGGCGGTCGTCGTACTCTTGCCGTGCGTCCCGGCGATCGCGACACCATCGCACCGCGCCATGACGGCCCCCAGCAGCTCCGCGTACTTGACGACCGGCAGGCCGCGGCAATGCGCTTCGGCCAGCTCCGGGTGTTCCGACGGGATCGCCGCCGACGCGACGACAACCTCTGCGTCGGCGGGAATCGCCTGCGCGCCCTGCGCCGTCGTGACTCGTGCGCCGGCCGTGCTCAGTTGATGCAGGATCGGCGCGTCGTTCGCATCGGACCCGCTGACGCATGTGCCGCGCCGCAACAGCAGGCCGGCGAGGCCCGACATGCCGCAGCCGCCGATGCCGACGAAGTGCAGCTTGCGACGCTCGAAATCAGCGGGCAGCCCGCGTCCTGTCATGTGCTCCGGGAGGTTGGAGATCGCCGCGACTGTCATGTTGTGCCGCCCAATTCTGGTGGCGTTTCGCCCAGGCGCTACCTTGCAACCGCACGGGGAGCATGGGCCTCTGGCCCGTTTCCGGCGCCGTACGCACGGGCCGGAGGCCCATGCTCCCCGTGCGGCGGCCGGTGCATAGGGTGCGAAAGCACTGCCATGCGCGTATGCTGTTGCCGACGAAAGGTGCGGCGGGTCGCCGTCCGTGACGAACCAAAAAGTTGACCGCTGGTCGCATTGTAGCACATGCCGACCGATGTCAAGGTGAAAACGACCTACTCGCGCGCGGCACTCGTGCTGACGCTCGCGCTCGTCGCCGCGACGTTCTTGCTCATCAGCCCGCAGAGCGGCAAGACGTACCCGGGGGCCATTCCGTGGAGCGAGTTCTCCATCCTCCGGCGGATCACCGACCTGATGTCGCTCAACGGGCTGGTCGCGACCGCCCGCGGCGTCGAGATCAAAGACCTGGCGCTGCACGCCGCCACGGCCCTGGGATTGCTGTTGCTCGGCATGCGCACTCTGTTGACCCGCGACGACATGACCGCCAAGCCGCAGGGGCTGGCGGCCTGGGCACAGTTGCTCCTGGCCGGCTGGGTGCTGTTGAGTCTGACAAGCAGCGTGTGGGCCGGTGCGCCGGACGCGGCGCGGGGGCAGGCGCTGCTCTACGGCCTGCACGTCGCGTGGGCCGTGACGCTCGCCGCCCTGCTTGACCGTCGCGACGTGCCGACACTTCTGCACGGCGTCGTGCCGGTCTCAGCCGCGGCCGCGGCGTTGTGCGTCTGGTATTTCTACGAACGTAACCCCTTTCACGCACCGGGGTTCCCGATCGGCAACCCGAACGTGCTCGCGGCGGCGATCGCCCCGGCCATCCTGATCGCGGTCGCCACCGTCGCGGGCGCGGCGGCGACGCCCGGCGTGCTTCGAGACTCGCGGGCGTTGGCGGCGCTTGGCGCGCTAGTTCCGCTGTGTTGGTGCTTCTGGCTGACGCATGCCCGCGGCGCAACCATCGCCTTGCTCGTGGGGGCCGGGGCGATGGGGTTCGCCCGGCTGGGACGCCGTCTGCGCTGGCTCTTCGCGACGGTGTGTGTCTTGGCGTTTGTGGGCGGTGGCTGGTGGTGGCTGTCGTCGTCGCACCTGGACGTGACCATGGCCCGCGGCGCGACGCTGCGGTTTCGCCTGTACGCCTGGCGCTACGCTGCGGAGCTGTGGCAGCACAACCCCTGGCTCGGCCTGGGGGCCGGCTCCTACCCGCGCTTGGCCGGACAGTTGGCCGACCGCGACCAGGCTCTCGATCCGGCGGCGTTCATGGGCGAACTGGTGGAGCACGCTCACAACGAGCTGTTCGAGGTGCTCGCCGAGGTGGGGCTCTTCGGCGGCGTGGTGTACGTCGCGGGCTTCGTCGCGACCCTGCTCGCGGCGGTTAACCTGCTGCGCACCGCGCCGGCGGAGCTGCGCTGGCCGGCGCTCGCCCTGGTTGGTGGCGTCATTGCCCTGCTTGTGGACTCACTCGGCGGCTCCACGCTGCGCCTGCCCGGCGGGGCGACGCTGTTTTGGACCCTTTTGGGGGCTCTCTGGGCCGGAGGTAGGCTTGGCGAAGCACGCGCAGGAGGTAGAGGTAGGCTGGGCGAAGCACGCGCAGGAGGTAGAGGTAGGCTGGGCGAAGCACGCGGAGCGTGCGAAGCCCAGCACGCCGGCGGGGGGGGGGGGGGGGGGCGGGGGCCCCCCCCCCGCGCGGGGGGGGGGGGGGCCCCCCCCCCCCGCCCCCCCAAACCCCCCCCCCCCGGCCCGGGGAGGGTGGGCCCGGGGGGGGGC
>CAYMXT010000074.1:8094-17774 GCA_964394415.1 uncultured Planctomycetales bacterium
CGCTTCGCTGCGCCCAGCCTACTTCGACTACCTCTACCTCGCGCGCGGCGCACTGTTCATCGTCGCCGGGCTGGCCGCCGGCTGGACCGCGGCGACGAACTGGTCCGCCGTCCGCGCTGAACAGGCGGCCCTGGCGGCGCTCGACCGGCGGGAGCTGGCCGTCGCACACGCCGGCTTGCTGGACGCCGCGACCGGGCTGCTCGATCCGGTCCGCGTCATCGTCTGCCGCCGGGTCGCGCTCGAGGCCGCCGAATCCAACGCCGCGGAGGCCGTGCGCGCGTGGCAAACCCAGGCCACGGATGACCGTCGCACGCGGGCGATCCGAGCCGCCGCCGCGGTTTACGACGCGGCCCGGCAACTCGACGTCGCGGTCCCCGCGCTGCCCCGCTGCGAGGCCACCGCCGCCCGGGCCGCGGAATGGCTGATCGAACTCCATCGCGGCGCTCAGCCGGACCAAGCCCTCGAATGGGCCCAGAAAGCAGAGCAAGCCTGGCGACGGCAACGCCAGCGCACGCCGTACGACGTGGAAACGCTGCTCGCCCTGACGCGGTACCCCGCCCCGCTCGAAGGTCTGGTCGGGTTGCTGCGCGATGCGCTCCGATTTGGCGAAGTGCGCGACGTGTGGCTGCGCACGCTCGCGCAGCTTACCCAGGCGCCCGCGTTCGACGAGGCGCTGGGGCGCTACGTCGCCGCGGCGGGACCGATCACGCCCGAAACCGACGTCGACGCGCTCGTCGCGTCCATGGCTCCCGAGACTTTTCGCCTGGACGCGGCGGCACGCGCCTTGCGCAACGATTTCGCAGGGGCAGCGGCACAATGTGCGGCGGCGGCCCGTCTGTCGCAGCCGCTGCGCCCGCGATTCCCGAAGCTCTACTCCGTCGCCCTGGCGGAACAGGCGGATTACACGCTCCGTGCCGCACCGGACGAGGCCGTGGCGCTCTATCGCCTGGCCGTCGCCGCGCTGCCCGCCGTCCAAGCCCAGAAGTACGACGCGCTGGCCCGACCGTTCCGCTTTCGCCTGGCCGTCGGCCTGCTCGCGGCGGAGCAGGTGTCAGACGTGGTAGACACGCTTCGGCTGGCGTTGGGCACACAAGCGGATGAGCCGCAGGCCCTGCTGCGGGCGCTGGTGCTCGCCCTGCGCGAGGCCGCGGGGATGGGCGTGCCCGCGGAGGTACTGGCACGGGTGCAAGCGACGCTTTGCCAGGAGTTCCGCGAGTTATGCACGGCGGACGCCGGCGATGGATGACGTTGAGGCAAGGGTTGTGTCCAGCAACAAGCACGACGCATTCACCGGGAGCATCGGCGTCCCGCCGGTGCGACCGGCTTTCAGAGGCGCCCGTCGCGGTTTCTCGCACCGGCGGGACGCCGATGCTCCCCGGCGCGGCTACGTGTACGCTCTTCTGAGGAGACAGTTGGAGCCGCCGCCGGGGACGCCGGCGGGGCCACCGCGTGCCACGAAAGGGGTACGACGTGGGCGACGACGATAGACCCGCGCGAAGCGCCCCGCGCGCGCCCGGTGCCGGGCCGACGGAGGGTCTGGCCACTGAACCACTGTGGGCCTTGCCCATCGGCACCGTCTGTCCGGAGTGCGTGTACGACCTCCGCGGCTCGACCAGCCCACGTTGCCCGGAGTGCGGTTTCTCGCTGCATGTCTTGCGCACGCCCGAATCGCAACTGCCCTGGTTCCATCGCCGCAAGCTGGGCCGGATGAAGGCGTATTGGCAGACGGTGTGGATGGTCGCCATTCGGCCGAAACGGCTGTGTCTGGAGCTGGCCCGCGAGGTGAGCTACCCGGATTCACAGCGCTTCCGGTGGTTCACGTGCCTGCACGCGTATGCGACGATTCTGGCGGCGTCCGCGGCGCTGCTGATCTTCGACCACCTGCACCGCTGGAAGAGCGGCCCGGCGCTGTGGTGGTGGCTCGGCGGAATCAATGTCTTCATCGCCGTGCTGCTGGTTGGCGTGCCCGGCATCGGCAGCTACTTCTTCCAGTCCCGGCTGTTGCCGGTGAGCGCCCAGAACCGGGCGATCGCGCTCAGTTACTACCTATGGGCGCCCCTGGCGACTCTGCCACTGATGCTGCCGTTCTGGATCGTGGGTTTCGCGCTGTGGTCCGACCGGGAGATCTGGCCGGCCGCGGGACCGTCCGCCGCGGTCGGCCTCGGCGTGTACGCGGTTTTCCTCGCGCAGCGCCGCTTTGTGCGGTTCACGCAATACCTACTGCACCGCGGCTGGTGGGCGGCGTTGACACGACTGGTCGTGCTCAATCTGCTAGCCGTGGCGCTGGGGCTGCTGGTGCTCGTGGTTCCGTTGTGTGTGCTGTACTGGCTCGCGATCTGGCGCAGCGTGACGGGTTGACAAGTGGGGTGGGCGTCCCGCCCGCCTTCCCATCAGAACACGAAGCGCCAGCGAGTGCCGCCGTGTAAACGGGCTTCGCGTTCGCGCTTGCTTGCGCTGCGCGTTCTGACGCTCGCCGGCGCGCGGCGGACTAGAACCGCGGGGGCCACGGTCGCGGTCGGGGCGGCGGCAGTTTGTCCAACAGGAACACCTCGTCACCGGCCACGGTATTGGGGCTGCCGCTGTCGCCGCCGTCGTCACGGCCGTTTTGGCCGACCGAGTAGACCACCGGGGGCTGGTGATCCGGGGAGTACCGCAGCGGGGCGGGATGCGGATCGAACGGATCCAGCGGCACGGCCGGGAGGTAATCCGGCACGAGGTTGCCCAGTTCCGCCGGGCGGACGCCGTGGTCTTGCTCGTACAGCCGGACCGCCAGCGCCGTGGCCGCCAGTCGTCGGCGCGCCAGCACGCGGAAGTGGCCGCGCAAGTCGGCATACGTCCCGAGTCGGTCTGAGTAGCGGAAGATGCCTAGGGTCCACGCGGGCGCCGCTTCCTCCCACTTCATGGATCCAAGCTGCGTGCGGGCCGTCTGGTAGTCGGCGGCCAAACCGGCGCGGGCCACGCGCGTCCACGCTTCCATCGTGGCCACGACGTCGAGCTTGTGCGCCGGGCCGATGGCAAGCGCTTCGGCCTTGAACACGGCCGCCTTACCCCCGCCGAAAGCCGGACGCAGGATGGATGCGATGCCGCTCGGACTGCTCATCAGCCGGGCGTAATCCAGGGCCAGCAGACGTTCGCCGCACGCCTCACGCAACCACGTCTCACGCAGCGCTTGCTCATCGAGCAACTCCGCAATCAGCATCCGCACGTCCACCAGCGCCGCAGCTCCGGGCGCCGCCGGTTCGGAGTCACGCCGAACCCGAAGCTCAAACGCAAAGCGCCGCACTTCGTTTACGACCCCCTGCAACGTGATGCAGTGCGACCAGTGCGCCGACCCAAACGGCTCCAGCGCTTGCATGTGCCGGGCGACGCCGAGCACGTCACGCAAATACGCTACCGCGGCGTCATCATCGCCGTCCGCGTGCGCGCACCGCGCTGCGGCGAGCGCCAACTTCGTCACTCGATGCGCCAGGTCTGGGTTCCCGACCGACGTGTTGATCAGTGGCGATGTGAGTTGGTACCCCCAATCAGCACGGGTCTGCCCCCGCGCCCGTCGCACCAACGCCAGCGCTTCGGCGTTCGCGCGGACCACGAGCCGCAGCGCGTCGGCGCTCGCAGGCCAGTACTCATCGCCGCAAACGTGCTGGTATTCCTGCTGCGTTAGCTCCGCGGGCTTTCTGATCCGGCGGGCCGCCCGTTGCAGGTACAGCGCGCCGTTCTCCTCGTCCGGCACCGGCGGGACGGCCAAGTCCTCGATCTCAACCGGCTCGCCAGCGGCCCGGTACGCGGCCAGACACGCCGCCAGCCGCTGCTCGGCCACGTGGCCCCACCACAAACGCAGGCCCACCGTGGCGAGCAGCAGCACTCCGACCGCGGCGGCGAGGCGCTTCAGCCACCAGCAGCGCGGCGGCAGCGGTGTGGTCACCTCGTCCACGTTCAGCGCTGCAATGGGCTCCGCCACGACACGCTCCCGTGCAGGGAAGTGTCCGCAGGCGGCGGCGAAAAGGCAAGCGCGGAGTGATGAACAGCGTGCTCACACGCGCGTGGAGCACAGACTATCAGTCTGTGCTCCACGCTGCCTGCTGGCGCTATCCGCTACTTAGACTTGCGGCCGGGGTTCGGTTCAGCCGCCCAACAGCGCCACGAAGCCGTTGATGTCGTCAAAGTCAACGTCGCCATCGCCGTCGGTGTCGCCGTTCAGCCAGTTGCAGTTCGGATACGCGGCCTGATAGCCCGCGGGATCCTGAAGCGCCAACACGAACGGACCGATGTCGTCGAAATCAACGTCGCCGTCGCAGTCCATGTCGCCCAGCGTGAACGGGCAATCCGGATCGATCACCAGCGTCAACGTTTCCTCGTCACTGCGATTGAGCGCGTCGGTCACCTTGAACCGCGGCTGGAACGTCCCGGCCGTCGTCGGCACGCCGCTCAGCAGACCGCCGGCGCTCACGCTCAGGCCCGCCGGCATCGACGGCGGCACCGCAAACTCGTGCGAGTTCGCGTTCGTCAGGCTGGTCGCGTTGTTGTAGGTCGACAGCGTGAAGTTCACGTTGTCGCCGGCCGAAACGCCGATCGTCGGGGTCAGCAGGGTGTTGCCGGCCCCGTAGTGGAACCGGATGCGCCCATCGGAGTAGAGCGTCACCGCGAAGTTCACCGGTGGCCGCGGACTCACGTACGTGGTGCCCTTCCAGCGAATCGTCACCTCACCGGGGACGGTCTCGTCGATGTAGATGTCATCGGTGGCGTTCTGGTTGGTCATCAGATCGTCCCAGATCAGGCCGATCCGCACCGCCGCCTTGAGCGCCGCATCGCTGTTGCTGTATGACGTCGAGTTGCTCGTAAAGTCGAGGAACCCGTTGCTGCACACGTACACGCTCGTGCGATTCACGCCGTAGTACGGGAAGGAGAACGGCAGCGTGTAGGCCCACGAGGTGTCGTCCGCCCGCCAGTTGCGGGCCGTGCCGACCTCGGTGAACAGGCTGCTGCCCAGGTCGGTTTCGACGTAATTGCCGACGCCGACCAGACTCCAGGCCAGCGGCGGCTGACCCGGCGATGCTTCCAATTGGAAGCTGTAGTTGCCGCCCACGCAGCCGTTCGGCAACGCCGTGGTCGTAATCACCGGCGGCCCGTACTGCACGTCCAGCGTCTCGGTCGCGATGTTGGACTCGCCGCCGCTGGGCGGCGTGCCGCCGTCGTCGGCGAGGAACGTGAAGCTATCCAGGGCATAGAAGCCGGGGTCGCCGGTGTAGATCACCTGGTTGCCGTAGCCCACCAGGTCGTAGGGCACGCTGGTGATCGGTCCGGCGCCCGGATCGGCCAGGTCGCCGCTCGTCGGCAGCGACAGAATCCGGAAGATCATTGCGCCCGGCGGGTCCGGCAGGCCGTCATCGATCGCCACCAACCCAACCGTCGTGGGCGTGTTCACCGGCACGACCACCGTGTTGCTGACCGCGGTCGGCGGGTGCTCGGCGCACAGCGCCAAGGCCGACAGGTCGCTGGGCTCGAAGTCCGGCGGCTGGCCGGTGCCGCGCGACAGGCCGGCAAGACCATCCGTCGCCGCGATGGCCAGGAAGTTGATGTTGATCTGGCCGCTGAACAGCAGCTCGATCTGGAACGTGTTCTGGTTGGTCGTGCTGTACTCCGGCACGTTCAGCCACGTCACCGCCAGGCGGTCGGCGAGTTGCTTGTAGCTCACCTGCCCGCCAACCGCCGGGTTCAGGTCGTCGTACAGCGCCGCGACGCGTGCCTTGGTGAAATGAGCCGCATACGACTCAGTGTAGACGGTCTCACCGGAGCCAAAGGTGATGTACCCATTGCTGCCGACGAACGCGCTGGTGTACGCCGTGCCGTACAGCCAGACCTGCGCGCCGCCGGTCAGGTTGACCTGGACGTAGCTGTCGTCGGTCAGCGAGAGCGGCGTGCCGCCGGTCGGATCGGTCGGCAGGCTGGTGATGCCTTCCTGGCAGCCGGCGTAGAAGTCCTGCGAGCCGTTCGGCGTGAACTGGAGACTGAGGTTGTCCAGATCGTTGTCCGCCGTGAAGAGCTGCGTGAAGTACTCCGGAATGTCCGGCGTCGCGAAGCTGTAGCAGGCGCCGCCGTTGTTGTCGTAGGTGGCGTTCGCGGCCTGGTCCTCGGCTTCCACGGCGAAGTAGTACGTCGTGTTCTCCATCAGGCCGGTCAGGGTGATCATCGGGTTCAAATCGTACGAACCGGCGGCGGTGCTCTGGTTCAGATTGCCGCAGTCCGTGCCGTAGTAGACCTTGCCCTTGGCCGGCTCGTTGCACGCGAACGTGACGGTCGCGGTGTGGGCGCCGACGTTCGACACCTGCACGTCGGCGATCGTCGGTGGAGCGCAATCCACGGTCGCCGTGTCGGTGACGGTGACGTTGTAGCCGCCCTGGCCGTTGTCGGCGTCGATGTAGGTGGCGGTGACGGTGTCACTGTCCGCGACGAGCAAGACGCCGGGGGCGTTGGTGGTATCGAGGACGATGGTACCCGCGAAAGACGCGGTGGCGAGACCCGTTTCGGTCAGCGTCACGGTTTCGCCGGCGGGTTCCGACGTGGAGTCGATCGTGACGACGACGGTGTCCGGCGCGTTGGGATCGAGATCGAGGTCGCAGTCAATGACGCGCAGCGTCGCGGTCGCGCTGCACGCGTAGACGCTGCGGTCGAGCGAAATCGTGCCGGCCGCGGAGCAGGGCGTGACGCCGGTGACGACGAGCGCGAAATCAACGTCGAGCTCGGGCGTCTCGACGTGCCCGTCGGCGGTCACTTCGGAGGCCAGGATTTCGATGACCCAGGGGCCGCTGGCGGGGTTCTGAACGAGGACGTTCTGAACGGTGTCAATCCAGTTGGGGTCGGCCGGGTTGGGGGCGGAGTAGTTGGCCTCCTTCAGACCCATGTTGCCTTTGTAAATCGTGCCGCCCGGCGCGGTGACCGTCAGCTTCATCGCGTTGACGGCGTGGCGGGCCTGGTTGTTGGGGTTGCCCGGAGGGTCGGCGTAGCAGAGGGTCGCCCGGAACTCAGGCTCGCCCGGTTCGACGTTGAGGACATAGACCATGCTCTGGAGGTTCTGGAGCACAACCGTCTCGTCCACGAAGAAGGTCTTGTCGCGCATGTCGTACATGCGTTGCACGCTGGGCCAGCCCCAGCCCTGCCGCATGCGGGTTTCGTCCTGGCCGGCGACGATCGGGTACTGCCAGGCGTTGTTGATCATCATCGCCTTCGCGGTCGTCATGTGGCAGCGGTTGTCGAACACCGTGCCCTGCGGATCGACCGGGTTTTGGAAGATGCCGTCCGCCCACATCTGGAAGAACAGGCCCACGTGCCCGGCGATGATCGGTGTCGCCCCGCTGGTGCCGCCGAAGCCGGTCGTGTAGCCGCTGCCCAGATCGGTGGTCAGAATCATGTCGTAGTAGGCGCACAGGTCGGGCTTGATGCGGCCGTCGCTGGCGGGACCGGTGCTCGCGCCGCTGTTCCAGGCGTCGTCCGCGGTGGACAGCGTGTCCATGTGGTAGATGCCGCCGCCCGAGACGATGTTCTTGGCCCAGGCCTGCGGGCGCGAATCCTGATTGCCCGCGTTCGACTGCGACTGGCAGTGAACGATGTCGAAGTCGAACAGGTCCTGGTCGGTCTCCGCGGAAATGGTCGTGTAGTTGAACGTGCGCGGATCGCCGACGCTGGCCGTTTCAAAGACGCAGAAATACGGCGCCTGCACTTCCTCGGCGGTGTGCTGCCGGCGGCCGGCGCCGTTGAGGCCGATGTAGTTGTAGTCGCCGATAATGCCCTGTCCGGCGGGCAACATGCCGCGGGCCTGGGCGTTGCCGGTGCCGTCGCCGAAGACGATGCCGGAGGTGGCGGCGCCGTGTGAGTCACTGCCGGTCGTGCCGTGCGAGATGAGCGGCCGCGACGCGAAGTCGGGGTGGCCGGGATTGAAGCCCGCGTCGAACACCTCGGCGCGGACGCCCTGGCCGCGATACTGCGCCGGGGCGTTCTGCTCGATGTAATTCGCGCCGCCGAACTGCCGGGCGTTGTTCATGTCCGCCTCCATCGGGCCCCACACGTCGATGAAGAGGACTTCATCCCAGCGGGCGACCTCGAAAAGCTGCGCGCGGTCGAGAGTCGCGATGACGAGCCGCTTGCCGGCGTCTACCTGGTCTACAAAGCCGCCAATGCTGCGAATGCGCGCGCTCACGTCGAGCTTGAACAGGGGATCGAACGTCAGGATGTTGTAGCGCTGGAGCGGCAGGATTTCCTTCTGACCCGGGGCGGGCGCGGTCCGCAGCAGCGTCTCGTCCAGACGATACGCCGGGTGATACGGCGTGATCGAGCGGACGTAGGACAAGTGTGTGACCACGCTGCGCGTCGCCGGGCCCATCTGCACGAGATACGCATGGAATGGCTGATAGTCGCGGATGATGCCGCCGAGATCCTCGATCTGCGTGCGGAACTCGGGCAGCGGCTGCGTCACAAACTGCACGATGTAGACGTTGACCGCCGCGTCGGCCTCGAGGCCGGCCACCATCGGCAGTCCGATCAGCGGGTCGAAGCGGCCGAGGCGCGTGGCAATGTCGTGCGTGCTGGCGGCGACGCGCTGGACGGCCTGCCCGTCGAGGCTGATGCCATAGTGCGGCACGCGCGTGCCGTCCCACTGGGCCTCGTCCCACAGGATCAGTTGCGTGCTCGAGCCGGGCACGTTTACGACCTGGAGGTCGCTGACGGCGGCCCTGGTGGTGTGAAAAGTGGTGCCTGCGAGGCTCAACTGGGTTCCGTTCGGGCCGGCCGAGACCTGCACGCCTGCCGTGGCGGGGAACGCCGCGAGCAGTACCAATAGCGACACTCCGAGTGTCATTCGCCAAGATCGTTTCATGTGCTTTCTCTCCTGACAGACGCGGGGACAGGAATTGCGCGGACGGTTGCCGCCGCCGAAGACAGCCCGCCCATCCACAGCGGATGGCGCGGCAGGCGCGATACAACCGCCCAGACCTCTCTCTACCTCTACTTCGGCATCGTACCAACCCTGGCGGGGAGTTCCAAGAAACGAGGTGCGGATTGCGCGAGGCAGGCGACGGTTTCAGACACACCCTGGATAGTCCCATAACATGCAGTGGGGTGGGCGCCCCGCCCGCCCTGGCATCCAGAAAACCACGGCGGACGGGACGCCCACCCCACTACTTGGCAACGCACGCCTGCGGGGTATACTCTCCGCCGGTTGGTTCGCTGAACAAGGCACCGCGGGGCCTTGACCGTTCGAGTCCGCTGCTGCTTGCCTGATCGCGCTCCTACCTGCTGGGCCGCACGTGGGCCCCTTTCTCTCGGCCCGGAAAGTGAAAGCACGGGTCGCGTGTGCCATCGTTCGACAGGAGTTTGCGATGGGCAAGAAACTGTATGTGGGTAACCTCAGGTACGGCGTCACCAGCACGGATTTGCAGCAAATGCTGGCGCCGTACGGCACCGTGGTCAGCGCCGAGGTTATCGCCGACCGGATGACCGGGCAGAGCAAGGGCTTCGGCTTCGTCGAGATGTCCAGCGACGAAGAGGCCCAGGCGGCCATCACGGCCCTGGACGGCCAGCAGATCGACGGCCGCGCCTTGACCGTCAACATCGCCAAGCCGCGTGAGGCGCGGCCCGGCGGTGGCGGCGGCGGCCGCGGCGGCGACGGCGGTGGCGGTGGCGGTGGCGGC
>CAYMXT010000075.1:0-17316 GCA_964394415.1 uncultured Planctomycetales bacterium
GCCGGAGAGCAGGGGGATGAAGGAGCGCCCGCTCAGCCCAAGCGGCTGCATCAGGCGGTCCACCATGAACGCGGCCCGCGGCAAATAGCCGCAATCCTCGAGCACCGCGATGAACGCGAACAGGATCAGAATTTGCGGCAAGAACGCCAGCACCCCGCCGACGCCCGCAAACAGGCCGTCCACCACCAGGCTGCGCAGCGCCCCCGCCGGCATCAGCGGTCCGACGACCTCGCCCAGCCAGCCGAACACGGCGCTGACGCCGTCCATCAGCGGCCCGGCCCCCGCGTAGATCGTGTAGAACACAATGTAGAGCACGGCGAGCAGCGCGACGGCCCCGCCGACGCGGTGCGTCAGCACGCGGTCAAGCCGTGCGGACCACGTGTCGCCGGCGGGGGCTTGCCGGGTGATGACGCCGTCCAGGACTTCGTTGATCCAGGCGTAGCGGGCCCGCACTTCCGCCGCGCCGGCGGGGACACCCATCGCCGCGAGCCGTTCGCGCAGACGATCAAGCAACGGCCCATCCCACCCCGCCGCGCGATACTGCTGTTCCGCGTAGCCGTTGTGATCGACGAGCACACGCAGGGCTTCGGCCCGCGCGAGCCTTCCGCCGCCGTGCGCGCTCAGCTCGGTCGCAGCGCTGGTCAGCTCCGCCGGCAGCGGCACGGCCGGACGTGCCGGCGGTGCCTCCAAGACCAGCTCGATCGCCCGTGCTAGCGGGGCCGCGCTCTTCGGCTCCGTCGCAATCACCGGCACGACCGGCACGCCGAGCCGCAGAGCCAGCCCGGCGGTGTCAAACTCGAGGCCGCGCGCGCGGGCGATGTCGATCATGTTCAGCGCGACGACGACCGGCAGCCCGAGCTCCAACACCTGGCTCAGTAGGTAGAAATTGCGCTGCGGATTGGCGGCGTCCACAATCGCGACGATCGCCGCGGGCCGCGGACAATCCGCCAGGCGTCCGCACAGCGCGTTGCACAGCACCGCCTCGTCCGGCGCCGCCGCCGCCAGGCTGTATGAACCGGGCAAATCGAGCAGTTCAATCGGCGTCCGTGTTCCACGGATCGGACCGCGCGCGAGATCGACCGTCACGCCGGGGTAATTAGCGACGTGCCGTTGAAAGCCCGTCAGAGCGTTGAAGAGGGCGGTCTTCCCCGTGTTTGGATTGCCCACCAGCGCTACGACGGCGGGGGCGGCGCGCTTCCCGGTTGCTGCCGCGTCGGCCGGCGATGTGCCGCTTTCGGCGATGGAGCACTCACAGCGACGTGCCACTGAAAACGTCGAATCTCCCGCGTTTCGTCGAGCCGCGGGTCGAACATCAACCGGTGGTAACATCCACGAGGGCCGCCTCGGTTGAGCGCAGCGAAAGTTCGTAGTCCCCCACGCGCAGTTGCAGCGGATCGCCGAGCGGTGCCCGGCGCAACACTTGTACCTCGGCCCCTTCGATGAGGCCCATTTCCATCAGGCGGAACGAAAGCGGACTGGAGCCCTGAATGCCTGTTATGCGGACGCGTGATCCGAGCGATACACCGGCGAGCGACATAGGCGATGCTCCGCACTGTGACCGTACAAACGTCGAGCAGTTCAACGTCTGCTTTAGCCATAATACATCGGATCGATTCGGCACGCAAGTGGCGAGTGCGGCCCCGGACCTGCGTCCGGGGTTCGGATTGATGCGTGGACCGATAACCGAACACGCAGCGCAAGTGGCGGGCCGGTGGCGGCCGCAGCGCACGTGACCGGCCCGCCCCGGACTTGCGTCCGGGGTTCGGATCAGGGGGTACCAGCGCGCGGCGCTATTCTTTGGTCGGGTCGTTCACTATGATCCGACCAGCCGCAACCGAGTTGCTCTTCAACGCCCCGTCCTCGTTTTCGATGTACGCGAGGATGTAATAGACGGTTTCCAGGGTTAGCCCGGTCGAGGGAACCTGCCAGGCGTACGTGTCACGCACGCCGTCGTCGATCGCCGCGCGGTCCGACATGATCGCCGCGTCTTCTTCATGCGAGTTCGGGTCGGACGTGGCCGCTACGACGAGGCGGATCTTCGCCTTGCTGGTCGGATCCTCGTCGCGCCACTTGATCGTGACGGTCTGGCCGGGATCGACGCGCGTCAACGTCGTCGGGGAAATCAGGCCGATCAGCGGCTGGTTCGGGTCCGTCCGCCGCAGCACCAAACCCTCCGCATCCAACGTCTCCGGCGTGCCCTCGCCGGTGCTGATCGCCATGAACAGGCGGTAGATGCCCGCCCCGACGGTCGCGCCGGCGGAGTCTTTGCCGGTCCAGTCGTAGGCGTTCGGATCGCTGTCGGCGGCCACGTAGCTTTGCGAGAGAATCGTCCGTTCGTTCCCGTTCGCGTGGTCGTCGTCGGTGTCGATCTTCAGATCGACGAGCACGTCGGAACTCTGGTTGATCGTGTATTCAAGGCTCATGCTGGCGGCCGTCGTCAGAAACTCGGTGTTCTCCGCCGGCTTCGTGAACGCCGGGCCTTGCGACTCGTTGGGATCTTCCTCCGGCGGCTCGGGGATCGTGATCTGACCGGGTGCGTCCACGGTCAGTACCTCGTTCACCTCGTCGCTCAGCGTGGCGAACAGGTTGTACGTGCCGGCGGCCACGGCCTGACCGCCGCTGTCGTTCCCAGTCCACGCGAGCGTCCCCTGGTTGGGATCGGTCGGCGTCGCGTTGGGGTCTTCGGTGCCCTGGTCCTGCCAAGTCAGGCGCCGCTTGGCGTTTTCCGTCGCGGGTTCCTCGCCGGCTGGCGTTTCGTCGCTGGCCGAAGCGCTGAGCTGAACCTCGTGGATGAAGATCTCATCGCCGTTTTGATGATCAGTGTCGGGGTCGAGCCCGATGCGCAGCGTGGCTGACTCGTCCGCCGCGGTCCACTCGATGGCGAGAGTTTCATCCTCATTCGGGTCGAACGTGACGCTGGCGGCCGGCGCGGTGAACGCGAAGCTCGGCGCGGCATCGACGGTGATCTGCCCCGCCGCGCTGGCCTCGCGCCAGTCAGCGCCCGCCTGGATGCGGGCCATGACGACGTAGGGTCCTTTGAAACTCGTCGTGTCCCAGACGACCGTGTCGCTGCCGCCGGTGCCGTCCAGCGACAAACCACCCGGCAGTTCGGTGCGGGACAGATCCTGGCGCGACTCGGCGAGAAACGTGATCGTCGCAGACTCGGCGGTCAGGTTGGCGGCGGACCACTTGATCGTGACGGGCGTGCCCTGGGCGAGGGTGCGTTCCTGGCTCGGCTCGGCCAGCGAGATGCTGAGCGTCTCGCCGGGCAGCGCCTCACGGGCGATGTTGTCGACCAGCGGCAGGCAGGTGCCGCCGAGGGCCAGGGTCAGTAGCGTAACGCTCAACGTGAAAAGGCCGGTGCGCATTTCGTCCCACCTCGGGTAAGAGGTCTCAATGCCGGTCGGCGGACGCGACCGATAAGTCTATCGTCATTCTGGCTTAGCGCGCGTAGGTTCGCGGGAAAGGTCGCGCGCACCAAGCCGTGCCCGCGCCCATTATTCGGGCGTCCAGGGGCCGGTCAAGGCCCGCGGCCGGCGTGGCGGTCGGCGTGCTCTGCGGCTAAGATTCGTGGCTCAGCGGCGTGCGTTGTAGCCGATAAACACGATACGCTCCGATTGGCAGGGTATCGGGTCCACCGACCCGACGTAGTGTTGGCAGGTACGAACATGGCACGTAGCAAGTGGCGGCCGGCGACAACTGGTGCAATCCTGCTGGCCCTGGCCCTCGGCGGGGTGTCGGGCTGCCTGGGGACGGTCTACAAGAACCTGACCAAGGAACGCACCGGCAACGTCAAGCTGCTGTTCATCAACAACACGCAGTACCGGGCCTCGTTCTGCTATGGAAGCTGGGACGCCTGGGACCGCACGCCCGGCGAGGCCACCCTGCAAACTCTGCGCCTCGAAGCCTTCACGGCGGGAACCCCCGCGACGGTGCCATGTCGGCGAAACACCGCGGTCGGGTCGCAGGACCTGTATGACCGGGCGGTCGCGCTGAAGCTCGACGAGACGACCAACTTTGACCTCGACGCCTTCGACACCACCGTCCACTTCTCGGCGGCCCCGGTCGATTCCGACACCGCCGCCCTGCCGACCGAAGGCACCGCGGCGGGCCTCGAAAAGCTGCTCGGCGTCGACTATAGCTGCGAAGACACGCTGATCTTCACGTTCAACGAAGACCCGGCCGAGCCCGGCGGGTTCCGCATCGATTTCCAGGTGATCCTCGACAAGCCGCTGGGGGAATGACGAGCGCGCGAAAGCACGCCGCGCATCAGAACGCGCAGCGCAAGCAAGCGCCCTTCGTGCTGCGCTCGCTGACGCTGCGCGGCTCTGATTCGCTTGCTGGCGCTGCGCGTTCTGGTTTCCGACGCTCAGGCCCTGCGCGCCTGACCCGCCTGCGACTTGTGCGTACGATGATGGGCCATCATGTCCATGCGAAGACTCACCTTGACGGCGTGCGGCGTGCTGCTTCTCAGCAGCGGCTGCGCGCTTCAGGCGCCACGGACACACCGCGAAGTGCGGCCCGCGGAGTTCGAGCGGCGCTTCACGGCCGACGAGCTGCGGGCAGACCTGCAATTCCTCCTGACCACCTGTGAAGCCGTACACCCGGACCTCTACTACAACGCGTCACGCGCCGAGGTCGCCGCCCTGTTGGCCGAAATCGAGCCGGCCCTGGCTGGGCCGCTCACACGCCGGGAGTTCTTCCCCCACGCCGCGCGGCTCGCCGCGCGTTTCAACGACGGACACACCGCGGTGCAGGCGCCGTACGAGGAGTGGAACCAGTTCTGCGCCGCGGGCGGCCTCGTGCTCCCGGTGGAAGTCGCCTGCGCGGGCGACGCGCTGCGGGTCGTACGCTGTCACCAACCCGAGTGCCTGCTCCAGCCCGACGACACGCTCCTGACCATCAATGGCCGGCGCGTCGCCGACCTCCTGACGCAGCTCCGCCAGGAACGCGGCGGGCCAGCCCTGTGGGTGGACGCACTGTTAGCGCGCCAGATTGCCTCTCGACTGTGGCTGCGCGGCGTGCGGGCGCCGTTCGAGGTTGAGTACCTGGCGACCGCGGACGGTGCGCAGCGGACAGCCGTACTCGACGGACTGTCCGCCGCGGCGTGGCGGGCCGCCGCGAGTTCCGCGGGCCGCGGGCCGAACTACCGCTTCGAGTGGCTCGCGGGGGACATCGGGTACCTGGATTTCCGCAGCATGGTCGAGCGCCCGGCGTTTGCCGCGTTGCTCAAGCAGATGTTCGCCGAGCTGCGCGCGCGGCCGGCGCGGGGCCTGATCGTGGACCTGCGTCGCAACGGCGGCGGCAACTCGCAGCTCGGTGACGACCTGCTGAGCTACATCAGCGACCGGCCGTATCGCATGGCGGGGCGCAAGGACTGGAAGGTGAGCCGCCAGCTCAAGAGCTACCTCAAAGCCCACGTGCCGGCGTGGATTCGCTGGTTCCCGCTGGAGTGGCTCCACGAACAGGGCCGGCGACTCTGGTCCACGCCGGAGGGCCAGTGCGCCGTGTTTGAAGGCTCACGGCGCGGGCCGCCGTCCAATCCCCTGCGTTTCGATGGCCCGGTCTGCCTGCTCATCGGCCGGTCGACGTTTTCCAGCGCGTTGATGCTCGCCAACGCGGTGGCGGACTATGACCTGGCCACGCTCATCGGCGAAGAGACCGCGGAAAGCCCGAACGCCTTTGGGGAGGTCTACTCCTTCGACTTGCCGCACACGCGGCTATCGGTCGGCGTTTCCACCGCGCGCTTCATCCGCGCCAACGGCGACGCCGAAGATCGCGGCGGCGTGCAGCCGGACATCGCGGCGGCCGCGACGCTCGACGACGAGCAGCGCGGGATCGACGTCGTGCTGGAGCGCGCGAAGCAGTGGATCACGAGCGGTGAATGACTGACGGTGGCGACCGCGATGCTCCGCTTCACGCGCCGGGTCAAAAGCACCTCGCAGCAGCGCTCACGCCCCGGCCCAGCTCATGCCACGACTCCGTCACGCTCCACGGCGCGCCGGAGCGGGAGCACCTGATACAGGCCGTGTTCCCACTCCGCGGCCGGCACGATCAACAGGCTGAAGACCACGCCGTGGCTGCGTTCCAGCGGTCCGAGTGCGCCGAGCAGCCCACGTTTCTGGCTCCAGTTGCAGCGGTGCGCGGTCAGGAGCAACAGGTCGATGTCCGATTCCGCATCATCATCCCCGCGGGCCTTCGAGCCGAACAGGATCGCGCGTTCGAGGGGCAATTGGGCACGCAGCACACACCGGGCCGCTTCGACGGCCTGCCGGTCCGAGGGGCGGAGCGAAATCTGCGCGAGTTGCCTCATGCCATACGCCGCTTAGCACTGGCCGCGGTTCCGGCCAACGCGCGACGCTTTCGGTCGCCCGGGTTCGCCATATAATCCCGGTTTTCCACGGTCCGCGGAGCGCCGCGGTGCCGGAGGCCCCCCGAAAGCGCGAGCGACATGGAAAACCTGGCCCAGATCCGTAACATCGGCATCGCCGCGCACATCGACGCCGGCAAGACCACCACCACCGAGCGCGTGCTCTATTACAGCGGCACGATCCACAAGATGGGGGACGTGGACGACGGCACCACCGTCACCGACTTCGACGCCGAGGAACAG
Source organism: uncultured Planctomycetales bacterium (assembly GCA_964394415.1). GTDB lineage: Bacteria > Planctomycetota > Phycisphaerae > UBA1845 > Fen-1342 > JAGVEP01. The sequence continues at coordinate 6,614 of CAYMXT010000075.1, forward strand.
CAGCGCGGAATCACGATCTACAGCGCGGCGGTGTCGTTTCACTGGCGGGATTGCCGGATCAACCTGATCGACACGCCGGGGCACGTGGATTTCACGGCGGAGGTTGAGCGGAGCCTGCGCGTCTTGGACGGGGCGGTGGTGGTTTTTGACGCGAAGGAGGGCGTGGAGGCGCAGTCGGAGACGGTCTGGCGGCAGGCGGACAAGTACAAGGTCCCGCGGATCTGCCTGCTCAACAAGATGGACAAAGTGGGCGCGGATTTTCACCACGCCCTCGGCACGATTCGCACACGGCTGGGGGCCAACCCGATTCCGATTCACATCCCGCTCGGCAGCGAGCAGACGTTCCGCGGCTACATCGACCTGCTGCGCATGAAAGCCTGCGACTACAGCGGCAGCGACGACGGCCGCAAGTACGCGGTCGTGGACATTCCGCCGGAACTGGCCGAGGAAGCCCGCGAGTTCCGACATATCCTGGAAGAGAAAGCCGCGGAACTCGACGACGGCCTGATGGCCAAGTACATCGAGAACCAGCCGCTCACCGCGGACGAGCTGTGCGCCGCGTTGCGCCGCGGAACGCTGGCGCGCAGGTGCCAGCCGGTGTTGTGTGGCTCGGCGCTGCGCTACATGGGCGTGCAGGCGGTGCTCGACGCCGTCTGCGACTTTCTGCCGTCCCCGCTCGATGTGCCGCCGATCGAGGGCCACGATCCGGACCAGCCCAGCAAGAAGGTGGCCCGCAAGTGCGACGCCGGCGGACCGCTGGCGGCGTTGGTGTTCAAGGTCGTCGCCGACGCGCATAGCGACCTGCACATCCTCCGCATCTACTCCGGCACGCTGAAGGCCGGCGCCCGCGTGCTCAACGTCGGCCGCAACAAGAAGGAAAACGTCCCGCAGCTTTTCCGCGTGTTTGCGAAGCGCCGGGAGAAAGTCGAGGCGGCCCACGCCGGCGACATCGTTGCCGCCGTCGGCCTGCGCGAAACGCTCACCGGCGACACGCTTTGCGGCACGCACGGCGGCCCGGTCCTGCTCGAGCGGATCGAGTTTCCGCAGACCGTCATCAGCATGGCGATCGAGCCGCGTTCGACCGCCGACCGGGACAAGCTGGCCGCGGCGCTGGCCATGCTGGTCCGCAGCGACCCGACCTTTGAGTACCGCGCCGACGCCGAGACCGGGCAGACGCTGATCTCCGGCATGGGCGAGCTGCACCTGGAGGTGAAGCTGCACCTGCTCGAACGCGACTACAACGTGCCGGTGAAGGCGTTTAAGCCGCGCGTCGCGTATCGCGAGACGATTACGCGCGCGGCGGAGGCGGAAGGACGGTTGATCCGCCAGGCGGGCGGGCGCGGGCAATTCGCGGTCGTCAGGCTGCGCGTCGAACCGTTCGAGCCGCAGCCGGGGGAGGAACCGTTTTGCTTTGAAAGCCAGCTCCCGGCCGACAAGATCCGGGCGCTGTTTCGGCCCGCGATCGAACAGGGCGTCCGCGGCGCGGCCCACAGCGGCGGGTTGGGCGGCTACCCCCTGATCGGCGTCCGGGCGACGCTGCTCGACGCCGAGGAACACGCGGAGGATTCGTCTGAAGTCGCGTTTGAAGGCGCGGGTTCGATCGCCTTTCAGCGGGCGGTCGAGCAGGCTGGTCCGGTGCTGCTCGAACCGATCATGAAGCTGGAAGTCGTCACGCCGGAGGAGTATTTCGGCGCGCTCAACGGCGATCTGATGGCCCGCCGGGCGGTCATCACGGCGACGGCCCTGCGCGGGAAGAACCACGTCATCACCGCGGAAGCGCCGCTGGCGGCGATGTTCGGCTACGCGACGCAGATTCGCTCGCTGTCGCAGGGGCGCGCGACGTACGCGATGGAGCCGTGCCGCTACGAGCGCATGCCGGATAGCTTGGCGCAACAGGTGTTGGGGGTGATGTAGCGGAGCGCCGTATCCGAACCCGCCGCGCTCCGGGCTCGCTCCGCCGTGCGGCGGGCCGGATTGGTGCGCTGCCTGTTCGATTCACACGCCGCACTTGTGCAACTAGCGTGCGTATCATAGAGTGGGTACGGTGAAGGAGACGACGCAGCACGTCGGTCGACAATGCCAACGGAACGAATCCGACTTGATTTCGGGAACTTGCCGCTGATCGAGGCGGCCGTTCGGGCCAGCTTTGAGACGCCTGGTTCGCTGACGTTTCGGACAATCAATGCCGTCGCCGCTTCCCTTCAGGGGGAGTTTCCCCAGCTCGCGGAGCCGACGCAACTCGAAGCTGCTCCCGGCGTGACTGCGAAGGTCGAGTTCGGCCCCGGCCAGATCACGGGAGCCTTGTATACCGGGAACCGCGACGGACTCACGATAACGGTTCAAAGCCACGTGGTCGTCGCGCGCTGGCTACCACGGGTTGGCGTCGCGGAAGCTGAGTACCCGCGCTTCCCGGCATTGCGGGACGCCCTTTGGCGTGCAGTCGACGCTTTCAAGGCGGCGTGCGGTCAGGACGCTCCGCGGGTTCACGTCGTGAACATGTCCTACGTCAACTTCCTTAGGATACCGCATTCTTCACCGGTCCTGAGGCGGTATTTTTCGAAGAGGATCCAGATCGAGGCGGCGGCGGATGCTCAGCAAGTGCATAAGTTGGAGGCGTCGTGGCGGGAAGCCGACGAAAGCGATTTCCGCTTCAGTCTCGAGCAGGTGACGGCCCGCGTCGCCGACGAGTCAGTCCAGGGCTATCGGCTTACGACAGCGGCCGGACGCCGTGTCCAGCCATCCGACAAAGAGCAGGAAATCCTGGAGCGCGCTCACGAGCGATTGCAGTCGCTATTTCACGAGTGGCTGTCCGCCGATGCGAGAAAGGAGTGGCAGTTGCAGGAGGTGTCTTGTGGCTGACTTATGTCTCGTGAACTGCGCTCAATACCGTAGTTCGGTGTTGCTCGCGGAAACCCGTCCGTTCATGGGGGAGAACGATGCTCCCACAGGCGACACCGAGCAACCACCGCGCAAGTACGAGGAGTACGACACGATCGCTCTAAGAGCCGAGTGCAGCGCCGGAGAAATGGCTCAATACGCGGGGTCCGCGCCCGCTGCGGACTTCGGCGGACTCCTCGGACTCCTCAAGCCGGGCGCAGAGGCTCTGATACAGCGCACGCTCGATAAGCTCCAAGAGGATCAGGAAGACGCTCGCCGCGACGGGGATGCGCCGCCGGCCACTGCGGCGGCTGAGGCTTGTCGCGAACTCTCACGACGCCTGGCCCCACACGTTGCCCTCGCGCCGCGCCTTCGGTGGGGCGTGTTTACTGAGGACGATGGAGGGATATCGCTCGTCGTACAGTCTCTCGTAACAGACCGACGAATCGACTGTCGGATCGCTCCCGATGCTTCGCTCATTTCGGCGACCCGAGTAGATGAGCACATGCACGCGGACACGATAGGCGTTTCGCTGACCAGTCCGCACGTCGGGCGGGAGCTTGGTGCGTGGGTCACGAAGCGCGGCTAGGTTTCTTCGTTGCTGACGACTCGTTCCTTCGGCATGTCGACCGAAAACGGCGTGTCATGGACGGCGTCCTGAGTTGGGAGGTCTTCAAGCCCAGAGGGGGTGAAACGGCGCTCTCGTTTACATTCCAGGATGCGCACCTCAAGACCGATGTGGGGTTAGACCGTTATCAGCGGGACAAGGCGCTTCCGCTTGGGGATCTCCCGGGACTCTGCAGATTAACTTACGACGACCTGACCGAGGGGATCAACCCTCCGCGTCCTCCAAGACCTGACGCTAACCCTGACGACCCGGCGTATGGGCACCTCCACTGTGTCACCGATCTTCCGGCTGACGAGGAGCACATGGCGCAAATGGCCAAGTTGGCGACCCGAAATGGGCTACTTCGCTCTTTCGCGAGATCGTCGAAGTAAGCTCTCATTTGTGGCCGGAGGCCCATGCCCCTACGCACCGGACTGGACTTACCACGTGTGTCGTTCACTACCGCCCCGCGTGGCTACGAGCCGGCACCCCGTCGGGGTGCAACCCGGCCGGGCACCCAACGCGCCGCGCCGAATACGTATCGGCGTCTTTGCCGGGTCGTGCGAAGCGAGTAAACTGCTGCCCTTGCCGCGCCGTCCGCGAGCACCGGGCGCTGCCCACGGAGAAAGTGCATGCCCAACGATTCGCAGGCCCCCTGGCGTCCCGATTTCTCTCGGCGTGACTTCTTGCGAACGGCCGCCGTCACTGGCGCCGGTTTGATGGTCACGATTCCCGGCTGGGCCCAGGAACAAGCCCCGACCGCGGAAAACGTCGCGGACTTGAACATCGCGATCATCGGCCCCGGCAGCCAGGGACGAAACCTGCTGAACCAGACCCTGAAGATCGCGGGCATCCGCTTCAAGGCCGTCTGCGACATCTGGCCGTACCACCAGGAATACTCGGCCAACATCCTCAAGAAGTTCGACCAGCCGGTGAATGTGTACGCCGACTACCAGGAGCTGCTGGCGAAGGAAAAGGACCTCCAGGCGGTCATCATCGCGACGCCGGACTGGGTCCATGCGGAGCAGACCGTCGCGTGCCTGAAGGCCGGTTTGCACGTGTACTGCGAAAAGGAGATGTCGAACACGCTGGAGGGGTGCCGGAAGATGGTCCAAGCCGCCCGCGAGACGAAGAAGCTCCTCCAGATCGGTCACCAACGCCGCAGCAACCCGCGCTACTGGCACGCGCTCAAGCTGATCGACAAGGACAAGGTCTGCGGGCGGGTCACGCACCTGATGGGGCAGTGGAACCGCGCGACGCCGTTCGACCTGGGCTGGCCGGAGGGCCGCGAGCTGGACGCCGCGACGCTGAAGAAGTACGGCTACGAGACGATGGAGCGGTTCCGCAACTGGCGGTGGTACAAGCAGTTCGCCGGCGGGCCGATGGCCGACCTCGGTTCGCACCAGATCGACGTGTTCAACTGGTTCCTCAAGACGCCGCCGGCGGCGGTGCTCGCGAGCGGCGGGGCGGACAACTACGAAGGCCGCGAGTGGTACGATAATATGCTGACCATCTACGAGTACCTCGTCGGCGGCAAGAAGGTCCGCGGCTTCTACCAGGTGCTGAACACGACCAGCCACGGCGGGTTCTTCGAGACGTTCATGGGGACCGAGGGCTCGCTGATGGTCTCCGAGGACCCGCGCAAGGGCTTCATGTTTCGCGAGCCGGAGGCCAAGAGGCGCGAGTGGGAGGACGAGGCGTCGAAGGTCGAGACGCTGGGCCGCGACGCGATCGAGCTGAAGATCGGCGAGACGCTGGCCCCCGACGGCAGCAAAGACCCCGCCGGTCAGAAACTGCTCGAAGAGAGCAAGAAGCCGCCGCACCAGTTGCACCTGGAGAACTTCTTCAACGCGATTCGGACGGGCACGCCGCTGTCGTGTCCGGCGGAGGTGGCGTACGAGACGGCGGTGTCGGTGCTGAAGGCGAACGACGCGGTGGAGGCGGGCCAGCGGGTCGAGTTCAAGGTGGAGGAGTTCAAGGCGTAGCGGCCGGGCGGCGTGCCGCGCTCAGCACGCGCCGCGCCAGCCAGCGCATGCGGGGCCGCGCCGCGTCGCCGGCATGCGAAAGCTGCTCGTCGTGCTCAACGCCCGCATCCGCTCCAAGACCACCTGTTGGACGCGCCTCGAAACCGCTTGACGTTCAAGACAGTCGCTCAGCGCGTCTCCGGGGGCGGCAACGCCGGCAACGGTCCCAAGCGCTCCGGGTGCGGCGCGCGGCGGCGGACGAGATACGCCTCCAGCCAGCCACGGGCCTTGTCCGGGTGCGTCTGCGTGAACAGGATGGCCTCGTGGTCCAGCTCGTTGATGCGGTCGTGCGCGGCCCGCAGCGCGTCCATGCTGATCTGGAGCGCCGTCTCGACCGGCATCCGTTCGGGGTTGATGTCGATCCCGAAGTACCCGCGATACCCGTACATCTTCAAGGTGTAGAGCAATGCTTCGAGCTGCTCCGGCGAGACGACCCCGACGTTGAGATCCTGGTCGTAGTTGCCGAGCGGCTGGCTGTTGCAGTGGGTGTGCGCGAGGCGGCCCTCCGACAACGGCCAACTATACGCGTACGCCAGATCCTCGAAGCCCATCAGGACGTGCCCGATTTCCGGGTTCAAGCACACGAGTGCATGCCCGGCGTCCAGCAGTTTGCGGTTCTCCGCATTGCGCAGCTTCGCTTCGACCTGCCGCGCGAGCAGCAGACCCTCCGGTGTTGTGCCAAACAAGATGCGGCCGCGCGGCTCATACGGCTTCGGCTCGAACGCGATGCGCACACCCGGCACCGCCTCCAGCGCTTCCGCCAACCCGTCCGCGAACCGGTCGCGCGCCGCCACGAAGTCGACCCCGAACGGGTTTTCGTAACCGTCGATGCCGGGCCAGACGACCGCGAAGTCGGTATCCAGCTCGCGGTTCAGCGCGAGGGCGCGCTTCGTCCGTTCAATCGCCTGCCGCCGCGCGTCCGGCAGCGGGCTGGACAGCGAACCCCACTCGAACGTGACATCCCAGAAGAGCAGCGGGATGACGGTGAGGACGCGGATGCCGGTGGCCGCGGTGAACTGCCGCCACAGCACGATGTTCTCCTCGTTAATCTCGTTCGGGTAGTGTGCCTCGAGCGCGCGCAGGCCGCAGGGCGCCAAGCGCCCCGCGATCTCCAGGCGCTGCGCCAAGTCGCGAACCGGACCGTAGCGGTCGTGAAAGCGACTACCGGCGGGCGAAAAGAACCAGATGCCGGCGGAGAACTTCAGTTCCAACTCAAACGCGCGCAGGTGCGCCAGCAGCTCGGCGGGCGCTCGACGGGTCGCTTGCGAGCGTAGGTCAATGAGCGACATGTGCGGTACCTCCACGGGTTGCCGTGGCGCCTACTTGATGTGCGTGTTCGTGCGCTGTCAACCAGTTTTTTTTTGGAATCGGGTGCGAATTCCGTGCGCGTTTGCGGGTGCTGTTCTAAAGCCTTTCATGACAATTAGTTATCAGCGTTTCCGGTTCGTCAGCGGTCACGCGATCGGCAAAGAATCTGATTCTTTTTCTGAACAGACCGATAAAACGCTTGACGTGCTGTCCGGCGACTGTATATTACATGGTGCTTCTTTCCCCTCCGGAGAGCACCGGGCTTGCCGCACGGCACTCGGTGCCCTCTTTTTCTAGTCCCATGACGCCGAGGTGGGCGCGAGAAAGCGATTGCAGGACGCGAACGTCGCTGTAATATCAGCACTGTCAGGGTACATATCGTGCGACGGCCGAGGGCCCGGCGTCCGGGTGTGTGGATATGGCGACCAAACTACCCGAATTGAAATGTGCGCTGTGCGGCGGCGGAATCGAGGCGCTGGGCGAGTTCTTTCGGGCCAGCGGGTCGTTTCTCGGCACCGACGATCCGCTGGCGGGTGTCTGCGGGGCGCCGCTGCACTGGGATTGCTACGCGCGCTGGCCCGAGCGGCCGCGGTTCGCGCGGCTGCACGTCGCTGCGTGGGTGCGCGCCAACCGCAAGAACCCGTTCTGGTGGGCGGTTTATCAGGACGATGCGGTGTACATCGCGGTCAACCCGAGTCGTCCGGTTGAGGAAGCTTCGGTTCGCCTTTACGCCGTCGGGAGTGACATTCGCGTGCCGCTCGCCGACTGGCGGGCCTGGCTGGCGGACCCGTTGCAAGTGACCGCCGGGCTGCATGCACTCGAGACCGCGGAGCTGGCTGCGGTGCTGCCACTCCTGCGAAGCCGTTTCCCGAGCGACCATGCGCTGGTCGACGCTATTGACCCAGACGAAAAGCGCGGCGGAGAGAAACCAGGTTGAACCGCCCCGCCGCAGGGCCGCGGCGCGTCCGAATAACCACGGCGTGCGCGAACAGCGGGTGTTGCACGCGTGACACTACCTGGATTTCCTATTTCATACGGGACCGTCGGCGGCCGACATTGTTTTATGGACACTGCGACTCGCTGATACGTGGGTCGGAGACAGTCGCAGTAGTTGACACGGACTCATGGCCGCGCTATACGTAGGAATCAAAGTGGGCGAGCCGGGAGATGCCGTGAACTCCGGCGATCGAGCGCGGGAGCTGACGGGCGAATCACACACGCCGCGGCTCCGGGAGGACCGATCATGACGGCTGGTGCGACGGTTTTCGTCGTCGATGATGATCCCGCGATCCGCAAGTCCCTCGAGCGGCTCGGGGAATCTGTGGGGATGGCCGTGAAGACCTATGCCTCGGCGACGGAGTTCCTGGCGGAGTATGACGCCGCACACCCGGGGTGCCTCGTTGTTGATCTGCGTTTGCCGGGCATGAGCGGGCTGGAATTGCAGGACCGGCTCAGTCAGCAACCGCTCACGCCGCCGATCATCTTCCTCACGGGTTATGGTGACATCGCGGCGGCGGTCACCGCAGTGCAGAAGGGCGCGCTCGATTTCATGGAGAAGCCGATCCGCTCTCAAGCCCTGCTGGACTGCATCAACCGTGCGCTGGCGCGCGACGTGGAGAACCGGCGGGTTCATGCGGAGCGCGCGGCCCTCGCGGCCCGCTTTGCGCACCTCACGCCGCGGGAACGTGAAGTGCTCGAGCGGCTGGTCGCCGGCGAGACGGCTTATCAGACCGCCCGCGACCTGGGGGTGAGCGCGAAGACCGTCTACATTCACCGCAGTCACATCATGGAAAAGCTGGGCGTCGGGTCGATCGCCGATATGACGCGGCTGGCGATGACGCTGCAGCCGGGACCGGACGGGTTCCGGGCGCTGTCAGAATCTTTCTTATCTACCGCCCCGTAGACCGGGCCGATGATACCGGTGGACAACCCCGCGCGGGCCACGGCCGGGCGCGGCAGGCTCCTCGGGTCCGGCCAAGGACGGCCACGCGGGTGACGCGCGTACCGCGCCCGGGGGATTCGCTGCCGGCAGGTTAAGGGGCTGGCTCGGGCGATCGGTTTGCGCTCGCGTTCTGGGGCGCTGGCGCAAGAGGCACTCGCATGGAAGTGCTGGTCGTCGACGATGATCGACATACGCGGCACGTGCTGGGCGCCGCGCTGTCGCGCCTGGGGCACACGGTGCGCGAGGCGGCGGACGGGCACGAGGCCCTGGCCATCTTGCGCGACCGCCGCTGCCGGCTGGTCGTGAGCGACTGGTTGATGCCCGGCCTGGACGGCCTCGAGCTTTGTCGGCGCATCCGGCAGACCGACTTCGGGGGCTACGTCTACGTGATCCTGGTCACTGGGCGCGGGGAGGCGGATGACCTGATTCTGGGCTTGACGGCTGGCGCGGACGACCTGCTGCACAAGCCGCTCGTGCCCACCGAGCTGCGCTTGCGCGTCCGGACGGGGGAGCGCATTCTGGCGAACGAACAGATGCGGGCCGAGATCGCGGAGCGCGACGGCATCGAAGCCGGCCTGCGGGCGAAGGTGGCGGAGCTGGAGGCGATCCGCGCGCAACTGGCCGAGCGGAACCAGGCCCTGGCCACCACGGCCCAGCGGCTCGAGCAGGCCAACGCCGCCCTCAAGGTCGTGGCGCGCCAGGACTCGCTGACCGGCGTGCTGAACCGCGGCGCCTGGACCGAGGCGCTGCGCCTGGAGCACGCGCGCTCCCACCGCTACGGCCACCCCTACAGCCTCTTCATGGTCGATCTGGACATGTTCAAGCTGCTCAACGACACGCGCGGGCACCTGGCCGGGGACGAGTGTCTGCGGCGCGTGGCGGCGGCGCTGCGCACCCATTGCCGGCCGAGCGACCTGATCGGACGCTACGGCGGCGACGAGTTCGTCGTGCTGCTGCCGGAGACCGCGCTTGCCGGCGCGCTGGAGCTGGCGGAGCGCATCCGTACGGCTGGCAACGACCTGCTGTGGCCGAGTGCCGCCGCGGCGGGCTGCGCTGCGGTGACTATCAGCATCGGCCTGGCGGAAGGCGCGGGCCCCGACTGGATGGACACGCTCCGGCAGGCTGACGCGGCGCTCTACGCCGCCAAGCGGGAGGGGCGCGACCGGGTGTGCGCCGCGCCGGTGCGGCGGACAACGGGGCAGGGGGGACTGTGGCCGGCGCGCGGCGTGCCGGGTATGCAGCTTGGGCCGCCGCTCCCCCAGGCGCTAGACGCGGGCAAGCAAGGCGAGAGCCAGGTGGTGCGACATGAGTGAGGTCCATCTGTCGGAGTGGTCGGGGGAAGCGCCGCGCTGGCCGCGGAGGCTGGTCCGCGCTGCCGCCGGCTTGTGCCTTGGTTTGGGGGTCGCCGTCTTGTGCGGCTGGGCGCTGGACGTGGCGTGGTTGAAAAGCCCGGTGCCCGGCGTGGTGAGCATGAAGGCGAACACGGCGTTGTGCTTCGCGCTGCTCGGACTGGCGCTGCTGCTGGCGGAGCCGGGGAATGCTGGTGGGGTACGGCGGTTCGCGGCCAGGGGGCCGGCGACGGTTGTTCTGGCGCTCGGGCTGCTGACGCCGATCCAGAGCGTGCTGGGCTACGACTTCGGGATCGATCAACTGCTCTTCCAGGAGCCGCCGGGCGCGGTCGCGACGGGTGCGCCCGGGCGGATGGCCCCGAACACGGCGGCGTGTTTCGCGTTTTTGGCCGTGGCGCTGCTGTTGCTCGCGGCGCGCCGCCCCGCGCTGGCGCACGTCGTGCAAGCCTGCGCTGTGGCAACGTGCTTTCTGGCGCTGCTGGCGTTGATCGGATACCTGTGCGGCGTCCACGGTTTCACCGGCCCGGCGACACACACCCACATGGCGCCGCACACGGCCGTCGTGCGCGACAAGGCGGGCGGCACGCTGGTTGCGC
>CAYMXT010000076.1:0-6157 GCA_964394415.1 uncultured Planctomycetales bacterium
AGTGGGGTAGCGCAGCGCACGTCGCCAGCGGGCCCCGGACTTGCGTCCGGGGTTCCGATACCGCTGCGCGGCTCCACCATCCGAACCCGCCACGCCAGTGGCGGGCCAGCCGGCCAGTGGGGTAGCGCAGCGCACGTCGCCAGCGGGCCCCGGACTTGCGTCCGGGGTTCGGACAGACGCGCCCACGCCGCGCCGCGTGCAGCTCACGCGGTCGGCAGCGCGTCGATCAGTTGATCGATCTCTTCTTCGGTATTGTAAAAGTGCGGACTGGCCCGCAATCGCCCCAGCCGGCGCGCGACGACGATGCGAAATTCGTCGCGCAAATGCCGCTGCACCTGTGCCAGATCGTGCTTATCAGACGCGAACGAGACTACCCCGCTCCATTCGCTCGCCGTGCGCGGGCTGTACAGGCGCCAGGCTTTGCGCTTCAGGCCCTCGACCAGTCGGTCGGTCAGCAGCTTGACGCGCTTCTGAATCTCCTCGATCCCGACTTCGAGCAGCAGGTTGATCGACGCCCCCAGCGCATTCACACCGGCGATGTTGTACGCGCCGCTGTCAAAGCGGCGTGCGTCGTCCCGCAAGTCGAATTTCGGCAACGCCGTGTCGAAATCGCCCTTCATGCACAAGTAGCCCGGCTCGGTCGGCCGCAGGTGCCCGACCAGCTCGCGCCGGCAGTAGAACAACCCGCAGCCGTCCGGCGCGCACAGCCACTTGTGCCCGTCGGCCGCCAGGAAGTCGATATTCATCGCTTTGACGTCGAACGGATGCACGCCCAGCGCCTGGATCGCATCGACGCACAGCAACACGCCCTTCTCTTTGCAGAACTCGCCCAGCCGCGTCAGATCGACGCGAAAGCCGCTCGACCACTGCACCGCCGAAATCGCCAGCACGCGCGTCCGGCGGTCAACCGCCGCGGCGAGCCGGTCGAACGGGATGCGGCCGTCCTCGTCGCGCACGACGCGGAGGTTCACGCCGCGCTGCTCGAGGTTCATCCACGGGTAGACATTGGCCACGAACTCCAGCGACGTCGACACGACGCTGTCGCCCGTCGCCCACTGAATGCCGTTGGCAACGTAGTTGAGCCCCTCGGACGTATTCTTGACGAACGTGACCTCGTCCGGCTCGGCGTGCAGCAGCCGGGCGGCGGCCTGCCGCACCTTATCGACCGCCCGATAGTAGGTGCCCGCGAGGTAGGCGGTTTCGGAAAACTCGCGCGCATAGCCGATCAGGGCCTCGGCGGCCGGCCCGGACAGCGGCGCGACGCCGGCGTGGTCCTGGAAGTTGTAGCGCTGCGTGATTGGGAACTTCGGGCGGACTTCGTCTAGTTTCATGGCGCCGTCCTGTGGCGGAGCACTAACACCTCTCCACCATTAGATTGTAGGCTGCGGTCGAGGCGCTTGTCTGCCCGCGCGACCGCGCGGTTCCCCGCACCGGCCAGGAAAACACGCGCCCGGGGTCCAGGTTTCACATTCCGATTGACGGTCAGCTTGTTCAGTTTGCGTCGCAGCATGATAATCCGCCGCCGCTCCGCGCGGGGCGGACCCAACTGTTTCTCGTTTCGCCGACAGGATGTCCATGCCCAGCGCGCAGCCAGCTTCCGCGACGTCCGGCGGCGACCCGCCCGAGTACGTTCTGCCGATTGAGGGCTTCCGCGGCACGCCGGCGGAAATCGAGCGGCAGTGGTTCGAGCGCTGCTACACCGGTCGGGGGGATTCGATGCTCCAGCTCACTTGGCGAGCCGTGCTGATGGGCTCGTTGCTGGGCGGCATCCTCTCGTTGACGAATCTCTACATCGGGCTCAAGTCGGGCTGGGGCTTCGGCGTGGCCATCACGGCGTGCATCTTGTCCTACGCGATTTGGACGACCCTGCATGGCCTGCGGATCGTGCGCACGCCGATGACCATTCTCGAAAACAACTGCATGCAATCCACAGCCAGCGCCGCGGGCTACTCGACCGGCGGCACCCTGGTCTCGGCGGTCGCCGCCTATATCATCGTCAATAATCACACGCTCGATACCTGGACGCTGATGGCCTGGGTGTTTTTCCTGGCCGTCCTCGGGGTCACGATGGCAATCCCGATGAAGCGCCAGATGATCAACGTCGAGCAACTGCGCTTCCCCAGCGGCATCGCCGCCGCCGAAACCCTGCGGGCCTTGCACACGACCGGGGCGGGCGGGCTGCGCTCGGCGGCGGCGCTGGGGGTGGCCGGACTCCTGGCTGTGCTCAGCAAGCTGTGGAACGAAGGGCTGAGCCTGTTCAGTCCGGCCTGCGCGCCGTACCAGATCGCGACGTGGCTCGAAGCGCTGAATACCCGCCTGCTCGGGGCCGCGTGGGTCGGTCGCACAGTCACGCTTTCCTGGGATCCGCTCTTCATCGCCGCCGGCGCCATCACCGGAATGCGCGTATGCGCGAGCATGCTGCTGGGTGGCATCACGTGCTGGATGATCTTCATTCCGCAGATCCAGGCGCGCGGTCTGGTCGCGGGCGACGGGTATCGTGCGCTCGTGCAGTGGTCGGTCTGGGGCGGGGCTGCCTGCATGGTGACCTCCGGGCTGCTCTCGTTCGGCCTCCAGTGGCGCACCGCCCTGCGGGCGTTCAGCGACCTGGCGAAAATGTTCATCCCGCGCCGCGGCGGCGAACGCGACGCCCTGGCGGCAATTGAAACGCCCGGCTCGTGGTTCCTGGCCGGCCAGCTCGTCGGCACGCTCGGCCTCGCCTATCTCGCCCAAACCACGTTCGGGATGCCCTATTGGCTGACAATCTTCGCCGTGCTGCTGTCGTTCGCGCTGGCCATCGTGGCCTGCCGGGTCTGCGGCGAGACGGACACGACGCCCGTGGGGGCGATGGGCAAGATCACGCAGCTCACCTTCGGTGCCATCACACGCGGCCAGAACGTGAACCTGATGAGCGCGTGTATCACCGCGGGTGCGGCCGATTCCGCCAGCGACCTGCTGATCGACCTGAAGAGCGGCTACCTGCTGGGGGCCAACCCGCGCCGCCAGTTCCTCGCCCAGTTCGCGGGCATCTTCATGGGGACGGTCGCGTCGGTGCTGGCGTTCAAGGCGGTCGTGACCGGGGCCGCCGTGCTGGGCACCGAGCAATTCCCAGCCCCCAGTGCCCAGACCTGGGCCGCGGTTGCCCAAGCCATGACCGAGGGACTCGCAAGCCTGCACCCGCTGAAGCTCTACACGATGGCGCTCGGCGGGGCGGTCGGCATCCTGCTGCCGCTGCTCGAACGCTGGCTGCCGAAGTATCGCGCCTTCATTCCGTCCGCCGCCGGGCTGGGCCTCGCCTGGACGTTCCCCTTTTTCCAGGCAGAGATGTTCTTCCTGGGTGCGCTGCTCGGCTGGGTCATCGAGAAAACCGCCCGCAAGGCGTCGGATGAGTTTCTCTTCCCGGTCGCGTCCGGCGTCATCGCGGGCGATTCGCTCACCGGCGTGACGCTGGTGTTCATCCAGACCGGTCCGGCGATCTGGAAGCAGATGACGGGATGACGCCCCCCGCAGCGCGCAAAAAGCGCCGCGCACGGCGCGGCGCACGTCTCCGTGTCGTGGCACACCCCCCGCGAAGGCTACTTCGGCCAGACCTTCTCGCCGCTCTGCTCGTCGGTCAGGATGATCGCATCGACCGGGCAGACCTGGGCGGCCTGCAGAACTTCGTCGGGGCCGTGGCCGTTCGTGTCCTTCACGATCGCGATGTTGTCGCCGTCCATCTCGAACGTGTTCGGGGCTTCGCCAACACAGGCGCCGTCTCCGATGCACAGCTCGCGGTCAACTTCGATCTTGTACTTCGCCATCTTCGAGCACTCCTTCCGACGCGGCGTCGCGGCTGGGCGACCCGCCAACGCCGCCGGTTCCCGCATGGGATTGTACGCGGCGCACCGTCCGCGCCTCGGCCGCTCGACACTCCTCATACAAACGCCGTGCCGAACGGCCGTCCGCATCGCGCGACGCCCGTATGTTCTGGGAAACACAGGCGTTGTCAACCAGAACGGCCCCCCGCCCGCCTCGGTCCTGCGGGAAACTTCGCACCGGCCCCGGAAATGTCCCCAGCGGGCAGCGGCTTGGGGGCCGGCGGTCGCCCGCGCTCGGCTCGATAACTGCCTCCCACGCCCCGGCGTGCCGTTATCGACCGACCGCGACAACTGCCGACAGCGCGTTGCCCCCCGGGCAGAGCTACAATCGGCGCGTGCAGCACCTCGTCGAACAAGGACGCCAGTCATGACGCTCAATCTGGCCGCTCGTTGCCGCCGTCGCGCGTCGCTTTTGGTCACGTCCGTCCTGTTGCTGCCCGGCGGCCCGGCGGTTGCGGCCCAGGAGAAGCTTCCGGTCCGCAGCGCGGACGACCTGCCACGGCATACCTACAAAGTGCCCGGCACAGCGTCGGAGCTGCTCGCGTCCGACGAGCAGTTCGCCGCCCTCGCGCGGCAGGTGCGGACGGACCTCGAGGCGGACTTCGCCAAGTATCAGATCGACGACCGCACGACGCTCCGCCGGCTCACCATCACCCTCCTGGACCTCGACCTCCTCGAAGGCCGTTGGGACGCCGCCTACAAGAACGTGGAACGTGTTCGCGAGCTGGAGAACAAGGAATCGAAGAAGCTGACGTCCGGCGTGGTCATTCAGGCTTATGTGGTCGCCCGCAAGCAATTCGGCGCGGACGACGCAGCGTTCCGCGCCGCGTTCAAGCAGGAGTTACTCGAGAGCCTGCGGGCGCTGCCGTGGGACCTCGTCGGCGACGAGATCGAGCAGCGCACGGCGCAGGCCGAGACGCTGACCGAGGAGTACTTGAACGGGTCCGCCCAAAGCGGGCTCGATCCGGTTGTCGCCCGGAACGCGGGCGAGATCAGCGGCGAGCTGGCGCGCCGGCTGGTCGGCTTGCGCTTCGCGCTCAAGATCATGGTCCCGCTCCGCAACGAGCTGGCCGCCGCGTACCAGGCGGTTATCGACGAGCACCACGTCGTGCCCAGGGACATCTGGGCCGAACGGACCGTGAACTTCGCCGGGAACGTCGCCGGGACGCCCGTACTGGTTGGCATCTGGGACACCGGCGTCGATCCCGCCGTGTTCGCGCCGCGGCTGTTCGTCAACCCGCGCGAAACGCCCGACGGCCAGGACAACGACGGCAACGGCGTGGTCGATGACCTGCACGGCCTGGCGTTCGACGCCGCCGGGCAGCCGACCGCGGACCTGCTCAGGCCGCTTGCGGAGCTGCACTCCGACCCCGTTGAGATGACCCGGAAGTTGAAGGGCTTCACGGACCTGCGCGCCGCGGCGGACACGCCGGAAGCCCGCGAGGTCAAGCGGATGATGCGTCGCCTGCGGGCCGAGCAGGTCAAGACGCTGGTCGAAGACCTGGCGCTCGTCCGCGACTACGTCCACGGCACGCACGTCGCCGGGCTGGCGGTGGACGGCAACCCGTTCGCCCGCCTGCTGATCGCCCGCCGCACGTTTGACCGCCGTGTGCTCCCGCTGTGTCCGACGCGGGATTGGGTGGAGCGCGGCGCGGCGTCGTACCAGCGGACGGTGGACTACTTCAAGGCGGCCGGCGTGCGCGTCGTGAACCTGGGCTGGAGCGAGGACCGCAAGACGCTGGAGGTCGCGTTGGAGAAGAACGGCGCGGGCGGCCACGCGGACGAGCGGGCCGCGCTGGCCCGCGAGCTGTTCAATGTGTTGCGAACGGGGCTGCGCGACGCGCTCCAGAGTGCGCCCGAGATCCTGTTTATCGCCGCGGCGGGCAATGCCGACAACGATGTGGAGTTCGACGAGCTGATCCCCTCGAGCTTCGCACTGCCGAACCTGCTGGTCGTCGGGGCCGTCAACCAGGCCGGCGAGCCGACCCGTTTCACGAGCTTCGGACGCACCGTCCGCGTGTACGCCAACGGGTTCGAGGTCGAGAGCGTCATCCCCGGCGGAGAGCGGCTGAAGCTCTCGGGTACGTCGATGGCCGCGCCCCACGTCACCAACCTGGCCGCAAAGCTCCTGGCGCTGCGCCCTGATCTGAAACCCGCCCAAGTGATCGAACTGATCGAGCAAAACGCGGACCCGGCCGACGGCCAGAGACCGCTGCTGCTGGTCAACCCGAAGAAGACGGTCGCGGCCCTGAAGTAAGAGTAGGCTGGGCGGAGCACGCGGAGCGTGCGTAGCCCAGCGAGCC
>CAYMXT010000076.1:6257-17269 GCA_964394415.1 uncultured Planctomycetales bacterium
CCCAGCGAGCCGGCGGGCTGGGCTCCGCTTCGCTCCGCCCAGCCTACGACTGGGCGGAGCACGCGGAGCGTGCGTAGCCCAGCGAGCCGGCTGGCTGGGCTCCGCTTCGCTCCGCCCAGCCTACGACTGGGCCGAGCACGCGGAGCATGCGTAGCCCAACGAGCCGGCGGGCTGGGCTCCGCTTCGCTCCGCCCAGCCTACGATAGCTACGATAGCAACTACTTCACCAGGAGCCCGCAATGAGCTACGTCGATGGCTATCTCGTCCCCGTGCCCAAGAAGAACCTGAAAGCGTATGTCCGCCTCGCCAAGCTCGGCGAGAAGCTCTGGCGCAAGCACGGCGCGCTCGACTACAAGGAGTGCGTCGGCGACGACCTCAAGCCCAAGTGGGGCTGTCGGTTCCCGCAGACGGTGAACTTGAAGCCCGGCGAGACGCTGGTCTTCTCGTACATCGTCTTCAAGTCCCGCGCCCACCGCGACCGCGTCAATGCCAAGGTCATTCGGGAAATCGAGCAGTCCGGCTGCCAGCGCGAGATGCCCTTCGACTGCCAGCGCTTCGTCTACGGCGGCTTCAAGACCCTGGTGGGCGACTGACCGGGCGCCGCCGTCCGCACGGCGGCGCGCGCGGCGCTTTACAAACGCCGTGTTGGGGCGGGAGCCGCGGCTTGCCGTCAGCTCATGCGCTCACCAAACCGCCTGGGCCGCAGTCGCGGGTCACTCCCTGGGGCACGGCCCGCGCGACGCGGACTCCGACGAGCAGGTCGGGTCGGCTATAGTCTGACATGCCGGCCCGGTGAGACGCAGGCCGCGGTCCGTCGGATGGAGGCCGCTGATGACTACCGCCGTGAAGAACCGACCCTGCATCCTGATCGTCCGCGACGGCTGGGGTGAGAACCCCGATCCGAAGTGGGACCATGCCAATGCGGTCAAGCTCGCGCAGCCGCCGGTGGACGCGATGCTGCGACGTGACTGGCCGTTCACGCTGATCGAGACCAGCGGCTTCGACGTCGGTCTGCCCGAAGGAACGATGGGCAACAGCGAGGTCGGACACCAGAACCTCGGGGCCGGCCGCATCGTCGATCAGGAGTCCGTCCGCATCACCAAGGAGGTTCGCAGCGGGGCGTTTTTCGAGAATGCCGAACTGGTCGCGGCCGTGGACGCTTGCCACGGTCGCGGCGGGCGGCTGCACATCCTGGGCCTCGCCAGCGACATCGGCGTGCATTCGCTGCTGGAGCACCTCTACGCCGTCGTCGAGCTGGCGGCGCGCCGGGGGCTCAAGAGCGTCTTCGTTCACTGCTTCACCGATGGCCGCGACTCGCCGCCCAACAGCGGAATCGACTACCTCCGCCAGATCGAGGCGCAGCTCAGCCAGATCGGCGTCGGCCAGATCGCCACCCTCGTCGGCCGCTACTGGGCCATGGACCGTGACAACCGCTGGGACCGCGTCGAAAGAGCGTATCGCATGCTCGTCAATGGCGAGGGTCGCTTGTCGCCCAGCCCCGTGGAGGCGCTGCGGTATTACTACGACCACCCAGTGGAAACGAACATGCAGGGCGACGAGTTCGTCACGCCGCAGATCATCAGCGACGATGGCCGCACTCCGCGGGCGCTGGTCCGCGACGGCGACGCGATCGTCTTCTTCAATTTTCGCGGCGACCGCCCGCGCGAGCTGACCAAGGCGTTCATGTTCGAGACGTTCCCCTTCCGCACGAAGGACCAGGCGGGCCGCGAGACCACGTTCGGGTTCGACCGCGGTCGCCCGCGCGACCTGACGTACGTCACCCTGACGGAGTATGAAAAGGGCCTCCCGGTCCGCATCGCCTACCCCAAGCCGCCCCAAATGGCGAACATCGCCGGCGAGTACCTGAGCCGGCTGGGCCGGCGGCAGTTCCGCTGTGCGGAGACGGAGAAATACCCGCACGTCACGTTCTTCTTCAACGACTATCGCGAGGAGCCGTTCCCCGGCGAGCAGCGCCAGCTCGTCCCGTCGCCCAAGGTCGCTACGTACGACCTTCAGCCGGAAATGTCGGCGGAGCCGCTGACGGAGTTGGTGCTGAAGCGGATCGCGGCCGGCGTGGACGACTTCATCGTGCTGAATTACGCGAACCCGGACATGGTCGGACACACCGGCTCGATTCCCGCCGCAGTCAAAGCCTGTCGGGTTGTCGATGAATGCGTCGGCCGGGTCTACGACGCCATCCTGAAAGCGGGTGGCTGCGGCATCATCACCGCCGACCACGGCAACTTCGAGCAGTTGATCGACCCCGAGACCGGCGGCCCGCACACCGCTCACACGACCTATTCCGTCCCGCTCCACCTGTTCGGCCCGCCGTTCCGCGGGGCCGGGCTCCGCCCCGGCGGCCGCTTGGCGGACGTGCTGCCGACGCTGCTGACCATGCTGGGGTCGGAGATTCCGGCGGAGATGACCGGGACGCCACTGCTCACCTGAGCGGCGCGGGGTGGGGTGGACTCACCGGCCGTGCTCCGTACACTCCGACGTTCATGGAAACCCCCGCCACACCGGATACGACCGGCCCGCCCCACCCGCAACCCCGGCCGCTGGTGCGCTGGCTCGCGGTCGTCCTCGCCGCCGGTGGTTGGTACGTGTCCGGCGAGCTGCTGAAAGTCAGCGGCGGGGACATGAAGGGGGTGTTTCTCGACGCGGTCTGCGGCCGCGCGACGCCGGGCGGCGGACCGGGCGACTGTGCCGAAGTACTGA
Source organism: uncultured Planctomycetales bacterium (assembly GCA_964394415.1). Lineage (GTDB taxonomy): Bacteria > Planctomycetota > Phycisphaerae > UBA1845 > Fen-1342 > JAGVEP01. The sequence continues at coordinate 8,976 of CAYMXT010000076.1, forward strand.
CCTCGCCGCAGGCGTACGTGCGAATCGGCACCGGGGCCGGCGCGGCCAACGTCCCGGTCTCCGCGTTCGGCATGGCGTATTTCGCCTTCGTCGCGCTGTGGTATCTGTTCATCGGGCCGCCGACGTATCGCGGGCGGCTGTGGCACATCCCGTTCGCCTTGGTCGTGTTGTACGCCGCGCTCCAGTCCGCCGACGCCATGCGCATCATGTACTTCGAGCTGCACCGCTGGTGCGGGGGCTGCCTCGTTGTACACGGGTTGAACGCGGGGCTCGTGGCGTTGACCGCGCTGGCGTGGCCGTGGCGCCGGCCCGCACACCTGTTGCCGCCGCACCCGACGGGGCGGCTGGCGCTCGCGACCGGCACGCTCGGCGTGCTGCTGCTGGTCGTTCATCTGTTCTACGCGTATCTGCACGTCGCCGGGACGCTGTATCGCGAGCAGAGCAAGCGGCTCGAAGCGATCATCACGGACCCCAACTACGTTCTGTGGGATTACGGCCGACAGGCAATAGTCGAAATCCCGCTCTACGACGACGAACCGCTGGCCGGTGATCCGAACGCGCCGCACACCGTGGTCGTGTTCGGCGATTTCCAGTGCCGGCATTGCCGGGATTTGCATGAGCGGCTGGTGGGGGTCGCGCAGGAGTACCCCGACCGGCTGCGCGTCGCGTTCCGGTCGTGCCCCCAGGACCCGGAGTGCAACCCGAATCCGCGCTTTCGCAGTGGCGGACACGCGTCGGCTTGTCGCGCCGCCCGCGCCGCGGAGGCCGCTTTTCGCGTCGGCGGCCGAGACGTTTTCCTGGCCATGCGGAAGAAGCTGTGGGAGCACCAGGCCGACCTGCCGGACGTGCCCTACGCCCGTCAGAGCGACGCTCAGCGGCGGTGCTTCGAGGACTGGGCGGCGGAACTCGGGCTGGACCGGGCTGCGTTTGCGGAGGCGCTGGACAGCGGGGCAGTGATGGGGCGGGTTCGGGCAGACATCGACCTGGCACAGCGTTTGGGGCTACAGGCGATGCCGGCGGTGTTCCTGGACGGCAAGCGTTTGAACGGCTGGAGCCGGGCGGAGACGTGGGACGCGCTGCTGGGCGCGAAGTGAGCGGAGGTTGGCACGCTCACCGCTGGGGCTGCGAAGCCGGATGGCTTAGCTCTGCCAGCGCGCGCCGGGCCGGGACGTGCTTGGGGTCGTGCTCCAGAGCCTGCTCGAAGGCCGCGCGGGCCTGCGCGGCGTCTCCGGCCGCACGATATGTGCGTCCGAGATCGTAATGCAACTCGGCATCCGTCGGCGTCAGCCGCACCGCCGTGTTGAGCTCCGCCAGCGCCGCGGCTGGCTCGCCGCGCAGCAGCAGCACGCGCCCCAGCGCGGCGTGGGCGGCGACGTGCCCGGCGTCGAGCGCGACGGCTTGTCGCAGAGCATCCGTCGCGTCGTCCAGGTCGCCGAACGCGGCGCACGCCGCACCCAGCCGGAAATGCACTGCGGCGCTGCGCGGCGTAGCCGCGGCAGCCTGGCGCAGCGTTGCGAGGGCGGCGTCCGTCTGCATCAGCTCAAGCTGCACGTCGGCCAGGCGCAGGCGCGCGTCAGCCAGGGTCGGGCGTTGCTGGATGGCGAGCCGGAAGTTCTGCTCGGCGGCCTCGGGCTGCCCGACGCGTGTGTGGGCACAGCCGAGATGGTAGAGGGCAATGCCGCTCCAGGGCTGGCCGCGTGGCTGGTGCGCGACGGCGTACTCCCAGAGCGAGAGCGGATCGCGCCAAACTCGAGCGTACCGCCACGTTTGCGGCACGAACCAGGCGACGAAGACCGACGTGCCGAGCAACAACGTGCCGGCCCAGACGCGGCTGGTGTCGTCGGTCCGCTGCCAGAGCCAGACGATGAGCACGCCGAGTGCGATGCTAAGCGCCGCGGCGGGCAGGTAGCTGAAGCGGTCCGCGGTGAGTTCCACACCGCTGCCGAAGAGTGCCGCCGACGGCAGCGCGAGGGCCAGATACGCGAGCACGGCGACGGCCACGCCACGCGCCCAGCGCAGCAGCACCAACCCGCCGACCAGCGTCGCGCCGACGCCCACCAGCGCGGCGATATGCGCCGGCGTGGTCCACTTGAGCGGCGTGTGAAGTTCGTAGATCGGCAACAGGTCTGTTGGCCAGGCGGTCTTCCAGACGAAGAATACCGCGTTCCAGGCGGCCCGCGCCAGGTGTTCCATTGGTTGCAGGGGCGTCGGCTCCCCCGCGGCGCGCGCGGTCCATACCAGCCCCAGCGCGCCGCCGAAGCTGACGAGGCTCGCCAGTCGCCAGCGCCAGCGGCGCCGCGGTGGTGCGCCCTTCAGGTACAGCAGTGCTGCCAGCAGAACGCCCGCCGCACCGGCGAGCAACCACCGCGCACCGGCCGCCGCGACGGCCTCGACGCGCAAGGGGTGTGCCGCGAAGAGCAGCGCCGCGGCCGCCGCGCTGAAATGCCGCAGCACATTTCCTCGTTCGCCGGCACGCCGGGCGAGCGCCGCGGTCAGCGCGTAGACGAGCACGGCGTTGAGCGCATGCAGCGCCAGGCTCACGGTCAGCAGGGCGGTCGTGGACGCTTCAAACGGCTCCAGCATGGGTCGTCCTCAGGCGCACTGTGTGCCCGTCACGGTTGCGACGCGGAGCGGCACACAGCGCGGGCGCTTCTTTCCCGCGCAGCCCGCGAGTTGACGATCCCGGCGGGGGGAGATAACCCTCGGTCAGTTGCGAGTCGTCAGGCATGGCTCCTCCCGCGCGTTGTCCCAGCGACCATCCGGCGTGCCAAGTTGCCGATAATCCGCGAAAAGACGCCATTCCGCGAGCGCGAACAACCCCCGAATTGACTTTCAACCTAGCGCTCGGATAATACAATCGGTGAGCCGGTGCGAGATGGCGCCAGCCGGCGCCAGCACCCGGCCGTGGAGGATCGACCCCCAGCGGCGGAGCCGCGGAGGCGGCGATAGTGTCGTTCCTCGCCGCCGCCCACGGATGATCGAAGCGTCTCAAGAGTCCTGCGTCTTTCCTCGATAAGACGTGGGGTAGGCTGCCAATACAAGGCGACGCCGAATGGCGAAGAAAACCGCGAAGAAAGTGGCCCGTCCCGACACGATGACGCGGAAGGTCCAGACGTTCCTGGCGAAAGAGCCGGAGCTGCGTGAGACGCTCGAGCTCTTCGGCGTGAGCATGAAGCAGTATGCCCAGGCGCTTTCGCATCTCAATCGCCCTCAGATCGTGACCACCGCGTCCTCTACGCCGGTTTGACGGGTCCCGGCGGCTGCCGCTCCACGGCGAAAAGCTGCTGCGCCCCCGGGGGCACCTGAACCTGGACCATCCGTACGTGCCGGATCATCGCCCGGCCCTCGGAATTCTCAAATATCTTCAGCGTCGTGGATCCGTTGAAAGCAAAACCGATGGCGTAGTGCAATCCTCTTATGAGCGAGTGCAGTTCAACGTCTTCAGCCAGATCGCTGACCTTGACGGGCTTCAAGGCGTTGATGCTCCGGAAATCCTCCAGCCGGACGCCCTTGGCGTGGGATTTGAATTTGTTGTGGTCCCCGAGATACCGAGCTACAGCGCTTGCGAGGCGAGCGCGTTCTGCCGGCCGCTTGTCGCCAAACATGTACGCAGACAGCCATTCCTTGACCAGGTTTTTCGACAGGGCAATCGCATTCTTGGCCTGCTGATAGAGTGACGGAGCGTAGATTTGCAGGATCGGAATGTGAACCGGCAGCGAGCGCGGATCAGCCTTGATCTTCCTCTCCATCGCGTCGAACTGGTCGATGATCGCCTGGCCAGGGGACATGATGACCGAGCCGTCCCCCCGTGGAATCTGATACTGTGGATCAATCGGTCCGAGTTCGGCGCACGCGTCCATGAGGATCGCGTCGCCAGATAGAGCCAGCATTGTCGCGGCGCTTTTGGCGATGTCGGGCACGATGAACCGGAGGCTCTTGAAGTGTGATCGCAGCATCTTGACGATGCTTTCAGCCGCTTCGGCGGATCCCCCCGGGCTGTGCAGCAGCACATCGACGCCGTCCGCTGGCAGTCCAGTCACGGCCTCGCGGAACCCATCCTTGTCGGCGAAATCGATGCCGACATCGGGTGTCCCGCGCCCCTTACCGAGAAAATCGGCGGCATAGATGATCAGCGGTCGGCCTGTGCGGGTGACGACGGCCTTCATTCTCGAGCGGCGTACCGTGTCGAGTGCGCCCGGGTCGCCATCCTTGATTGCGGTCTCAATCTCAACTCGAACGTCGTTCCAGCTAATCATCGCTGCTCCGTTCTCCAGGCGCCGCCTGCAAGTTCACAATACCGCGACGCCCTGATTCTTCGCTGAACACACTCCGCTGAGCCATCGTCGCGGCTTTCGCATCACATCGGCCACTCCTGCGGCGAGTTCCTCAACTTGCAGCACTCCCGCGCGTCCACGTGATTCGGGTTGGAGGCAGTACATGGCCGCGCATTCTATGAGTATGAGCAGCCGCTACAATCCGCCGCGCGTGTTGCTCCGCGTCGATAACCTGCACGTACAGTTCCCCGGCGACGAAGGGCCGGTGCGCGCGGTGGACGGGGTGTCGTTCACGCTGAACGCGGGGCAAACGCTGGCCCTCGTCGGCGAGTCCGGCTGCGGCAAGAGCCTCACGGCGCTGGCCATCCTGCGGCTGCTGCCGCCTGCGGCCCGCGTCGCGGACGGCTCGATTTGGCTCACCGACGCCGACGTGCTCCGCTTGCCCGAGCGCGAGCTGCGGGCGCTGCGCGGCCGGCGCCTCACGATGATCTTCCAGGAACCGATGACCAGCCTGAACCCGCTCCACACCGCGGGGGCGCAGATCGACGAAGTGCTGCGGCTGCACCGCCGCCTGCCGGCGCGCACCGCCCGCGCACAGACAGTCGAACTGCTGCGGCGCGTGGGCATCCCCGCCCCGGAGCAGCGCTACAGCGACTACCCGCACCAACTATCCGGCGGCATGCGCCAGCGCGTGATGATCGCGCTCGCGCTGGCGTGTGGCCCGGAATTACTGATCGCCGACGAACCGACCACCGCACTCGACGTGACGGTGCAGGCCCAGATTCTCGCCTTGCTGCGCGAGTTGCGGCAGGAACGCGGCCTGGCGTTGCTGCTCATCTCGCACGACCTGGCCCTCGTGGCCCGCTTCGCCGATCGCGTCGCCGTGATGTACGCGGGCCGCATCGTCGAAACCGGCCCCGCGGAGGTGGTGTTCGCCGACCCGCGGCACCCGTACACCCAGGCCCTGCTGCGCTGCACCCCGCGCCTGAACGCGGGCGGAGTGAACGCGCGGCGGCTGCCGGTGATTCCCGGCGAGGTGCCCAGCGCCGCGGCCCGGCCGGCCGGATGCGCGTTTCACCCGCGGTGCGAACGGGCGGGCGACGACGTACCGTGCCGAACAGAGTCGCCGCCGTTGACCGGCGCGCGAGAACGGCTGACGGCGTGCTGGCGCTGCGTGGGCGGCGTAGTAGCACTACTGTAGAAACCGCAGAGACGCAGAGAGCGCAGCGGTCGCAGAGAAGACGAGAGAGCAAGCGACGCGCCCGCTACTGGTTTCGCCGCCCGAGGGCCGGACAGCCGCCCGGCTTGCAACCCCCTCGCGCTTCCACTGGCGTTCGTCTCTGCGAGCTCTGCGCTCTCTGCGTCTCTGTGGTTCTCCCAGGCGGCGCCGGGCCGTTGCTGCCGCCCTATCCCCCCGCCCGACGCGGACCTATAATTCGCAACCATGATGCTCTGGGGCATTCGTTTGCGTGTGGAACTCGCCGCAGCGGTCGCATTGCTGGCCGCCGTGCCGGGTGTGTCCGCGCAGCAGGAGCGTTTTCGCGAGCGGCAGGTGCTGGACCCGAACACCGACCAGTGGGTCGAGTACGAACCGCAGGAGGCGGAGGAGGGCACCGCCGGCGATTCGGTGGACCAGGCCCGCGGCCACCTCGCGGACGGGCGGCCCGGCAAAGCCCGTGCGCTGCTGCGAAAGTGGACCAAGGAAAACCCCGACGACGTGCGCTACTGGGAAGGCCTGCTGCTGCTCGGGGACAGCTTCTACGAATCGCGCGATTTCTGGAAAGCCCAGAAGCAGTACGAGCAGGTCGCCGACAACGCCGCCGGGGAGGTGTTCGAGCTCGCCAACCGCCGGACGATTGACGTGGCCCGCGCGTTCTTGTCGGGGCAGAAGCGGATTGTGTGGATGATCCTGCGGCTGCCAGCGTACGCGGAGGCGCTGGAACTGCTGGACAAGGTCTGGGAGCGTGTGCCGGGCAGTCGGCTGGGCGAGGTGGCGCTGAAGATCAAGGCGGATTACTACTACGGCAACGGCGACGTGGACCTGGCGCAGGAGGAATACGCCAACCTCGTGCGGCAATATCCAAGCGGGCGGTTCCTCCAGCTCTCGATGCTGCGCAGTGCGGAGGCGTCGGAGGCCGCGTTTCCGGGGATCAAGTTTGACGATCAGCCGCTGGTCGAGGCCGACGAGCGTTACCGCCAGGTGCTGGCCGCGTTTCCGGGCTATGCCGAGCGGGAGGACCTGCCCGCCCGGCTGGACGGCATCCGCGCTCAGCGGGCGGAGAAGGACCTGTACGTCGCCAAGTGGTACGAAAAGACGCGGCAGGCCGGCGCGGCCGAGTTCTATTACCGCCAAATCGTGAAGGACTGGCCCGACACGATCGCCGCCCACGAAGCCCGCACGCGGCTGCGCGCCCGCGGGGTCATCGCCGACGAGGGGCCGGCGGAGGAGGTGCGGTAGCGATGGAATGCAGAATGATGAATGCAGAATGCAGAAAAAGACCTCATCTCCGGGGCGCGGTCACGATGAGGGTAGGTGTTTCTGCATTCGTAATTCTTAATTCCGCATTCTTTGTCGGCTGCGGCTACAAGGCCGGCGGACCATATCGGACCGACGTGCAGACCGTGTACGTCGAAATGGCCGGGTCGAAGGAGTTTCGTCGCGAGTTGGAATTCAAGCTGACGGAGGCACTTAAGAAGCGGATCGGGTCGGATACGCCCTACCGGCTGGCCCCGCGCGAGAAGGCCGATACCATCCTGGAGACGGAGGTGTTGGAGGAGCGCCAGAACGCGCTCGCGCCCGACTACACCACCCGCCAGCCGCGGGAGAAGGCGCTCACGCTGGCCGTGCGGGTACAATGGAAGGACGTGCGGACCGGCCGCATGTTGATCGCCCACCCGGCGTTGCTCCAGACCGTGGATTATCTGCCCACGGCCGGCGAACAGGAGCCGTACGCGCAGGAGCGGGCGCTCGACAAGCTCGCTGCCCGCATCACGGCGCTAATGTACGAAGACTGGTGAACCCAAGAGGAAGATCACCACAGAGTCACAGAGAACACAGAGAAGAAAGTGAGAAGCAAGAAGTCAGAAGCGATGCGGACGGGGCGCTGGTTCTGACTTCTGACTTCTGACTTCCTCTGTGTCCTCTGTGTCTCTGTGGTGAATCGTAGAGCGAATGCCCGACGAGCAGCAACCACGTCCCCGCGGTAACGGCAATGGCGACAACGGCTCGCCCCGGCCGCCGCTGCGCATGTCCCGCGGCCTGTTCAGTTGGATCATCATCGCCGGCCTGGGCCTGATGTTCCTCGTCATGCTCAACCAGAGCATGCACAAGCCGCAGGCCATCGCGATCAGCGCGTTCTGGACGCACATCAAGAACGGCGACGTCCGCAAGGTCGTCGTCCGCGAAAACTCCCTCGTCGGCGATTTCTACGAGGCCCCCGCCAACGCCCCCAACGACAGCAAGCAGTTCGAGTGCGAATACCTCGGCATCGTCCAGAAGATCGAGGACGTCCGCAAGGAGGTCGAGCAGCTCAGCCCGCGCCGCGTCGAGTTCCGCAGCGAGGCCGGCAGCAACCTCTTCATGAACATCCTCTTTTCAACGCTGCCCTGGCTGCTGGTGTTCGGCATCATCTGGTTCGTCCTCTTCCGCCAACTGCGCCAAAGCGGCGGCGGGGCCGGCATGCTCGGCAACTTCGGCCGCAGCCGCCACCGCATCCTCACCAAGGAACGCACCAGCATCACGTTCGCCGACGTGGCCGGCGTCGATGAGGCCAAGGACGAGGTCTTCGAGATCGTCGAGTTCCTCAAGAACCCCAAGCGCTTCCAGCGGCTGGGCGGGCGCATTCCGCGCGGCGTGCTGCTGGTGGGCGAGCCCGGCTGCGGCAAGACGCTGCTCGCCAAGGCCATCGCGGGCGAGGCCAAGGTGCCGTTCTTTTCGATCAGCGGCTCGGACTTCGTCGAGATGTTCGTGGGCGTGGGCGCGTCGCGCGTGCGGGATCTGTTCCGCCAGGCGAAGGAAAA
>CAYMXT010000077.1:0-16590 GCA_964394415.1 uncultured Planctomycetales bacterium
GGCCGGAAGCGTGATCGCGACCTGGGCGAGCCCGAGTCTCGTATCCCCAGCGTCTTGAGCTTGCGGAACAGTGTGCTCGCGTTGATGCCCAGCTCCCTGGCGGCGGCGGCACGGTTGCCGTCATGGCGGCGCAGAGCATCGCTGATGTGGATGGCTTCCAACTCAGCCAGCGTCAGGGCCGTCTTCAAGCGTCGCGGGACCTTGCCCAGCACGCCGTGGAGCGCCGGCGGTAGGTGGTGCGGTTCGATGAGACCGCTACGGCACAGCACGAACGCGTGCTCGATGATGTTCTCCAGCTCGCGCACATTGCCCGGATACGCGTGCGCCATCAGGATCGCCAGGGCTGCATCCGACACGCCGACGATGTCCTTATTCTGCACGCGGTTGAAGCGCGTGATAAAGCGGTCGACCAGCGGCGGGATGTCCTCCCGGCGCTCTCGTAGTGGCGGCAGCCGCAGGCGGACGACGTTGATGCGGTAGTAGAGGTCGTCGCGGAACTTTCCGGCGCGCACGAGTTCGTCCAGATCGCGATGTGTCGCGGCCACAATTCGAACATCAACGGGAACCGGCTCGACCGAGCCCAGTGGTTCGTACACCCGTTCCTGAAGGACGCGCAGGAGCCGCGTCTGCATGGCCGGCGAAACATCGCCGATTTCGTCTAGAAACAGCGTGCCGCGATCCGCGACCGCGAGCCGCCCCGGCTTGTCCCGCTTGGCATCCGTAAAAGCCCCCGCCTTGTAGCCGAACAACTCGGACTCCAGCAGCGTGTCGGGCAAGGCTCCGCAGTTGAGCGCGACGAAGCGGCGCTTGCTGCGCGGCGAGAGGTTGTGGATGGCCCGCGCCACGAGTTCCTTGCCCGTCCCACTCTCGCCCTCGATCAGCACCGTGCTGGCGCTGTCGGCAACCTGCGGCAGCAGCTCGAACAGCCGCTGCATGGCCGCGCTGCGACCGACGATGTCGGCGAACGTGTATCGCCCCTCGAGTTCCTTGCGCAGCTCCTCCACCTGGCTCAGATCGCGGAACGTTTCCACGCCGCCGATCACGTGCCCGCGCTCATCCTTGAGCACGGCGGTCGAAACGCTGATCGGGATGCGCTCGCCATCGGCCTTCAGGATGTAGACGGCCTTGTTCACTACCGGCCGGCCGGTGCGGTGCGTCCCCTTGAGGGCGCATTCGGTCTCGCAGATGCTCGCCCGAAACACGTCGCAGCAGTGGCGGCCCAGCGCTTCGGCGCGTTTCACGCCGGTGATTCGCTCGGCGGCCGCGTTGAATGACGTGATCCGCCAGTCCAGGTCAACGGTAAACACACCGTCGGCGATGGAGTCGAGGATCACCTGATGGGTATTTGGACCAGCGGCTGGTTTCGCTTTCTGCATGGGATCGCTACGTCTCGAGGGCCAGACGGGCCGCCACCTCGGCGTGGATCACGGCCGTATCGAAGAGCGGCACAGGGCTGTGTTCAGCGAGATCCAACAAACCGAGCTCGGTGCAGCCGAGGATCACGCCGCGGCAGCCTGACCGCGCCAAGTCATCGATAATCGTCCGAAACCGGTCGCGCGACGTGCTGGACACAACGCCGCTGCACAACTCGCCGAAGATCACATCGTGAACAAACTGGCGGTCAGCGTCGCGGGGAACGCTCACCTCTAGGCCGTGCCGCTCAACCAGCCGGCCACGATAGAAATCCTGCTCCATCGTGTACTGCGTGCCGAGCAGCCCGACATGGTTCACGCCGGCGGCCTCGATCCGCTCAGCCGTGGCATCCGCGATGTGCAGCAGCGGGAGGCCGGAGGCCGCCTGCACCTCGTCCGCCATCCTGTGCATGGTGTTGGCGCAAATCACGAGGAAATCCGCTCTGGCGCGACGGAGCGCCCCGGCGGCGTCGATCAGCGCCCGCGTGGCATCGTCCCAGCGGCCGTCCTGCTGAAAGCGCTGGATCACGTCGAAATCGAACGACCACAGCAGGCAACGCGCGGAGTGCAGGCCGCCCAACTGCCGGGCGACATACTCGTTAATCACACGGTAGTACGTGGCTGAGGATTCCCAGCTCATCCCACCGATCAGGCCGATCGTCTTCATAGCCTGCATCGTACCGCGGCGTTCGGCGCCTCGCAGCTCGCGCGAAGTTGCGTCCGAACCAAGGCGTGGCGTCATCCTACTGCGCCGAGTAAGGCTCGGATGACGGCGGCTGGACCACCAACAACCTCTGGTACGCCTTCCATCCCGGGCACCAGCCCGAATGCCAGCGCCACAACCGTGCGACGAAGGACGTAGGCCTGCGCTCAGCATACTTGCGCAAAAGGCAGCGCTGACATCTCGGAACTTTCACCTGATGCCTCATCCGCGCCCCGGCTGCCGCGCGCACTCCTCGCAGGTGCCGAATAACGTGAACTCGTGTCGGTCAACCTTGAACCGGTGCGGCACAAGGTGCCGCCATCCCTGTGCGCAACCGGGCAGGTCGAACATGCGATCGCACCGCTCGCAGTGAAAATGGTGATGGTGCTGGGCGGCCGCACTCGCCAACTCGTAGCGGGGCGCCTGGCCGGGTACTTGCACGACCGCGAGGCTCCCCTCAGCGATCAGCATCTTTATGTTGCGATAGATCGTCGTGTGACTCATGGAAGGGACGCGCGGCCGCACCTGAGCAAGGATCTCAGGAACACTGAGCGGCCTTCGCACAGCCTCCAACGCGCCGCGGATCGCACGGCGCTGTTCGGTATTGCGTTCCAAAAGTGCCTCCGAAAGTCTTGCCGCGGGCGCGAACGCGCGCCAACTCGCGACCGTATCCTTATTGCACATGCTAGTGCATCTGCGAGAAGGAGGCAAGCCAGCACCCGCAAAGCGCTGGCCAAAAAGCGGTCAGGCCTGATGCGCCGGTTGAGGGAGCGCAGGACTGCGGCCAAGGCCGAAGGGGTCGGCGCCAAGTCCGCGCGCGGCTTGGGCGGGCGAGCTTCCTCACATGCAGAACGCCGGGTCAACTTCCGAATTGTGGCTGTCCTGCTCGGGGGCACTCTGCTTCTCGCCAGTTTGTTGGCCAAGCGGCTCATTTCGCCCTTCCATCGTGACCTGCTTGCCTTGGTGGCCGCACTCCTGCTCGGAGGTCCCATCGTTGTGCATGCTGCGGTCGCACAGATCCGACACGCCCGTGGAGGCTCATCGCACATGGAAGACCTCGTCGGCCTGGCTGTCCTGGCGGCCTTCTGCAGCGGCCAGTACGTCGAATCGGGCGCCATCGGCTTCTTCATGCTGATTGCCTCCTTCATCGAGCACCGCACGGCGGTCGGGGCCCGGGCGAGCATCGAATCGCTTATTCGCCTCGCGCCGCAACGGGCTGCCAAGCTGACCGCCGAAGGCGAAGTCGAAACCAACGCGAAGGACCTCTTGCCGGGAGATTGCGTTCGCGTGCGACCGGGTGACAGCGTGCCCGGGGACGGCGTCATCCGCGTCGGCACGAGTGTGATTGATCAGGCGAACATCACGGGCGAGTCTCTCCCGGTCACGAAGGGAGCGGGGGACGAAGTGTTCGGAGGGACCATCAACCGGACCGGTGTCCTGGACGTCCAAGTCACGCGCGCCGGCCAGGATAGCACGCTCGGTCGAGTGCAGGGACTCATTCGACAGGCCGCCGCGTCACGACCGGCCGTCGTGCGTGTCATCGATGAGTACATTTCGTGGTACACGCCGGTCATTCTCATGGCCGCCGGCGTGACCTGGTTCTTTACGAAGGACCTAAGCCGCTCGATCGGACTGCTGCTCGTGGGCTGTCCCTGTGCGATCATTCTCTCATCCCCAACAGCGATGGTTGCAGCACTCAGCGCCGCCGCCCGCCTCGGCGTGCTCATCAAGAGCGTGGCCGACCTGGAAATTGCCCGCAAGATTACGGCCATCGTGTTCGACAAAACGGGGACCCTAACAACCGGCAAGCTCGCGGTGACCCGCCTGCAGCCCGCGCCGGGTGTCGATCCGGCCGAACTGCTCCGCATTGCTGCCTCCGCTGAGCAAGGCTCGAAGCACCCGGTGGCCCGAGCGATCATGTCGGTGGCGGCGAAGGCCCGAACAGGGGCGGCGGCGGTATCCGAGTTCACCGAAGAGGCCGGACGAGGTGTAGAGGCACGCTTGAACGGCAGCAGGTTGCGCGTGGGGCGCGAGGACTGGTTGGCATCTCACGGCGTCGATCTGGCCGCTCTTGAGCAGAGCCGTTCGGAGGGGCTCAGCCTGTTGTTCGTAGCCCGTGACCGGCGTGCGCTCGGCTGGATTGGCCTGGAGGACACGACGCGCCCCGATGCCGGTTCCGCGCTGGCCGAACTGGCAGCCCTCGGCGTAGTGCGGCGGATCATGATCACCGGCGATCGTTGGAGCCCGGCGCGCCGCGTGGCAGCGGCCGTGCATTGCACCGACGTGTATGCCGAAGCGCTGCCGGCCGACAAGCTGGCGCTGGTCCAGCAACTCAAAGCGATCGGCCACACGGTGGCGGTGGTCGGGGACGGCGTGAACGACGGTCCCGCCCTGGCTGCCGGTCACATTTCGATCGCGATGGGGGCGGCCGGCTCAGACGTGGCCATCAACGCGGCCTCCGTTGCGCTGATGAACAACCGGCTGAATCGCCTCGTCTTCCTCATACACCTGTCGAAACAGACTGCACGCGTGGTCCGGCAGAACCTCGTCGCCGTGGCCGTGTATATCGCGGCCATGGTCATATTGATCGTGCTGGGCTACGTCTCGCCGATCATGGCGGCCGTCGGTCACGGCCTGAGCTCGATCGCGGTCGTGTTTAACTCCGCGCGCCTCGTGCGTACTGGCGAGGGAGTGGTGGACTCGGATCCGGCGCTCGCCTCCCTGCCATCGCCCGTGCATTTGGAGGCAGTCCGAGGCTGAGGCCGGAGCAGGCACGCCGCTGATCCCTCGAGCGTGTGGCGCCCTGCCTCCGACCGCGATCCCGTTGGCGAGCCGCGTCTTCGTCGTAACGGCTTGGGCACCTGCTGCCGATAGCAGCCGGGCGGCGTCGGTCGGCGGCAGCGCTGTCGGGTTCACGCCCAGGCGTCCAGTCGAATCTCTGTCAGGCGCGCCTATCATCCTCCCCTCCTGCCTGCCCATCTGCGCCGCCTTCCGCCAGGCGCCACGATTTCCGCGTTCCGAACCGCCGTGGCGCGTCCCTCCGAGCCGCCGGCACCGTGGGCCCCGCCGCCCCGGACGAGAGCGCTCTCGCGCGGGGCGGGCCGGGCGACTCGGACCTTGCCCCTGGCCTGCAAGAAAATCTCGACATTCTCGCCGAGTCGCCTTGCTTTCCGGCCAAGCGCCGGGACTCATGTCGCTGTACGCCGCGCGCGTACCCGGACCGCATGGGGCGGCCGGAACGTGGAGAACCACCATGAAGAAGAGCACGAAGAAGAGGGGCACACAGAAGAAGGCCGCGAAGGTCGCGGCCAAGCCCAAGGCCCCGCACAAGGCCGCCGAGCCGAACGCCGAGCGGAAACCCGCCGCCGAGGTCAAGCCGAAGCGCCCCAGCGCCCTGGACGCGGCGGCCGAGGTCCTGCGCAAGGCCGGCAAGCCGATGCGCAGCCAGGAAATGATCGCCGCGATGGCCGAGCAGGGCCTGTGGACCAGCCCGGCGGGCAAGACGCCGCACGCCACGCTCTACGCCGCGATCCTGCGCGAGACGGCCACCAAGGGTGACGCGTCCCGGTTCCGCAAGGTCGAGCGCGGGCTCTTCGAGTTCGCCGGCTAGCCCGGACAACACGTCCTGCCTCCCACAGCGTCGGCTTTGCCGGCGCTGTCTCTTCGGCCTGAAAGCTCCCCATCGCCCCGGGCCGCATGCTGACCACGTTCGCGGCACACTCGAAACAACGCGGGAGGCCCGTGCCGCGCACGTCGGGTGGCTATGCCGCACGGGAGGGCTTGCGGTGATGTGATAGAATCACGCCCACGGTGACGGCCTCGGTGACCACGGAGCAAGCTCGCGGACGGGCTTGTCCCTGAATCGTTGATACAGCGTTCGCGCAGGTACCCGGTAATGTCAAGCCAAACGCGGAAGCCGATTCGAGCCGGGCGGGCCTTTCTGGAGAACATCAAGAACGACCCCGCTGCGCAGGCCGCCTGGCAACGGGTCCGAACCGGCTTGCGGGCCGTCGGCGAGGCCATGCGCTCCGTGTTGGAATCGACAAATGCCGCGCGGGCCGGGGCCATCACGGACGTGTCAGAGACGCTGCAACGCTACCGCGAGCTGGGGGCGGCGCTGGGCACTGCCGTGAGCGGCAATTTCGAGCGGTTACGCGCGGTCGTTGTTGCGTATCCTGGATTGAGAGAGGTCGCAAACGACCTGGAACGCGCCGTGCGGGAGTTGCGGCAGCGCGACGAGCAGCAACAGGCCGCCGTTGCACAACGGTTGCACGAAGCCCTGGCCGACCTGCCGGACCCGTTGCACATGCTTTCGCCGCCCACATTTGACGACCCGGCGTTCTGGTCATCGGTCACGCCGGTCGGCGAGCAGATCCGCGACGCTTTTCGCGGCGGGATGCAGGAACAAGCCGGCCGGAAGCGCGGCAAAGTCAGCGTCGCGGACGTGGTCGCCCAGCTTGAGCGGTACCGCGTAGCCGGTGGTCCGTACCTGGATCAGCGCACATTCAGCCGCCTGTGTGGATGCCAGCCCTCGACGGTCAACAAGGCCATCCAGAAGAACACCGCGCTCCGGGCGTGGAAGGATGCCGCGCGGCGGGCCAGGAAGCAGGGAGCAGCCCCCCGGCGGGATACCGGCGACTTCGACATCGTACTGGAGCAAGTCGCCGCGAAGTCGGAGCAGCCGGTGATGGCGGACGAGGTCGATGCCATCATGGAAAAGCTCCGGCGACAGGCCGCCCGGAACCCCGAGTGGGTGGGGGCGCTCGACGAGATGTCGCCGGACGAGCGCGCGAAAACCGCGCAGCTCTATGCCGACGGCGACTATGAACCGAGCTTCTTGGAACCCGACGCGCCCGGAGAGCGACCCCGTAAAGTCAAACGCCATGGGCGGGTTTGATGCTGTTCGCGAGGTTGTTCGCGAACACATTGTGACGCCGTAAACCACATCCAGACAAGCGATTAGCCCGGTTCGCACGAACGCGCGTGCTCCCGTGAAAAGTCCTTTTTCACGGGAGCAAGCGCGATGCCGCCCACTGACGCCCCCCGACTGCGGACGCCAGGCGTCTTGGCCGAACTTCTCGGCGTTCCCCTGCACCGCGTCGATTACATCCTGCGCACGCGTCGCCACATCCACCCCGCAGCGCGGGCTGGCCGTTTGCGCCTCTACGACAACGAGGCGCTGGCCATGCTGCGTCACGAGCTGAACGCCATCGACTCACACCGTGCGAGGGGCGAGCGGTGACGGCGGATACGCCCGAGACCGAGATCGTCAGCGGATTTGCGCTGACCGTCGCCGCGGCCGAGCCGTCGCCGGAGGCTGAAGCGCGCTGGGCGCAGCGCCACGAGATTCTGGCCAACTGGCTGCTGGCCGAGTGGCAGCGGGCCCTGGAAGCAATCGAATCCTGTTGCCACGACGGCGATGGCCGTAGTCGTCGGGAGGGGCATCACAACGGAGCCAATCTGATCTGACGCCCGCTTGTGGGTATAGCCCGCCGCCCGGTCTGCTGGCCGAGCGGGCGGTGGGAGGATTCAAGGCAACGGCCGGCAGGAAAGGTGGTAGCGATGGATTGGTGTACGGAGAACAGCAAGGACGCGCAGCTTCTCGATCGGCTCGGTCTGGTTGCGCTGGACACCGGCATGTCCGCCGGAGACGTGGATTTGCTGGCGATGATCGAGGGGCACAACGACCGCGCCGCGCTGGCTACGGCCCGGCTGAGGATCCTAGCTGCGGACCGCCAGCGCTTCGCCGACTTCAACGGCGGGCAGGAGCGAAGCAGCGCTGAGCTCATGGCCGAGCGGGCGCGGCTGCGGGGCGAGACTTGGGACGCATTGCGCGAGCTGCGGCACGTCCTCGATGAGCGCGAGGACGTGCTGGGGCAGATCGAGCAGCGGCTGCTGGACCGGCATCGGGACGCGGGTCAGGAGTATGACCAAGCGGTCGCGACCGCGGAGCGCCGCCTGGCCAGCCAGCGCCGCGTGCTCCAGAAGGCGAACCCGTCCACTGCGAACAGCCACTTCGCCGAGCTCGTCGCTGGCGATGAGTCGGTAAGTCAGGCCGCACGGCAGCGGGTCGAAGTGCATAGCGCCCTTGAGAACACTGCCGCGGCACGCCGGAGCATCTTGGCCGCGCTCGGCGCCGTCACGGCGCGGCAGCGCGAGGTCTTTGCGGCGCTGGTGACCTGAATGTCGGTGCCCGACTTGATGAGCGACTGTCAAATGCAATCTCAAGCTCCGGCGGCGGACTCCGATCTACCGTACCTGCATACGCAGACCGGTGCGGTTCGGGACCTGCCGCTGGACGCGATCCGCTCCGCGCCGGAGAACGACCAGCTCTACCGCCCCGTTGACCCCGAAGATCCGGAGATCCTCGCGCTGGCCGAGAGCATCGCGCGTTTCGGGGTGAAGGAACCGCTCGTCGTCACGCGCGATCGGTGGATTCTCAGCGGGCACCGGCGGTACGCGGCCGCACTCGTCGCTGGCCTGGAGCGCGTGCCGTGTCGGATTGAGCCGCTCCGTCGCAGCGACGACCTCGACCGCTTCGTGCGGCTGCTGCGGGAATACAACCGGCAACGGACCAAGTCGCTGGACGAGCAGCTCCGTGAGGAGGTGGTCTCCCTCGATCCGCAGACAGCCCACCAGGCGCTCCTGGAGCACCGCCGCCGAAAGTCGGACAAGTCCGACTTTTCGGCGCTCACCCCGGTGCAAATGTCCGGCACCCGACGGCGCAAGGGCATCAGCCGAGCCAAGGGGCCGATGCTGGCGGCGGTGAAGCAGATTCTCGCGGAGCGCGTGGAGTTCTGGCCGCTGAGCGACCGCTCGGTCCACTACGCGCTGCTCAACAATCCGCCGCTGCGCCATGCCGCCAAGCCCGACTCGGCGTACGCGAACGATCGGGCCAGCTATCAAGATCTGACGGACCTGCTGACCCGGGCGCGCCTGGCTGGTCATATCCCGTGGGAGGCGATCGCCGACGAGACCCGGCCGGTCGTCGCCTGGCAGGCCGATCCCAACGCGCGGGCATTTCTGCGGCGCGAGCTGGACGGACTTTTCCAGGGCTACTGGCGCGACTACCAGCGCAGCCAGCCCAACCACATCGAGATCGTCGCGGAGAAGCTGACGGTCCGTGGCATCGTGGAGCCGGTCGCCCAGGAGTACTGCGTCCCCCTCACCATCGGCCGCGGATATTGCAGCATTGGCCCGCGCCGCGATCTGGCCGAGCGCTATCGCCGAAGCGGCCGCGAGAAACTGATCGTCCTGCTGCTGTCGGACTTCGACCCGGACGGTGAGAACATCGCCGCCTCGTTCGCGCGTTCGCTGCGTGACGACTTCGGCATCGACCAGGTGACGGCCGTCAAGGTGGCGCTGACGGCCGAGCAGGTGCGCGCGCTGTGTCTGCCGCCGCAGATGAAGGCGAAGTCAGGGGCATCGACGTACGCGAAGTTCACGGCGGAGCACGGCGAGGACGTGTTCGAGTTGGAGGCCCTTCCTCCGGCGGAGCTCCAGCGGCTGTTGCGAGAAGCGCTGGATGCGGTCATCGATCACGATGCGTTCCGGGCCGAAGTGGAAGCCGAGCGCTCGGAGGCCGTGTTCCTCGAAGGCGTGGGGCAGCGGGTTCGGCGTGCGCTGGCCAGGGACATCATCGAGGACGATGCATGAACGGGCCCATCCGCGAGTATACACGCCACGCATGCCCGATCTGTGGGCACCGGGATTCGTGCGGCCGGCGCGAGGACGGGCTGGTGCTGTGCCGGCGGCCGCCGACGCCGCGCGAAGTGCCCGGCTTCACATTCAGGGGCATGGCCAAGGATGGGACGACTGGCATGTACGTCGAGGTCGGCCGGGAGCATGCGCGCTCGCGGGCCGCGCGTTCCGCTGGCGATGCGGAGGGCGTCGAAGCCGCGCGCGAGACTGCCCATTCGCGGGAAGTGCCAACACGATCGGCCGTGTCGTGCTTCGGCGACAGAATCGACCCCCAGTGGCTGACGGAGAACTACCCGCGCCTCGTCGCCAACCTCACCGATGAGCGCGGGGCGGCGCTGGCTGCGGCGCTGGGGTTGCCCATATCTGCACTTGACTCGATCCAGGTCGGCTGGTGGTCCGAGAGGCGCTGGTGGAATCCGGAAACGCAGCAACACGAAGGCGAGCCTGGATGTTGGATGTTTCCGGAGTACGACGCACACGACCGGATCATCGGCCTCGGGCTGCGCTGGCCAACAGCGCGCAAGGGGCATATGGCCGGCGGCCGGCGCGGGCTGATCCTGCCGCTGGGCTGGCGTGAGCTTAGCGATCCCTTGTTGATTGTTGAGGGCCCCTCGGATGTCCTCGCCGGGCGCGCCATCGGCCTCAACGTCATCGGCCGCCCCAGCAACAGTGGCGGGGCCGAGCTGCTTGCCCAGGTGTGCCGCCGTCGGCGCATGATTGTCCTCGGTGAGAACGACCGCAAACCCGACGGCCGCTGGCCGGGCAAGGAGGGCGCCGAGGCCGTCGCGGGAAAGCTCTGCGAGGCCTGGGGCTTGCCGGTGCCCGTGGCGCTGCCGCCCGATGGCGCCAAGGATCTGCGAGCTTGGGTGGTCGCGCAGCTCGACTCGCTGGGACGCGAGGCGAATGACGCCGCGCTGGTGGAACTACGCGTCCGGCTTCTCACAGCCGTGACCCCCGGGCCGTTCCTGCTGCACGCAGAAAAGCGCTCTCGTCGGGGCGGGAAAGTCGCGGTGCGTGTGTTCCGCTGGTCGGACCTGCCGGAAGGCGGTCCCCTCTTCAGCGACAAACTCGACCTCGACAGCGCCAGGGCACGGGCCCGCTTCGTCTCCGCAGTGGCCGAACTCGACGGCGCTGTCGCCCCGGCAGTTCTGCATGAGCGTCTGCTGCACTTGAGGGTCCCGCAGGCACCGACGGAGAAGGACCCGGAACGGCGCCCACCAGAGTTGCCCATGCCGCAGAGCCCGCCGCCCGCACCGGAATCTCATGGTTGCCAGCGCATCCAGGCCAATGAGCGACAGCTTCGAGACCTCCGCGCGGACGCGCTCGCTGCCCTGACAGCCTCGAACGACCCGCTCCGTCTGTTCGCCCGCTCCGGCGGCGTAGCGCGGGTCGCCCTCGTTCGGGACGATCGCGACCAGGCTGTTCCGCAGATACAGCAACTCGACGCCGATGCTCTGCGCGGCGAACTGACCAATGCCGCCGACTGGCTTACTCTGCACCACAGCAGGGAGCGGGGCGACTACCTGCTGCCCGATCTCCCGCCGCTCGCCGTCGCGCGCGACCTGCTGGCACTGCCGGCGATCGACTTGCCGCCGCTGGCGGGCATCGTCACCTGTCCAACCTTCACGGCGGACGGCTACCTCATCGTCGCGGACGGCTACGATTCCGCCAGCGGCCTGTGGCACCACCGCACGCTCCGCGACTTGCCAGCCATTCCGGAACACCCGACACGCGATGAGATCACGGCGGCGCGCGATGCCCTCACTGACATCATGGCGGACTTCCCGTTTGTCGACGCCGCCGGTCGCGCGAATGCCATCGCGCTCGTGCTGCTGCCCTTCGTCCGCCCGCTGATCGATGGTCCGACGCCGTTGCATGCGGTGGACGCGCCGACACCGGGCACGGGCAAGGGGCTGCTGGTGCAGGCCTGCCTGTGGCCGGCGCTGGGGTTCAGCCTGGACATTCGCAGCGGCGCGCGCGACCCGGACGAATGGCGTAAACGCATCACGTCTGAGCTGGTCGCGGGCAAGCCGGTCATCGGCTTCGACAACGCCACAACGCGGTTGGACTCCGAGCACCTGGCCGCGGCCCTGACCGCGACGCTGTGGACCGACCGCGTCCTCGGCCAGACGCGCGTCGTAACCATTCCCAATCGCTCCGTCTGGGTCTGCACCGGAAACAACCTGGCCTTCAGCAAGGAGCTGGCCCGCCGCGTCGTTTGGATTCGGCTCGACGCCAAGGTCGAAGCCCCCGAGCAACGGACGGGTTTCCGCTACCCGAATCTGGTCGCGCACGTGCGCGAGCACCGCACTGCGCTGGTTGCCGCCGCCTTGACGCTGTGCCGCGCGTGGCTGGCCGCGGGACGCCCGGTCGGCAAACAGGTGATGGGTGCCTTTGAAAGCTATGCCGGCGTGCTCAGCGGCATCCTCGATATCGCCGGCGTTCCCGGCTTCCTGGCCAACGCGGATGAACTCCGGCGCCAGGCGGATACCGAAACCAGCGAATGGCGCGCGTTTGTGCTCGCCTGGTGGGAGCGCTGGCATGACGCGTGGGTCGGCGTCAGCGATCTGGCCGAGCTGCTTTGGGATACAGACGGCAAGCGCACTGACCTGCTACCGACCGTTGTGCGGAGCGAGACGCAGCGCGGGGCCGTTACGCAGCTCGGGATGCGCCTTTCGGCGAAGCGCGACTGCGTCATCGGCGGCCTGCGGCTGACGGTGGGGCAGCGACCTGACCATGCAGGCCGGCTGGCCTATCGGCTCGTGCAGACCTCCGGCGATCAACCCCCCGAGGTCTGCGTAAGGTCTGCATCCAGGTCTGCAGCGCTAACTTCCTTCGCTGGTGAGAGTTGCGACGGCCCGCAGACCTTCGCAGACCTTTTGGCTACCCCCACCGTATACGCGGGCGCAAATAACACGCACACGCATCCCCAGCGCGAATCAGTACTCCCGCCCGCGCCGCGAGGAATGGAAAAAAGGTCTGCGAAGGTCTGCACATCGCTGCAAGCCCTGGCTGCGCAAGAAGATGCCGTTGCAGACCTTGCCGCAGACCTGCCACGAAGGTCTGCCAAGGTCTGCGACCGTTTTCCGCCCGCCCCACCATCGCCAGCTCGGGATGGAACCGAGTGTACCGCGCGCTGGCTCACAGGCGGCGCCGAGCACCTGCCCCCGACGATCGCTGAGCTTGCACGCCCGCGCGACGGCTGGGCGCCGGCCGCCTGGCACGACCGCCTGCTTCAACTCGCGGATCGCTGCGCGGACCTCAACCCACAACGAGCCGCTGAGCTACGGATGGCCGCGGCCACGATGCCCCACGAAGAGCAAGGAGGCTGCGATGTTCAACGAGAAGCATGAACAGTTGCTGCGCGCGCTGGCCGCCAGCTACATCCCCGTGGCGAAGCCCGCCTGCGGTGGTGAGCCGGTGCTGCTCTGTCCCGCCTGCCAATACGAAAACGTCTATCCCGTGGCGGTGCATGTCGTGCCTGCCGGACGTTCACCCGGGGAGCTGCTCGTCACGGCGGCAGGGTTGCGCCTCGATCCCAACGTTCCGCCGAAGGGCCGCGGCGTGATGATCACCCTCGCGTTCATGTGCGAACGCAACCACGAGTTCGAGTACGAGCTAGCGTTCCATAAGGGCACGACATCCATCCGACGCCGCATTGGGATCGGGCTGCCGCGCGGCGTCGTTGCCGACACGATCTGGCGCGGCTGACCCGGCGAATGGCGTCACGGGTCCTACCAGGGCGAGTTTTTCCTCTGGGCCCGCGGAACGACCGGCCAGGATAATGAGAGTTTATTTATCGCGGCGGACAATCAGCCGTAACGGAGCGGGGAGAACGCAGCAATCATGTTCCTGACCCGCCGCATGCTGCTGGAGGCGACTTGGCGGCGCCGGGGCGACTCGCGCGGCTGCTATCGGCGCTGCTGTCGCACCTGCGGCGACATGTTCTTCGCCAGTCGGCCGGAGGCCCGCTACTGCCGGGCGGCCTGCCGCCAACGGGCCTACCGACAGCGACTCAAGTTCCGCCGCGAATCGGCCTTGATTCCGTTGCCGAGTTGAGCCCTGATGGTGACCGCGGGCCCGGTCCGCGTGAGCGAAAGGAGTGATGCCAGTGCGAACCGCAACCGTCCACCGCGTGATCCCGGCCACGGCCCCGGCGACCATCCCCGCCGTCGCCTACCTGCGGCGCTCGACCGACCGCCAGGAGCAGAGCATCGGTGACCAGCGCAGCGAGATCGCCCGCTGGGCTGCCGAGCACGGCTACGACATCATCCGCGAGTACGTGGACGACGCGATCAGCGGCACGTCGGCCGACAAGCGGCCCGGGTTCCAGCAGATGATCGCGGACGCGCAGCGCGGCCTGT
This sequence comes from uncultured Planctomycetales bacterium, assembly GCA_964394415.1. Lineage (GTDB taxonomy): Bacteria > Planctomycetota > Phycisphaerae > UBA1845 > Fen-1342 > JAGVEP01. The sequence continues at coordinate 14,181 of CAYMXT010000077.1, forward strand.
TCAAAGCCGTGATCGTCTGGAACAGCGACCGCTTCAGCCGCGGCGACGTCACCGAGACCGAGCACTACCGCTACATCCTGCGGAAGGCCGGCGCGACGCTGCTGTCGGTCACGGAAGACTACCTGGCCCGTGAGGGCATCGACGGCGACGTGCTGCGGACCGTCAAGCAGTTCCAGAATCGGCAGTACTCGATCAGCCTGTCGCAGAACACGCTGCGCGGCCAGATCAGCGCCGTGCTGGGCGAGTCCGACCCAGGGCGGGCGGCGCCGTATGGGTACGACCGCGAGATCATCGCCCCGGACGGGTCGCTGATCTTCCGCATCCGCTTCAACCCGGGCCGCGTGCGCGAGGTCTACGACAAGGACGGCAAGCTGCAGGCCCGCTACGCCAAGGGCCAGGCGTTCGCCAAACCCGGCCGCGAATGCCGCGCCCGCCTCGCGCTGTCCGACCCGAAGCGGGTGAAGGTAGTCAAGCAGATCTTCAAGATGTGCCTCGACGGCGTGGGCTTCGCCTCGATCGCCGCCGATCTCAACGCGCGTGGCATCCCGGCGCCCTGCCACGATGTCTGGAACTTCACGACGATCAAGTCGCTGCTGGAAAACCCGACGTACCGCGGTGACCTCGTCTGGAACCGCCGGTCCGAGGCGAAGTTCTACCGCGTGCGCAACGGCCGGGCCGAGCAGCGCCAGCGGCAGGGCCACGAGACGAAGGTCATCAAGACGCCGAAGGAGGACTGGGTCGTCGTCCAGGGCGCGGTCCCCGCAATCATCAGCGCCGCGGATTGGGACAAGGCCCAGGCGATGGTCCGAGAGCGCGCCAGCAAGCGCGGCGGCGCCGGCCATCGCAATCGTCGCTGGCTGCTGACCGGCGTGCTCATCTGCGGCGACTGCGGGCACAAGTACTGGGGCGATCCGCGGCACAAGGGCCGGCGCTCCGGCCGGACGCCAGTGATCACGAGCTACTACAGCTGCGCCGGCCGCCGTTCGCACGGGACAACGGTCTGTCAAACGCCGTCCACGCTCCGGGCCGAGCCGCTCGAGGCGTGGGTGCTCGCGAAGCTCCAGAGCATCGTCCTGGCCGACGAGGACGCGCTTGAGACGGCCGTCGAGCGCTTCGTGGCAACGGCCGCGCAGCAGCAATCGAGCAAGGCGGATACGGATCGCGTCTCAGGGGAGCTGCAGCAGATCAACGACACGGTCGCGGCGCTGACCATGAACATCGACCCCGCCAACCTCGTCCTACTCAACGACCGCCTGACGCAGCTCCGGAAGCGCAAGGAAGCGCTCGAGGACGAACTCCGCAACGCAGAGCGTTCCAACGGCAGCTTCGACGTCGCCGGACTACGGAATTGGGCGCGGGAACGGCTGGCCGGGCTCCGCGAGGCAATGGCCGGCGCCCGCAACGACCGCACGCGCGAGGTGATCGCCAGCTACATCGAACGGATCACAGTATGGCCGTCACAGAAGCGCGGCGAAATGCTGCTGAACCCCGCCGCCGGCCCCCTCTGGAAACCAAACGACCGCCCAACAGGGCGGTCGTGGGTAAACCGAATCGGGGCGACAAGATTCGAACTTGCGACCTCGTGGACCCAAACCACGCGCTCTAGCCAGGCTGAGCTACGCCCCGTCGGCGCAGCCGCATCATAACACGCGCGAAACCGCAAGGAAACGGCCCAGCCGTGCGGGTGCGGCGTCCGCGCCTGGCAGCGGCGCAGGCCAGACCGGCACGTCCAGCCGGCGGGCGCGGCCGCTCCCTCCTCCGGAGCGCACCTGCGGTCAAACCACCGACCACGGCGCCGCCGGGCTGGACGTGCGCTCTGCCTGAGAAAACCGTGTGCTCCGCGACCAGGCGGAGGTACAATGCGAAAATGAAAGGCGCGCCGCGCGGGACGCCATCCGACGACGCCCCAGACTCCGCGGCGCGCTGCTAGCGGATGCGTGGGCCAGAGCGGCGCTGGAGCGCCACAGCTCCCGAGGTGGCGCTCCACACGCCGCTGTGCGTTGTCTGTGTGCCTGCTCGACGGCAGGGCCGACCCGCCCGCGGGTCGCCCGGCGTACCGGGAAGTGGTCACCGTAGTCGCGCGACGCGCGACACCGACGTGTCCAGACTGTCCATCCCAGCCGACGGTCCCGCTGCGCAGCGCGCGCCGGCGGGACGGTCACAGAACGCTCCCGGCCGGCGAGAACGAGTTGCCCGGCCGGGGGCCGCGGGCCGTTACGCCGGCCCGCTCCGCCGCGCGGACCATTCTCCGCGGGGCGTCGTCATTCAAGTGTACGCACCTGCGTCAAGCCCTGTTCAGGCGTGAAATGCGGCCGCGCACGGGTCATTTGGGGGGCGGTAGAATACGTGCGGCTGGGGTGTGGACGGCGCCGCCGGTCGAGAAGCGCGCCCAGCCCATGCCCGTCCAGTC